>JAQAZP010000090.1:0-21808 GCA_032127265.1 Acidobacteriota bacterium
GCCAGGCCCAGGGGCAGGCCAAAGACGCCCACCGCGTTCTCCACCATCAGGTCAGCCAGCTCGGGAGTGAGGGTCTCCTGTTTGAGCATCCACTTCTCCTTGGCGGTGAGAGTGGTCCACTTGTCCAGCGCGTCAAGACGGTCGTTCACGTCGAGCTTGAAAAAACCCGGGTAGCGCGAACACTTGCCGTTCTTTCGCTCCTCACCGAACGCGGGTTCGATTTTTTTCTTTGCAGCGGTCATCGATCCTGGCTTTCCTGTTATATGTAAAAGGGGGTCAGGATAGGGTTTTCACTGTTTGGCGTCAAGACGGCAACGGCATCCTGGCGACCAATGTCTGTTTTTCCTATCACTTGCATAGAGTATCATGTTTGACAGTTTCGTTGCAGTAGGTCGATGATATCCATGAAGTTGCCCGATTCACAGACCAGGTCGGCCTGCCGGGACAGTTCCTCGTCGCGGGGGTTGACGGCCACTTTCAAACCGGCGCGTTCGAACAGGTCAAGGTCGTCCCGGCCGTCACCCACCGCCACCGTCTCTTCCGGACTAACGCGAAAGCGGTCCTGGATCAGCTCCAGAACCCGCCCCTTGCCGCCGATGGGCACCACCACATCAACCTTCCCGGTGATCAGCCCATCGCGGATCACCAGCCGGTTGGCAAAGGCCTGGTCCACACCCAGCTCCAGACGCGCCCGATCGGTCATCACCGTGAGGCCTGAGGAGATCACCGCCAGCCGCAGCCCCAGATCCGCCTTCAGCCGCCCCAGGCACTGCGGCACACCGGGGAGGAAATTGACCTCCGCGGTGATCGCCTCGAGACGCTCGAGGGGCAGGCCCTTCCAGTGACCGGCATCGAGACGGGCAAACTCTTCGTAGCTGATCTCGCCGCGGCGAAACTGCTCCTGGTGCACCGAGGCCCCGCCGTCCCAGATGCCCAGCCGCTCATGGTAATACTGCCAGCTGCTGACGCAGTCGGTGAGCGTGCCGTCCATGTCGAAAACGGCCAGCTTGTACGTCGGAGGCGCGGCCTCGGCCTCCGGTGTTGCTTTCCCCATTCCGTTCCTCATCGCTTTGCGCCCTTCCTGGGCCTGGGATAGAATCCCTCGATTTCAAGCTTTGGAGTATACCTGCTGGTCGCCATTTTCGCCACAACGGCCGGATGCCTTGAGGAACCGAGGATGACACTGCGTCTGGACAGCGAGGCCCGCACCCTGGAGGTGAGCGTGGGCGACCTGGTGCTGGGAGACCCGCTGCTCCGCTCCCGGGGGTCGGCCGGCCGCGCCCTTCCGGACCGCATGGCCATGGGCACCCGGGCGCACCAGGACGTCCAGCAGATGCGGGCCGGACGAATCCCGGGCTACCAGAGCGAGATTCAGGTGCGGCGGGAGTTCGTGATCTCCGACTGGACCGTGACCGTGCAGGGCCGGGTGGACGGCTGCCACCACGACAAGAACGGCGTCCTGGTGGTGGAGGAGATCAAGTCGGTGACCCTCTCCCCGGTCCGCTTTACCGCGGAAGTCGTTCGGCCCCGGGTTGACCACCTGCTGCAGCTGGAAATCTACTGCGCCCTGCTGGCCGATGGAGAGGCGCCGGTGCGGGGCCTGCTGATCCTCTTCAATCTCGCCGACAACGCCACCCTGGAACTGCCGGTGGAAGTGGACGGAGCGGAAGCCCGCCGCCGGCTGGAGTCCCGTCTGGCAGCGTTGCTTCTCCGCATGGACGAGGAACGGAAGCGGTTGGAGGCCCGCACCTCCTGGGCCGGGCAGCTGGTCTTTCCCTTCCCCGCCATGCGCTCCGGCCAGGACGAACTGGCCGCGGCCATGACCGGTGCCTGGGAAAAGGGTCACGACATCCTCGCCTCGGCGCCGGCCGGCACCGGCAAGACCGCCGCCGCCGTCTGGGCCGCCCTGCAGCACGCGCTGGCCAACCGGCTGGTCCTCTTCTTCGTCACGGCCAAGACCACCCAGCAGAAACTGGCCGCCGAGACCCTCGAAGCGGTGGCCGCCGCGTCCGACATCCCGCTGCGCAGCCTGGTTCTGCGGGCCAAGGACGCCATGTGCCTCTGCGAGACACGGATCTGCCACGAGGAGGTCTGTCCCCACATCCGCGACTACCCGCAAAAGATCACGGAAAGCGACATCTATCGCCGGTTGCTGGACCGGCCGCTGGTCGCCCCGGACCGCATCCGTCAACTCTGCCAGGAGGCCGGCATCTGCCCCTTCGAGGTCTCCCTCGACCTCAGCGGGATGGTGGACGCGGTGGTCTGCGACTACAACTACGTCTTCGATCCGGCCGTGGCCCTCAAGCGGTTCGGCGAAGGGGCGAACCGGGACACGTTGCTGGTTATTGACGAGGCGCACAACCTCCTCGAACGGGGGCGCGACTACTATTCCCCGGCCCTGGAGCGAAACGACCTGGCCGCGCTGTTTCCCGTTCTTGCCGCGGGCCGCAGCCCCTCGCACCGTCGCCTGGAAGTTCTCTTCACCGAGCTGGAAGCGCTGCTGGACGGCGTGAGCCGCTGCGCGTCGGAAGACAACACCAGCCTACTGGAAACAGTGGTGGATGAATTCGACCCGGCGCCCTTTGCCGCGCTGAGGGAGCGGCTGGACAGCGCCCTGGTACTCTACCTGCTGGACAGCCAGTCCCGGGGCGGAGTGCTGCCGGACGACCCGGTGCTTGGCTTCACCGCTGATTTCGGCCGATTCGTCAACGCGGCCACGCTGGCCGGCGACGAATTCGTGCGGATCTTCCGCCGGCGCGAGGACCACAGCGAACAGTTGAAGATTCTCTGCCTTGATCCCGGGCGGCAGCTGGGCCGCCGGCTTCGCAGCTTTGCCGGAACCGTGGCCATGTCCGCCACCCTGCAGCCGATTTCCTACTACCGCCAGGTGCTGGGTTTTCGCAAGACAAAGACCGACACCGCTGTCTTCCCCTCCCCCTTCCCGGCCCACAACCGGCTGGCCCTGGTGGTGCCGTCGGTTTCCACCCTCTACCGCGACCGGCCGGCCAACTACGATCCCATCGCCCGGATCATCGAACGGACGGTGGGTCTGCGCCAGGCCAACCACCTGGTCTTCTTCCCCAGCTTTGCCTTTCTGCGGCAGGTGGCGCGCCGCCTGAAAACCCCCGGCTTCACCGTGATCCACCAGGAGCCCGAGATGAGCCTGCAGCAGCGGACGGAAGTCCTCGACGCCCTGGCCGCGGGAAAAAAACCGCACCTCGTTCTGGCGGTGCAGGGCGGGATCTTTGCCGAGGGAGTGGACTACCCGGGCGAGATGGCCGCGGGGGTGATCGTGGTGGGACCAGGCCTGCCCCAGGTCTGTTTCGAGCGGGAACTGATCAAGCAGCACTTCCAGGAGACCGATGGCCAGGGCTTCGAATATGCCTTCCTTTACCCGGGGATGAACCGCGCGGTCCAGGCCGCGGGCCGGTTGATCCGCACCCCCGAAGACCGGGGGGTGATCATGCTGCTGGGTCGGCGCTTCGCCTCCAGCCGTTACGCCGACCTGTTCCCATCCCACTGGTATGATCTCTCACCCCGGGAGATGCTGCGCCGCGACTGGCCGGAACTGATCAAGCACTTCTGGGACGACCCGCAGCTGGATTTCGGCGATTGAATTCAATTTTCCACCAGGACGAAACCGGTGGGAGCTGTTGCCTCGTTTCGCAGAACCCTGCGAGGGCATCAGGCAGCAACGGCGGCGGGGGAAAGCCCGGGGAATATTGACACTCGTAAAGGAAATCCCTATCCTCATTTACTTGGAGTTCGAATTCGGATTCTCAAGATCAAGAGATCATCTATTTCGTTGATCTGGAATATGGTTCATGATTTTCCAGATCACAATCTCAACCCCTATCGCCGGCTCCAGACCAGACGACCAGGGACTGTCAACAGTCATGAAATACCAACCACGGCCATTTTCTGTTTCCCTGATCCTCTTCAGCGCTGCCGGACTGCTCTTCGGCGCTGTTGAAACCTGGATAGCCGTCTTCCACTATCCCTGGATTCCGTTCCGCGGTGCCGCGGACCGTCTGGGCTACCTGGTCTTCTTTCTCTTTCTCAACGGGTTGGCCGGCGCGCTGTACGGTCTGCTGGCGGCCGCGGTTCCCGCGGGCCTGGCCCTGGCGATCCGGCGCGACCGGAGCGCCTGGACGCCTCGTCGCCTCGCCCTCCGCACGGTCCGGGCGGCCTTTGACTGGGGCACGATCTATATCACCGCGGTTGGCCTCATCGCCTACCACCGGCTGCTGATCCACCTGGACAAGAACCCGCTGGAGAAGAACAACCTGCGCTACCTGGGACTCTGGATCGGCCTGCTGGTCCTGATCTGGGTGGTGGTCAGGGTATTCCTGCGTTTCGTTCCCTGGCAGCGGATCAGGCCGGCGCATGCGGTGGCGACGCTGGCTTTCATCGTGCTGGGGCTGGGGCTGGGCCTTCCCCTGCGTGGGAAGCCGGTTGCGCCGGTGGGTTCGGGAGCGGTTCCGGCTGTCCTGCCGGCGGCCGAGGAGCCGCAGTCGCCCCTCTCCGTAGAGGGGCCCCAGAACCTGCTCTTCATCACCATCGACACGCTGCGTGCCGACCACCTGGGTGTGTATGGATATCAGCGCTACACCAGTCCCTACATCGATCGTTTTGCCAAGGACGCCCTGCTCTTCCAGTCCCCGGTGGCACAAAAGACCATGACTGCGCCCAGTTTCGCCACCATGATGACCGGGCTCTATCCCCGGACCCACGGATTGAGCCAGAACCAGGGCGTTCTCTCCGATGAAGCCCATACCCTGGCCGAACGGCTCAAGGAGCAGGGATACCGCACGGCGGCCTTTGTCTCCAACCCTGCCTGTTCCGACGTGTTCAATTTCGACCAGGGCTTCGATTTCTTCGACCTCAGCTTTTACGACGAAACCGTGGAGTCGAAGGGGCTGAACGAGAAGTTCATCCCTTATGCCGAGAATCTGGGCGACCAGCCGTTCCTGCTCTGGCTGCATTACACCGACCCCCATGCGCTCTATGTTGTCGAGGAGCCGCAGCGTTCCCTCTTCACCGGCGATTTCTGGTATGGCGCGAACCGTGACCGGAAGGTCTCCATCGGGCCCCGGGCCCGGCCCTACATCCTGCCTGCCGATGTGGTACTGGACGGCTCCACCGATCTCGATTTCTACATCTCCCAGTACGATGCCGAGATCCGTTACGTGGATTACCACCTGCAGTACGCCATGGCCTCGCTGCAGCGGATGGGGCTGCTGGAGAACACCCTGGTGGTGGTGCTCTCCGATCACGGGGAGAGCATGGTGGAGCACAATACCTATATGTCCCATGGCCACAACGCCCACAATACCCAGGCCCTGGTGCCGCTGATATTCCGCCACCAGGCGTTGCCCCGCGGGGTGGTGATTGCCGACAAGGTGGAGTTGGTGGATCTGCTGCCTACGCTGCTCACCCTGCTCGGCGTGCCGTACGATGCCGGGGAAATGGAAGGCCGGAACCGCGTGCCGCTGATTCTCGGCGGAGCGGGGGGGGCAGGGGCTGGCGGCGAGACCTTTGCCTACACCGAAGGTAAATACAATTACAGCTACAGCCATCTGGCGGTCTGGGGCGAGCGGTGGAAGCTGATCCTCACCCCACTGAAGATGGCCTATCCCCTGAACCGGATCGTGGATCAGCGGGTACGTTTCTGGCTCGGTGGCCCGGTGGAGAACAGCTTCCGGACCAAGATCGCCAAATTCGAACTCTACGACATGCAGGCTGACCCGGGAGAGACGAACAACCTGGCCGGCACCGGTCTGGAGGCCGAGGAGACGGAGCGGCAGCGTCTCCTCCGCTGGCTCGACAGCCACCCCCTGCAAATGCGGCAGCAGGTCCTGACCAAGGATGAGCTGCATTCCGACGTGGCGGATCAGTTACGTGCACTGGGCTATGTGGACTCCTGATCGGTCCCAACACCTCGTCTGAGGCCCAGGGCAGCGTCAAAATACTCGCATGCCGCACGCTGAAAACGTGTAGAATCGTAGGTAGGCCATGTTCGATGCCGAGTCGCCTGCTGAGGGCTGCCACGGGAGTGTGACCATGAGGAATCAGCACACTCTACGCTTGATCGTCCTGATCCTGGCCGCCATGTTGTGCCCGAGCCGCGCCCTGGCCCAGGATCCGGCGCCCGGGACAGAGGGATCACCTTCACCGGCCTATGAAAAGCGGGTGCTCTTCGAACCGCTGCAGGTCCCCTCGGCCGCGCCCCGCGACGATGAACCAACGCTCTTTGTCCCGGCCCTCTTCCGCCCTCCGGTGCCCTGGCTCAAACTCGACGATCGCTACGAGAGTTTCATTGATAATGTGGAAATTCAGGCTGAGCTGCAGCAGATGGAGAAACTCTTCCTCAACCCCTATGAAGGCCTGGGCCGCGAATTGACCGCCGGCATCCAGACCAAGATCGGCGCCTATGGCGAGGAGGTCCGGACCTACGAATTTGCCGGCGGAAAATTCGAGTTCTCCTCCTCGGCAGCCCCCTTCGGCCGCCCGGGCGGGTGGGGCAACGGATACGACTACAACTCCTGGCTGGGCAACAGCAACCGCACCACCACCGACCGCTGAACGGCCGTTCAACTTACCTCACCGGTCAGCGTCCGGTCCTGCCGCTTCCGCTCCTCCCCTTCCCGCAGGGCCAGCAGGTCGCGCAGGCGGTCCAGCGCCTCGATGGGCGCCGCGGCAAATCCGCCGGCGGCGATAACCACGTCCACTGCCCCCACAGCTTCCGGCGCATACCAGTTCACAGCCTCCAGCAGCCGCTCCTCGTCGCTCTCGCCCCCTCGCTGCTGCTGACGCAGGCGGAGGAAGCGCAGCAGCCGCAGTCCGTCGAACCGCTCGTGGCAGGCCCGGACAAAGGACGCTTCCGTAGGGTGATTGGCCCGCAACGAGGCCCAGGGATCTGATACGCCAAAAAGCTCTTCGCAATATGGCGTCAGCGGCGTCTCCACCGTCTGCCGGTGCAGCCGGGGGAAGGCCTCCACCGTCCGCGCTGCTTCGCGGTAGGACTCCACGGCATAGACCGGATAGCGGTGCCACTGGCCCCGCCGCCCGGCGATCATCGCCGGCCCGGTGCCGAACAGCACCCGGTCCGAATAGCGGGCTGCCGGCCGGACTGGAGATCCGCACCAGAGCAGCAGCGGCCCGAACTTGCGTAGTTTCTGCAGGAAATAGAAATCCTCGCCGCTGGCCCGGGGGCTCATCCCCCCCACCCGGCGGCAGGCGCCCACCGGCACGGCCATGGCTGAACCCAGCGCGGTGTAGGCCCAGGGGGATCCGGTGCGCAGCAGGCAGAGCAAGTAGTGGCGCAGGTAGAACTCGTAACGCAGAATATCCCGGGAGGGGTCCACGCCGGCAGCATCCCCGTTTTGGCAAGGACCGGGCAACGGGCGCTCCGGAAGGGGATGCTCCGGAAGGGGATGATAGTAGGGAGCGGATAGTCCCACGGCCCCTGGCGCCATGTTGAGCCGCCGCTGCAATTCCTCGAGGTAGCCCGGCTCCACCAGGGTGTCGGCGTCGAGACTGACCAGCAGGTCACCATCATCCGCCGCGGCAAGAACGTGATCGAAGAGGACCTTTCGCGCCCAGCCCACACCGCCCCGGCCCTCGGGCCACCCGCAGCCGGCACTGCTGCGGTCGATGATCTCCAGATCCAGGTCGGCCCGCTCCTCGAGCAGGTGAAGGACGGCGGCGTTCCGCCGACAGACCGGCCCCAGTTCCGGGTCATCCCGCCAGGCCTCCGGCTGATTGACACAGACCCAGACGCGGAAGCGGTCCGCTGTCTGGGCCGCCAACCGGTCGAGGCACCCGGGCAATCGCCGGAGCTCATCCAGCGCCGGAATGGCCACGTGGATCACACCCCCGGCCACGTCACTGCTCCACGGGGGCATCAGCGATTTTTCCGGGATGGCCGGCGAGGTTGACCCTGACCTCGATACCCGGCCCCTCCTGCACAGCCATCCCGAACCGGCCGGCAAAATCGTTGAAGACCAGTCGATGCCCCCTCGTCTCCAGCGGCTCCAAGGCAGGATCGAGAACGGACCGCAGGTGGGCAAAGACCGCTTTGGCCCGTTCCACATCGGGATAAGTCACGAGAATCCTGGTCTCGGGGACCTCGCTGCCGGCGGTCTGGTAATCCGCCGCCACGCCGAAGAGTTTCCCGCCCAGCTGAAGAACATCCCCCGGGCCGAGGGTGTAGAGCGACTGCAGGGAGTATTCCCCACGGATCAATCGCTCGGAGCCGGCGATGCGCCCGGCGGCGGGAAGCTCGGAAAAGGGATCCATGGGATCCGCCGGCGGGATCGACGCCAGCAGCTTGCCGGCCAGGCCGGTCATGGCCGGCCGCAACGCCCGGTCGCCGCTGAAACTGTTGACCAGCACGAAGCAGTCCCCCCGCACCAGTGTCGACTGGAAACGGCCGGATGAGTTGCGAGCCCCGATTTCCGGCCAGGGGGTCTCCTGGCCGCACTTGAAGAGGTAGATGGCCAGGGCGGCCAGGGGGCTCTCCATGCGGTAGATCTCCAGAGCGATCTCCCGCTCACCATCATGGTAGGCCTGGACCAGCAGTTCCTCGAACCCCAGCTCGAGGAACAGTTCGGCGCCGCCATTGATGTGGCCGTAGAGGTCGGCGGCGGTGAACCGGCGCAGCCGTTCCTGCCGCTCCCAGCCGGGGACGGCACCACTTTCGGGCAGTCGGACAGTGGCGGCGGACGCCCCGCCGGCCGCGGAACAGGCCAGCAGGAGGCAGAGTGCCGCAATCCATTTCAGCATCCTGCTCAAGCCTTCAGGTGTGTGATTTTTCCGGGGTCGGCCACGCCCAGCCCCAGCTTCTCGCCGTCGCGCAGATACTCGGTGTACTTGGGGTGCTCGTTGACCTTGACCTTCATCGCCTTCCGTTTCTCCACCAGCAGGTCGTGGCAGACCAGGTCGAGGGCGAAGGGGTCGGAGGCCATGAACAGCCGGTCATACTGCCAGGTGAACTGGGCCGCCGGCATCGGCCCGCCGTCATACTGGCCGCGCAGACCATCGGTGATGTTGAGCACCAGCTTGTCGCGGATGGCCGGGAAGGCCAGCACCTCGGTGCAGACATCGAAAAAGAGGGGCTGGTGCAGGCGGCCGGTGTTGCAAATGGCGCCGTAGCCGAGGTTCTTGGTCGCCATGGAGATCCCGTTTCCGGTGTTCTTGAACACCGGGACGTTGACGATCTTGGTCAGCTTTTTTGTCAGCAGGGTCCCGAAGTAGGAGTGCTTGTCGTTGACCACGTGCTGGTTGAGATACATCTCGTCCTTCGGCCCGTCCACGTCGGCCCAGTAAAAGACCTTGTCGTCGAAATTGTCCCGGCTGAGGTGCCGGCCCTGCTTGTCCAGCCACGTGCTGCTGTCCCCCTTTTCAGGATCGTAGGACTCGTCCATGGTCTGGAGCCCCTCCAGGCCCAGCCCGGGGTAGCGCTCGGGGGTGAATCCGGCATCGGCCAGCATATAGTCGAAGCGGTCCCAGATGATGATGTTCTGCGGCTTGACGCCGCCGGCCTTGAGCCAGGCCACCACCGCGTCCACCACCTCGAGGCGGGTGCTGATCAGGCCCGGTCCCACCGGGTTGACCTTGATCCCCACCACGTCCCCGGGGTCGAAGAAGAGAGGGAAACTCCCCTTGAGGTCCTTGCCGGTGAGGCCCTTGATCCCCCGCTCGAACATCGCCTGCACCACCGCCGGCACCGGCTGGTCGTCGGCCATGGATTTCGGGTCGTGGATTTCCACCACCCGCCCGGGAAACCGGCCGGGCAGGGAGTGCTCCGTCCGCGGGATCTTGATCACGTCATCGATATTCGTTTTTGTCCGCGGCGGCGGTGTCTGCTCGTCCTTCTTCTCTTCCTCGGCCCAGACCGGCGGCCGTCCCAGAACAAGCCCCGCCCCCACAGCACCCATACCGCCGAGACGGAAAAAATCCCGGCGGCTCACTCGAAACCTCGATTCCATCGACCGGTAAGACGTGAATTTCATGACCCGCACCTCGCTGATCCGTTTGTGTTGTCCCTGGTTGGGGAAGTATACACCAAGGCAGCGTTTTTGGGTCCTCTCCGGTGTTCCGCGGACGTCCCCGCGTGATACCATGAAACGGATCAATCAGAGCAAGATAGAAAACCATCAGGACACCAGTCATGCGAGTTAAAAAACTGAAATTCCCCGGGAGCCTCGGCCACCAGCTGGGTGCCCAGCTGGACCTCCCCGAAGAGGGTGAACCGCGAGCCTACGCCCTCTTTGCCCACTGCTTCACCTGCACCAAGGACCTCAAGGCGGTCTACCACATCGACCAGGCCCTCACCGGCGAGGGGATAGCCGTGTTCCGCTTTGATTTCACCGGGCTGGGGGAAAGCGAGGGGGATTTCTCCGACACCACCTTCTCCTCCAACGTGGACGATCTCGTGGCCGCGGCCCGCTACATGGAACAGACCTGGGAGGCGCCCAGGGTGCTCATCGGGCATTCACTGGGCGGGGCGGCGGTGCTCAAGGCCGCCCTGGAGATCCCCTCCTGCCGGGCCGTGGCCACCATCGCCGCACCGGCCGAACCGGGTCATGTAAGCCGGCTGCTGGTCAGCACGAAGGAAGAGGCCGAGCACACCGGCGAGGCCACGCTGCGGCTGGGGGGCCGCACCTTTCGCATACGGAAGAAATTCTTTGACGACCTGGAGGAGAGCCGGATGGAGCAGACCATTCGTGCCCTGGAGCGGGCGCTGCTCGTCTTCCACTCGCCGCTGGACGACGTGGTGAGCATCGACAACGCGGCGAAAATCTTTGCCATAGCCCGGCACCCCAAGAGCTTCATCTCGCTGGACCAGGCGGACCACCTGCTGTCCGACGAGGCGGATGCCAGATATGTGGGAGCCATGGCGGCCACCTGGGCGGGGAAATATATCACCTGAGACCGATATCCCTCCTGCCCATTTACGTAATACCTGATAACGTTGAACTTAACGCTGCAGGAATGTATCGTCCTGACCCACGCTCGACGCCTCGTTGTACACTTCAACATCACCGATTCCCCATCGGCAGCCTGGACTGGCCAGCAGAGCATCGAAACTTTCCCCCGGTTTACAGATCCATATATATCCGCTCCGCGATCATGACGGGACTTACGGCCGCGAATTTATCACCCGCGTCCGATCAAGGGGAATTGGAGAAATGAAGACAGCACCACGATCACCCTGGCAAAACAGTTACGTTGAGAGGCTCGTTGGATCCATACACCTGGATTGCGGCGATACACGGTGAACAGGGTCATATCCGGCTCCGCAGCAGCTGGACTGTGGGAGATGGGGCCCGGCCCGTTCAGGGATCAAGATCGATGGCGCCCATCTCGTAAAACCGCAGGAGCTGCTCCGCGGCACTCAGCCTCGGGGCCCCGTCGGCGGATTCATCGCTGTAGCCGGCCAGGATCTGCTCCACCGTGCGGCTGCCGTCGCACAGCAGCAGGAGCTGGAGGCGCTCTTCCGAGAGCCGGGCGTCGTCCTCCTGCCAGGCGGAGCCCGCCGGGGAAAGCGTCATCATCTCGGCTGCCGGACCGCCGCCGGACCGCAGGGCCTGATGCCGGTCGAGGACCGTTCCTTCCCGGACCCGCGGATGCCGGTTCAGCAGGTGACCCGGGATGTCCTCACGGCCGAACCGGCCGAGGCGCTGAAAGGCCATCCCGATGGCCTGGGCGAGGTGGCCCTGGCCGGCATTGACGGACCGCTCGTGATACCAGCCGCTGCGTCTGGCCGCCGCGCGGCGCAGGGTAATCACACCGTGGCGAAAGGCGGCGACATCCATCTGTTCATAGAACTCCATGCGCGAGGAAAAACCTTCCGCATTCTCTTCCACAGACTTCCCGGGTGTGTCCTGCAACTGGTGGTCCAGGGCATACTCAAAGGGTGTAAAGCCGTTGGCGATGGCCACCAGCACATCGAAGTCCCGGCCTTCCTCTCCAATCCACTGCCGGAGCTTGTACTTGTAGGGCAGGTCGGACTTGATCACCATATCGGTGACGATCTGGCACGTCCCTCCGGGCGCAAGGCGCCGCGGCAGGCCGGACACGATTCGTGACAGCACGTCCTCCCCCGATGATCCGCCATCCCTGAAGAGAAGCCGGCCGCCGGGCGTGGCCACGAAGGGCGGGTTGGCGAGAATCAGATCAAAGGACGCATCGCCGAGCGGCTCGTAGAGGTCGCCCTCCAGGAAACGCACCCCGGTGCAACCATTGAGCACGGCGTTCATCCGGGCAAAGCGCAGCGCGCGGGGATTGAGGTCCACGCCCACCGCCTGATCAGTGTGATCCGACGCCAGAATGGTGTGGACCCCGCACCCGCAGCAAAGGTCCAGGACACGGGCGCAGTGGTCGCGAAAAGTGGCGCCGATCAACAGCCGCGTGTCGGAGCCGAGATACATGACCTTGTCGTCAAGAGGTATGCGCCGGCGAATCCACTCCGGCTGATGCACGGCATCGAACCGTCCAAGGTCGGTGATGAAATACCGCTGGCGGTGCGGGGTGATGTCGACCAGGGAGAAGCATCGGCCCTTTGATGGGTCCGCGGTGAGAAGCTCAAGTGAGGCGAGGCCGGACAGGAGCTCGGCGGAAAAGTGGGCGGCGGCGGTATTCCACGAAACACTGCCCTGGTAGTAAAAGAGGGTGATGAATGCGTCCAGCGGCTGTTCGGGGTCCAGCTCCCGCGACAGCACGTAGGGAGCTTCGATGCCCTGGTTGTCCCAGCGGTGCGGCAACCGGCGAACGATGTTCTCCACGCTGTAGCCGGCGGCGCCAAGTGTTTTCCCCAGCCGCTCCAGCAGTTCTCGCGATGCGCTGTCGAGTTCGCCTCTTGCCGTCATCGGCTCATCTGCCTCTCGTGTAATTGGACTCGACGAAATCAGTGGGGGGAAGCTATGAAGCCCTTGCAGGTCCGCAACGCAAGCCGCGAGGTCATTGCTTCCGGCAGCTCGAAAAAAGGTCGAATCTGACCGGTACGGAAAGTATAGGGAAATCACTCCCCAGCGTCAAACTTCGCGGGTTGAAGAGGCAGCGGCGGGAATGATCAGCTGGTCATTCTGCCCCGCAGGCCCCGCAGACCTGGTCCAGACGATTTTCCGGGGCATAACGCAACCCGAGAAGCGCATATCGCTCGCCCAGCTCGTCAGCGCAAGGCGAAACCCAGGCAAGAGGATCCTGGAGATAGACGCTGCAATATGCTTCGAGCCTGGAATGCATGGCGCGTTCCAGCATAGGATTCCAGTAGGACGGATTGAGTGCCTCGTCCCAGAAATCGTTGACGTGATCGGCCCAGGTGAAGGTACGAACGACCTCGGCACGCCCGTCGCTGAACTGGACGATCCGCGATTTCCCGGGGATGATGCCGTCCTCGAACAGGCTGCGGTAAAAGAGATATCCCTCCCAGTTGGCCACCAGATCGGCATTGGAGTAAACCGAAGTGGTCAAGCGGCCGAAAAGCCAGCGTTCGTTGAACCGGCCCCGGTTGGCGATCCGATCTTCACTCCAGCCATCGAGGTGGCTGCGGTAGTATTTGAGCCCCTGGGAAAAGAAATGACCGAGCTTGTCGGTACCGGTGAGACTGCCGGCAAGTTTTATCGTCCGGGCCACCCCAAAGAGGAAGATGATCGGTGACGCCACGAAGGGCGCATCGGAATAAATGCTGTCCCAGCGTGTCTGGGGCAGCCGCTCGATCTCGGGGGAGGTCATGGCCAGCCGTTCGATACGGTCGACCCAGAAAACCCCGCCCAGTTCCCGCCACACCTCGGTGGCGAACCGCCGCCGGTCTTCGGGCCCGTCCCAGTCGGCGGCAATGCGGCTGATCGCCTCGTTCACCGCAAGGTCGAGAACATCGATGGAGTCCGAGATGGGCTCGAGCCGGTTGGAATACTGGTCGCTCTCGTAGGCCCGGGACAGCGGGACCGGCCCCATCAGCAACGACAGGATGAGGACGATGGGCAAGAGACCGCGTGGAGATGGCATCCGAAACGTCAAGACCCGCTGTTGATCCGGCACGGACACTTCAGTCTCCTCGTATCCCGCGGAACCACGATGCCGGTCCCGGGAAAACCTGCCCCCGCACCGCAGAACTTCAGTGGGCTGATCAGGGTATTTCCACGGGTAAAATGATATACCCTGTCAGCGGAGAAACAAAACAGAAAAATTACACCCGCCCGGGGATGATCTCGCGATCACCTGCCAGTCAGGCCCGGAAACCCGTGCTCATGAGTGATAAGTGATGCAGTCGGTGCAGAGCCCTACCCTATCCGTCCCAGCCGTCGGGATCGGCCGCCGGCACCGGCACCTGTTTCCGACCCCGGCCCATGCGGCGAAAGAGCGCCGCCACCACGGTGTCCCGCATGTCGTCGAGCAGGGTGTAGACCACCGGCACCACCAGCAGGGTGAAGAGGGTGGACGAGATCAGCCCGCCGATGAGGGTCAGGCCGAAGCTGGTGTAACTGAGGCCGATGGAGGAGGTGCCGCTCATGGTCACCGGGATAAGGCCGCAGATGGTGGTCAGGGTGGTCATCATGATCGGGCGGAAACGCCGCTCGGTGGCCATGAGCAGCGCGGCGCGCCGCTCCATGCCCCGCTTGCGCAGCCGGTTGACGTAGTCGATGAGCACGATGCCGTTGTTCACCACCACGCCCACCAGCAGCACGCAGCCCACCACACCGAGAAAGTCGATGTCCAGGCCGTAGGCGAGGTGGATCCAGCTCACCCCGATGGGGGCGAGGATGATGCTGAAGATGATGGAGAGCGGCAGCATGAAGCTCTCGAAGAGGAAGCCCATCAGCAGGTAGATGAAGACCACCGAGAGCAGGAGGGCGAACTTCATCGCCTCCAGGTCCTCGTCCACTTCCTCGCCCTGCTGTTCGCCGAAACGGACGCCCTCGGGCAGGTCGATGCTCGACTGCAGGGCGATCAGGTTCTTCCGGGTTTCCTCTTCCTTGCCTTCTTCCAGCTCCAGGGTCAGCGAGCGGGTGGTCCGCTTGTCCGAGCGGATGATCTGCTCGGCCGAGGCCAGTTCTTTTACATCAATCACCGATGAAATGGGGACGAACCCGCCGCTGGCCGTGGGAACGTAGAATCCCTTCAGCTTGTCGAGGGTCTCACGGTCCTCTTCCTTGTAGCGCACCCGCACCGGGATCTCCTTGCCGTCGCGGTGGTAGTAGGGCAGCTGCTGTCCGCGCAGCGAGTACCCCACAACCCCGGCCACCACCTGGGGGTTGATCCCCTGCTGCTGGGCCCGGCCGCGATTGATCACCAGGCCCAGTTCGTTGGGCGCCGGGTCGCCGGTGGACTTGAGCCCCAGCACGCCGGGCACCGAGAGGAAGCGGGATTCGATCTCCCTGGCCATCCGGTCGAGGACACGAAAGTCCTCGCCGAACAGTTCCACGACGAACACCTGCTGGCCCTTCTCCTCCTCGGACTCGCTCTCCTGGCCGGTGAAGTACTCGGCGCCCGGTTTCTTCGGTATCAGCTTCATCAGCCGCTCGGTGACCTCGCGGGGCGAGATGTCGTTGGTCCGCGGCCGTTTGAACCAGCCCTCCAGCTGGCCGGAGGTGGCGGTGTGGAAGTGGAACTGCCCGTCCAGGTCCAGTTCCTCCATGTGCGCCTCCACCACCTGTTCCAGGGAGCGGAAATAGGCTTCCGTCTCCTCGAGGGTGATGCCCCGCGGCATTTCGATGTCGATCTCGAACCCCGACCGTTCCTCTTCCTGGATGTCGACGAATTTCACGTGCTTGAACGCCACGGCCCCGGTCACCGCGTAGAGCAGCGCCAGCAGGAGCAGCAGGTCGAGGCGGCGGTTGAGAAAGACACCCAGCAGGGAGGTGTAGCCCCGGTTCATCGGCAGCAGGGTGACGTTGTAGATCCGCTCCACGAACGCGGTGAACCGGTCGTAGACCTTGCGCAGCCGGCTTTTCCGCTTCACGCCGTTGGCCAAGGTGAGGTAGACGCACAGCGGGACGAAGATGCCGGCCACCACCAGCGAGGCCAGCAGGGCCACGGAGATCGGCAGGGAAAGGCGCAGCAGCAGGAACTGCCCCTGCCCTTCCACCAGCGACACCGGGAGAAAAACGACGATGGTGGTCAGGGTGGCCATCAGGATGGCCAAGGCGATCTCCCCCACGCCCTTGATCGCCGCATCGCGCCGCCGCATCCCCTCCTTGTGCAGGCGGTGGACGTTCTCCGCCACCACCACCGAGTTGTCCACCAACAGACCCACCGAGATCATCAGCCCCAGCAGGGAGAGGATATTCAGCGACTCTTTGGCGAAATACATCACGGTGAGCGAGATGAGCAGGCTCAGCGGAATGGAGAGGGTGATGATCAGGGTCAGACGGAGGCGGCGCAGGAAGAAGAAGAGCACTACCACGGCAAAGAGGGCGCCGATGCGGCCGCTGTCCAGCAGGGTCTTCAACGACTCCTCGATCACCTGCCCCTGGTCGAAGAGGGGGAAGATGCCGATGTCCTGCAGCCGCGGATCCCCTTCCAGGCGCTCCAGTTCCGCCCGCATGGCCCGGGCCACGTCTAGGGTGTTGGCCTGCCCCTCCTTGAGCACGATCAGCGCCACCGCCGGCTGGGAATTGGCCCGCACGCGGTAGGTCTGCTCGGGCTCCTT
Source organism: Acidobacteriota bacterium (assembly GCA_032127265.1). GTDB lineage: Bacteria > Acidobacteriota > JAQAZP01 > JAQAZP01 > JAQAZP01 > JAQAZP01. The sequence continues at coordinate 16,658 of JAQAZP010000090.1, forward strand.
CCAGCTCACGTCGGCGATATCCTGCAGGCGGATCGAGGGAGCCACCAGCCGCTGCTGCAGCGCCTCCAGGTCGCGGTAGCGGGCCACCGACCGCAGCAGCAGCTTCTTGCCCCCGAAGCGCACGTCCCCCGAGGCGAGGGTGAAGTTGTCGTCGGCCAGCTCGCCGGCCAGCTGGTAAATGTTCAGCCCGCTGGCCTCGGTGCGCGCGCGGTCCAGCTCGATGAAGATCTCCTTCTCCATCAGCCCCTGGACCTCCACCGTGGCCACCCCGTCGATGCGCTGCAGCGGCATGATGATCTGGTTCTGGATCAGGTTGTAGGGGTCGATCAGGCCGGGGTCGACGGTGAGCCCCAGCACCATCACCGGGATGCTGGCCTGGTCCTCCTTGCGGATGGTGATGCGGTCGGCGTCCTCGGGCATCCGCAGCCGGGCGCGCTCGATGCGGTCGCGCAGTTCGCGGTAGGCCACGTCCATGTCGGTGCCGGTCTTGAAGCGCAGCGAAACGAAGGCGATGCCGGTGCGGGCGTAGGACCGGATGCCGTCGATGCCGGCAACAGTGCTCACCTCTTCCTCGAGGGGCAGGATGATCTTCTCCAGCATCTCCTCGGGCGGAGCGTCCCGCCAGGGCACGCGGATGCCGAGAAAGGGGTTGTTGAACCCGGAGGGGATCAGCTCGAGGGGGATGCCGATGGTGGCCACCACGCCCACCACCAGGGCGCTGGCCAGCATGACCAGCACGGCGATCCGGCGGTTTAGCGAGAACCGCGGCAGGACCTCCTCGAGCTTGTGCTTCTCCTTCACCCGTCGAGCCTCCCCTCGCCGGCCGGGATACTCGTCCCGACCGGGGCATCCGCCTCGCGGTGGCCGAAGACCAGGTCCCGGCCCCGCTCGATCACGGCGTAAACCCCGGGTATCACCAGCAGGGTCAGCATGGTGGAGACGATCAGGCCGCTGATCACCGAGATGGCCATCGGTGTGCGAATCTCGGCGCCGTCGCCCAGACCGAGGGCCATGGGCAGGAGGCCCAGGGCGGTGGTGGCGGTGGTCATCAGGATCGGCCGCAGCCGCACCGTGCCGGCGGTGACGATGGCTTCATGGCGCTCCATGCCCCGCCGCCGCAGGGTGTTGATGTAATCGATGAAAACGATGGCGTTGTTCACAACGATGCCGGCGAGCATGATCATCCCGAGGAAGACCACCACCGACAGGCTGATCCCGAGCAGTTTGAGGGTCAGCATGGTGCCGAGGAAGGCCAGCGGGATGGTGAGCATGATGACCAGCGGCTGCATCAGCGACTCGAACTGGGCGGCCATGATGACGTAGACCAGGAAGATGGAGAGGCAGAGGGCCAGGATCAGGCTGCCCTTGCTCCGCTCCCACTCCAGGTTCTGGCCGGTGATGTAGAAGGTCATGTCCGACGGCCAGTCCAGGGCCCTGAGCTCTTTTTCGATGCGGGTCACCGCCTGGCCCAGCGACCCCTCTCCCAGGTTGGCGGTGACCAGCGCCACCCGCTGGCCGTCCACCCGCCGCACCTCGCTGGGGCCTTCGGCCAGGTCGATGGCGGCCACGGCGGAGAGCGGGATCGGGTGCTCCCCGCCGGGGTTGACCACGAAGTCGCGGATATCCTCCACCCGGCTGCGGTCCGCCTCCTCGAAGCGGACGATCAGCGGGATCCGCCGGTCGCCGAGGTTGAAACGGGTCGCCTCGTAGCCCTTGACCGCGTTGCGCACCTGGTCGGCCACCCGGGCGATGTTCAGCCCGAAGCGCGACAGCTGGTCCCGGTCGTATTCGATCTGCACTTCCGGCGCCCCGCTGCGCTGGGTGGTCTCCACGTCGCTCAGCTCGGGCAGTCCGGCCATGGTATCCCGAACTTTTTCCGCCATCCGCCGCAGACGGGGCAGATCCTCGCCGTGTATCTCCACCTCGATGGGCGTGCGGAAACTGAAAAGCACCGGCCGCGTTACCCGCGAATCTAGATCGGGAATCTGCTCCAGCTGGCGCCTGACCCGGTCAGCCACCTGCTGTTCCACCCGGGGGTCCGAACTGTCGAGGATCACCTTCAGTTTGGCGGTGTGCTCGCCCTCGTCGGAACGCTGGCTGGTGGCCGGGTCGAACCCGAAGGTCAGCAGCAGCGAGTCGATGTGCTCGCGCTCGGCAAGCACGGCCTGCTCCACCGGGGACAGCAGGGCCACCGTCTCCTCCAGGGGCGTGCCCACCGGCAGGGCCGCCTCGACGGTGAACTCGCCCTGGTGCACCTCGGGCAACAGCTCGCTGTCCAGGCTCATCGCCAGCCAGCCGGTGGCCACCACGCTGAGGATGGTGACCAGCACCATGCTCAACGGGTGATCCACGGCCCAGCGCAGGGTGGGGGGGTAAAACCGGTTGAGCAAGGACAGCAGCCAGTTCATCGCCTTGAGCGGCAGAACGGTGATCAGCCAGAAGACGTGGATGATGATCTTGCCGAGGAAGGCCTGCCAGATCCAGGACAGCCCCATCAGGACGGCGTAAAGCAGCTTGCCCACCGCCTCCAGCACGGTGCCCAGCACCAGCCGCGGCCCCCAATAGAGCAGCCAGATCCAACGCAGGAAGCGGTGGCCCCGGCTGAAATCGGCGCGGAAGACATGCCAGCTGGCGGTGGGCCAGAAGGAGGGCTTCCGCTCGGCCAGGGTGCTGACCGCGATGCCGCGGCGGCTGGCCAGCATGGGGATGAAGAAGATGGCCACCAGCAGGGAAATGAGCAGCGAGATCACCACCGCCAGCCCCAGGTTGCCGAAAGCCTGGCCGGCCACGCCGACCACAAAGACCATGGGGAAGAAGACGGCGATGGAGGTCAGGGTGGAGGCCACCACCGCCATACGCACTTCCGCGACGCCGCGGATGGCCGACTGCTCGAGGTCGTCCCCCTCCTCGCGGCAGCGGTAGATCGACTCCAGCACCACGATGGAGGAGTCGACGAGCATGCCGATACCCATTGCCAGACCGCCGAGGCTCATGATGTTCAGGCTCACCCCGAGGATGTTCATCGGGGCGAAGGTGTCGAGCAGGCTGATCGGGATGCTCACCGCGATGATCAGGGTGGGCACGAGTTTGCGCAGGAAGAGGAAGAGCACCAGCACGGCCAGCAGGCCGCCGATGACCGCCGTGTTGAGCACCTCGTTGACGCTGCTCTCGATGAACACCGAGCGGTCGGCCACCAGCTTGAGCTTCACGCCCTCGTCGCGGTACAGTTCGGCGGCCAGTTCACTCTCCCGTTGCCCGCCGGGCCGGCGGGCGCCTTCCGGCTTCTCCTCACCTTCCGCTTTCTCTTCAGCGGCCTCGATTTCAGCCGCCAGCACCTTGTCGATGTCCCCCACCCTCGCCTTGATGCTCTTGGCCAGGGAGACCATGTTGGCATCGGCCTCCTTGAAGACCTCGATCTGCACGCTCTCGCTGCCGTCGGTGCGGGTGGTGATCTGGCGTTCCTTATGATCCCAGCGCACCTCACCCAGGTCGCGGACCCGGATCTGGCGGCCCTCCCGGGTGACCACCACCGTATCCTCGATCTGTCCCAGGTTCTGGTATTCGTTGATCGTCCGCACCATGTACTCGGTGCTGCCCTCCTTGAGCGTTCCGCCGGCCACGTTGATGTTCTCCTGGGCCAGCCGCTCGATCACCTGCTGGGCCGAAATGTTGGTCCGGCGCAGCTGCTCCTCGTCCAGCAGCACGTGGATCTCTTCCTCCAGACCGCCGCGGACACGCACCGCAGCCACACCCTTCACCGGTTCCAGCGCGCGCTTGACCTGCAGCTCGGCAATGCGGCGCAACCGCCGCAGCCCTTCCTCGCCCTCGAACTGCTCACCCTCGCCGGAGAGGCTCAGCTCCAGCACCGGGTCGAGGGAGGGGTCGAAACGGAGGATCAGCGGCCGCTCCGCCTCGTCGGGGAGAAAGACCAGGTCGAGCTTTTCCAGGGTGTCCTGCACCGCGTCGGACATCTCGGTGTCCCAGGAGAACTCGAGAACCACGTCGCTGACATCGGCCCGGCTGACGCTCGAGATGCGGCGCAGGCCGCCGATCACACCCAGGGCGTCCTCCACCGGGCGGGTGATGTCGTTCTCCACTTCTTCGGGGGCCGCGCCGGGATACTCGGTGCGCACGGTAAGGGTGGGGTAGCTCAGCTCCGGCATCAGGGTCACCGGGAGCCGGCCGTAGGAGAAGTAGCCGAAAACCACCGCGGCGAGGAAGACCATCAGGATGGCCACCGGCCGGCGGGTGACAAAACTGGCGCTATCGCTGCTCACTGGACGGCCACCTCCGTGTCCTCCGACGCCTCCGCGTCGTCCGGCACGTCGGTCTGTTCATCCTGCGCTATTTCGGCACCCGCACCGTCCTCGTCCGTCGGGCTGTCATCCTTCGCCAAGTCCTCCTCATCCACGTCCCCGGGCAGCTTGACCAGGGCGCCGTCCTTCAGGCCGGACTGCCCGGCGGTGACCACCAGGTCACCGACCTCGAAGCCTTCAAGGGGCTCGACGAACTGAGCGTTTTCCAGCTGCGGCACCAGACGCACCCGCTCCACGTCACGCTCCCCGGCAAGACGGAAGACAAAAATCTGGTCGTTTTCGTAGACCAGCGCCCGCTTGGGCACCAGCAAAGCGTCATCCTTGGTGGCGGCTACCAGCTCGACTTCGACGTACATCCCCGGCCTCAAGCCCTCCTGGCGGGGGATGGCCACGGTGACCTTCACCGTGCCGGTGCCCGGGTCCACCGATGGGGCGATACGTTCGACACGGCCGCTGAACACCAGGTCACCCATGGCGTCGGCGCGTATCCGGGCCGTCTGCCCCTCGTGCAGCCGCGACAGTTCTTTTTCAGGAACAAAGATCCGGGCCACGATGGAATCGAAGTCCACCACCTGGAACAGGGGCTGGTTGACGGTGACGTAATCACCGAGATTGACCATCCGTGAAACGACCACTCCGGAAATCGGCGCCCCCACCGAGGTGTAGGCCAGGTCGCGTTCGGCGTCATCGCGGGCCAGCAGCAGCTGCTCGACATCGTAGCTGGCACCGTTGTACACCTGCTCACTAATCAGCTCCTGCTGGAAGAGCTTCTCCTGCCGGGCCAATTCCCGCTGGGCCTGCGCCAGCTGGCCATTGACCTTGGCCAGGGCGGTAT
>JAQAZP010000091.1:0-11132 GCA_032127265.1 Acidobacteriota bacterium
CCCGGTCCGCCTCCGAGGCGCCGATGATCAGGTCGGCCAGGCCGTCCTGGTCGATGTCCGCCATGTCACTCAGCCATATCATGTAGTCGTCGTCATCGTCGCCCCATACCAGCAGTTCGGGCGCCTCCCCGGCGAAGTCGATGTCGAGGGTGGCGGGGAATTCCCTCGACCCGGCGACCACGTAGGCGGCACCCGCGGTGCTCCCGTTGTGAGCGCTCTGATAAGCGGTGATGGCCATCTCGGCGCAGCCGTCCCCGTCCATGTCCCCGGTGCTGACCCGGTGGCCCAGGTGGGCCATTTCGACTTCGCCATGAAAGGTGATGTCCGCCTCCTCGACGGCCAGGTCGATAAAATGATGGGCCGGAAAATCCGGGCGTCCCAAAATACAATAGGCCGCTCCCGCGCCCTCCAGGGCCGAGTCCGCTCTGGTGGAGCCCAGGAGAAGGTCCCCGAATCCGTCCCCGTTGATATCGCCGATGGAGACCGATATGCCCAGCCAGCTCTCGTAGTTCGTGCCCTTGATCTCCAGGTCGGCCGATTCGACCGAGAGGTCGATGAGATGCTGGGGCGGGTAAGCGTCCGAACCGTAGAAGAGGTAAAGGCGGCCGCAACCGTCGCCGTAATGTTCGGCATGACCGGCCCCGGCAACGATGTCGTTGATCCCGTCACCATTCACGTCGCCCACGGCTACCGAGTATCCGAGGATGTCTCCGGGGTCTGCCCCGAGGATGGTCAGGTCCGCGGACGTTTCCGGCAGGGTGATCTCGGGTGGAAAGTCTTCGCGACCGTAGATGACGTAGACCGCCCCCCGCATCAATCCCTGGTCGTCGGGTGCGTAGTAGGCGCCGATGACCAGGTCATCGAGCCCGTCATCGTTGAAATCGCAGGCCGTGGCATCGCAACCGAAATATCTGGGGGGTACATGTGAGTCCACGTACCGAATAGTCAAGTCTGCTGAGCTGGTGGTCAGGTTGATGACCGTTCCTGGTTGCCAATTCTTCGAACCCCAGAAACAATAGATGGTGTCACCTGTAGTGTCGGTGACAAACAGATCGCGAATCGTGTCCCCATTTAAATCACCGGAAGCAAGCTCGTCTCCCGGCGTGATCGATTCACTCCCCCCGTCGATAATAACGTCGCTCTGCTTTCTTAAGTCAAGCGTAATGCTCGGCTGATCGAAGCTGAAATCGAGAAAACCGTAAACCTTCGCCCCGCCGGTGTGAGAACGACCACCGACAAAAACGTCAGCCGATCCGTTAGCATTGATGTCCAAGATGACTAATTTTGATCGACTTTTATTTTCTTCAGCACCAAGCACTCGAAGGTCGGCGTTGATCTCGTCGAGGTCGTAGATGGTCTGGGCGACGAGAACGGGGGAGGCGAATCCGAGAAGGAAGAGGAGAACGGCCAGAAGGACCGGGCAGAGCACCGAGGATGACACCGGTGCAGGCGCCCACAGGCCGTCAAATGATGCGCGGCGGTGTTTGTCAATTGACAAGTGACCGTCCTCCTTTGCGGTGGATATTCTAGTCGACCCGTTCGAGAGATACTACAGTCGGACATCTCTTCCAAGCCGGTCATCGACGGCGAGAAGCTGGTGCAGCTGTTCGCCGAGAACGATGATTTCAGCTTCAGCCGCGCCGGGGTGCTCATGCTGAAGTTGTCCGGCGACACCCCGCGGCTCGCCGCCGCGGGCGAGATCCTGAACCGGTTGGCCTGAGCTGGCGGCACGCATTAGCGCATGCATATTTCGCGCGCGATTTCGTTGGATCCGCCGTCACCCCGGCGCATTCCGTCGATGATCAATAAAGATGCCAAAGCATTACTATGACTATGCTATGATGCTATCGAGGAGATGAAACAATGCGAACAACGGTGACGATCGATGATGACCTCCTCCAGGAAGTGAGGGAGAGGGCGCAGAAGGAAGGAATCCCGCTGAAGCAGGCATTGAATCACGTCCTGCGGGTCGGCCTGGAACGGTCACAGGAGGGAAAGAAAACAAAGCCATACCGCTGCAAGACCTTTTCCATGGGATACCCGCCGCTCTACAACCTGGACAGGGCCCTGCAGGTTGCCGATGCCCTCGAGGACGAGGAGGTCCTCAGAAAACTGTCGGTGCGGAAATGAGAATCGTCGATCTCAATGTACTGATATATGCCGTCAACTCTGATTCGCCCCGTCATGAGCAGGCCAGAACATGGCTGGAACGGGCGATTTCCGGTTACGAACGGGTCGGCCTGGCCTGGGTGGTGATTCTCGGATTTCTCCGCATCACCACCAACGGAAGAGTGATGCCCCGGCCCCTGACGGCAGACCAGGCGGTTGGCATCGTTGACGGCTGGATTGCCCATCCCAATATCTCGATCGTCTCCCCCGGCGACCGCCACTGGGAAGTTCTGAAACGGGTTGCCGGACCTCTGGGATTGGCCGGAAATCTGACCAGCGACGCCCACCTGGCAGCCATCGCCATCGAGCACGGTGCAACCCTCTACTCGGCCGACAGTGACTTCGGGCGCTTTGACTCGCTGAACTGGGTCAATCCCTTTGATGGTGCGGACTAGCTTTTCGTTTCCAGATCGGTATGTACTACGGGGTATGTACTACGGAATGAATTCGAGTGCTCTGCTTGCCCTCTTTCCCCCCGCAGAGCCTTGAGCCCCTCCTTGAACGCCTTCTACGGCATTGTGCCGCTGATGGTACGACAAGGGCCTCTTGTTATTTCCCATCCCCATGCTCCCCGAAGACACGCCGCTTCCATGCCCAGCCCCCGGGGACGGCCGGGCGGATTGACCGGTTGGCGGGGCGGTGGCGTCCTGATGCACCCTGACGCGTCAGTTTTTGACGTAACTGTGCCTCGAGATAGTGCAGCGAGCGTCTTGAATAGCCTGGTATGATATGGTAGCGTCTTTTTTCCGGAACAGCCCTGCCGGCAAGGGGTCGGCGGGACCAGGAGTTACATGGCACCATGACCATCAGACTTTTTGTTTTATCGGTAGTCGTCGTTCTCTTCGCCCTGACCCTCGTTCCCCTGACGCCTCCGGCGGCGGCTCAGGAAACGGAGGCCGCCGCGGAGGATAAGTACATCGTCCTCGACGACGTGATCGCCTGGGTGGGCAGCGAGTACATAACCCAGTCGGAGTACGACTTCGAGATCATGCGCCAGCGCAAGATGCTCGAACAGAGCGAGCTCACCGCCGAGCAACGGGAAAAGGCGCTGGCGGACTTCGACCGCCGGGTGTTCGAAAGCCTGGTGGAGCGCCTGCTGATCCTGGCTGCCGGTGAAGAGGCCGGGCTGCGGGTGCCGGACTACGAAATGGACCTCTTCCTCGACAATTTCATCCAGCAGAACGACGGCATCAACTCCCTCGAAGAGCTCGACGAGGCGCTGAAACGGTACGGCTCCAACCTGGAAGCCTTCAAACGCGAAAGCCGGCAGGGCCTGATGATGGAAAAGGTTCGCAAGAACCTGATCTTTCCCCGGATCGAGATAACCGAGGAGGATGTGCGTGAAACCTACATGGCTCACCAGGATTCCTTCCTCATTCCGGCCTGGGTCAGGCTGGAAGAGATCGTCTTCAACGCCACCGAGCTCAACCGGGAGCAGGTGCGGCAGCGTGCCGGGGAGATCCTGGTGGATCTGCGGTCCGGTGAGCGGAGTTTCCCCGACACGGCACGGCTGATCTCCAACAGCACCACGGCCGACGAGGGCGGCAATCTGGGATCCTTTCCCCTGGACGACCTCTCCGGAGCCCTGCTCCAGGTGGTGGATGGCCTGGAAGAGGGCGGGGTGAGCGACCCGATAGAGACCGCGGCTGGATTTCAGATTATCCGGGTGGCGGAAAAGCACCCGGCCACCTTCAAGCCGCTGCTTGAGGTGGAGAGTGTCATCCGCGACACACTGCTCCGGGAAAGACAGGTGGACGAGCAGGTGGAATTCATCGGCGAACTGCGGGAAAAGGCCTACATCAAGATCTATCCCGAAGAACTTCAGTAACCACCCGCCGGGTCGGGTCATCCCTCCGGGTGGCTGGGCGGACCCGTCTTTATCAGCTGGCGATGGACGAACTTCGACTCGACCTCTATCTCAAACGCTGCCGGCTGATCAAGCGCCGCGCCCTGGCCAATGCGGCCTGCACCGCGGGGCTCATTCTGCTCAACGGCGCGGCGGCCCGGCCGGGGAAAAGGGTGCGGGCGGGCGACCGGTTGAACCTGCGTCACGGCGGACGGCTGCTGGAGCTTGAGGTGGTGGCGCTGCCCCGCAAGGGCGAGAAAAAGGTGCTCGACGGCGATCTGCCATACCGTATCCTCTCCAGCAGTCCGGCCCCGCGGCAGGAAAAGATGGAGGTGGTTTTCCTGTTCGAGGATTTCGAGGAGCAACCAGAGGAAGGCACTGGAAATGACAGCCAAGAACCAGGGCAGTGACGCACCGAGGAAGACTATTTTCGTGGAGAGCCTCGAGGTCAACTCCACCATCACCTCGATCTTCATTGTTCGGGACAAGGAAATCCGCCAGCAGAAGAACAACAACCAGGACTACCTGCGCCTGACCCTCGGTGACCGCAGCGGTTCGGTGGCGGCGCTTTCGTTCCAGGACTCGGACAAGAACTGGCACACCTTCAGCCAGGGCGACTACGTGCTGATCCGGGGGGTGGTCAAGGAATATGCCGGGCGGCCCCAGATCAAGCTGACCCGGGTGCAGGTTCTCCCCGAGGACGGAGTGGACTCCCGGGACTTTCTGCCGTCATCCGGCCGGGACGCCGACGAGATGTATGAAGAGCTCCTCGGCTGGGTGCGCGGCGTCACCGACCCGCAGATCAAGCATCTGCTGGAGACCATTTTCGGCGACGAGGAGATCGCCAGCCGGTTCCGCATGGCCCCGGCAGCCAAGACCATGCACCATGCCTACATTGGCGGCCTGCTCTCCCACACCCTCTCGGTGATCGGTCTCTGCCACCGGGTGGCCGGCCACTACGGGCCGCCGGCGGTGAACCGCGACCTGCTGCTGGCCGGGGCCATGCTCCACGACCTGGGCAAGGCCTGGGAACTGGACTGGCACCGCGGCTTTGACTACACCGACAGCGGCCGCCTGCTGGGCCATATCGTCGAGGAGTCGTTCCTCGTGGATCGCTACATCAGGGAGATCGACGGGTTTCCCGAGGAACTGCGGATGCAGCTGCTGCACATCGTGCTCAGCCACCACGGGACATACGAGTTCGGTTCGCCGCGGCGGCCCAAGACGGTGGAGGCGCTGATCCTGCACTACGTGGACGACCTCGATTCCAAGTGCCAGGCGATGCAGGACCTGATCGAAGCCGAGGCGGGGCAGAAGGGCAACTGGACCAGCTTCAACCGCAACCTCGGCCGCTACCTCTACAAGAAGCGCTACACCCACGAGGACGGCGCCGCCGTGGAAGCCGAGCCGCCGCTGGTGCCGGATGAAGTCGATGTGCCGCCCCTTCCATCGGAACCGCCGTGGCTTGAAGCGGAAGCGGAACCGACTGAACGGAAGCAGCCGGAGCACAAAGAGCCGCAAGATGCGCCGGATCTGCCCCAGGGCAAGTTATTCGATTAGACTCGAACCGGCAGAAGTGGTTTCAAAACCTCGACTGTGGTTCGAGAGCAAGGCGACGGCTGACGAGGAAGCGCAGCAAACTTTTCAGCTATGTGAGCATTTCGAGTCGGCCGGCAACGAAGCTATCGGGCCTCAGTCGAGGTTTTGAAACCACTTCTTGACCTGCCGCGGCCCGCGGCCCTATATAGATAGAAAGCAGTGCAATGATTCAAAGCGCTCTCCATCCGCAAAAAGGTACACTCAAGCCGCTGAAGATCGGCCCCCTGACCCTTGACCCGCCGGTGGTCATGGCCCCGATGGCCGGGTTCTCGGACCGTATCTTTCGCGACATGGTTCGCGGGTTTGGCGGTTGTCCACTGCTGTTCACCGAGATGGTCAGCGCCGAGGGGCTGCTTCGCGGCGGGCGGGGCTCGCTGGAGCTGCTGCCCCACCCGGACGAGTTCGGCGACACCGGCGTGCAGCTCTTCGGCTTCAAGCCGGACCGGGTGGCCGAGGCGGCCCTCTGGTTGGAGGAGCGCGGGGTCAAACTGGTGGACATCAACATGGGCTGCCCGGCGCGCAAGGTGGTGGTGGACGGGTCGGGAGCTGCGCTGCTCAGGGATCCGGACCGGGCGGTGGCCCTGGTGGCCGCCGTAAAAAAAAAGTCTCGATCCCGCTGACCGTCAAACTTCGCCTGGGTTGGGGCCGCGGTGAGGTGACGGTTCACGAACTGGCGCCGCGGCTGGTGGATGCCGGCGCCGACGCGGTGACGCTTCACGCCCGCTGCCGCAACGAGGGTTTTTCGGGCGAGGCCAAGTGGGAGCACATCGCCCGGCTCAAGGAGTCGATTACCGTGCCCTTGCTGGGCAACGGCGATGCCCGGACGGCGGAGGACATCTTCCGCATGACCGGGGAAACCGGTTGCGACGGGGTGATGGTGGGACGGGCCGGGCTGGCCAAGCCCTGGATCTTCAGCCAGGCCCGGGCGCTGAACCGCGGCGAGGAGGCGCCGGAGCCGGAGAAGGATGTGCGGCGGCGGCTGATCCTCGAACATTTCCGCCGGCTTACGGAGGTGGACGAGCCGCACCGGGCGGTGCACCGGATCCGGGGGTTCGTGGCCTGGTATTCACGGGGGCTCAACGGGGGGACGCTGCTGCGGCGGGCGGTGAACCGGGCGCCCGACGCGGAAGAGTTCGAAGAAATCGTCAACTCCTTTTTCAAGCAGGGTCATGTTAGCTGAAATCAAGAGACAGATGCAGCATGGCGGGGTGATCGACACCCCGGAGGAGCGGGACCGCTTCTTCCGCTACCTCGGCGTGCTGGCTCCGCGTTTCGAGCCGCTGGTGGTGCGGGGGGGCAGCCGGCGGCGCCGTGAGTTCATGGCCCGCTGCCTCCACTTTTACGGCCCGGGACGTGAAGGGGGCCACTTCGTCCTCTTCGAGTCAAACGTTGAGCTTGGCCCGGCCGCGGCCGCCGCCGAGCTCGAGGAGAGCTGGCGCAAGAGCGTGGGCGGCACCCTGTTTGTCGACCAGTTTGATTACGCCCGGGGCTCCCTGCTCGACTCGCTGAGCGGCATCTGCCGCCATGTGGCACGGGCCCGGGACCGCAAGCAGCAGCCGGCGCTGCCGTCCAGCGGTGCGCGTCTGGTGCTCGGCCGCAAGTCCAGGCAAGGCCCGGACATGAGCCAGCGCAGCGCCACCGCGGCACGGCTGGAAGAAATCCTCGAGCCGATCACCGTGGACATGCGCCGGCTCAAGCCGGCCCTCGGGCGGCCCTGCGGCAGCGGCGCCGCCCACTGCGTTGCCCGCGACGCTTTGCCTGCAGGGAACGGGGACGAGTCTCCCTGGCGTGAAGAGCTGGAGCACCTGCTGACCAGGATCTGGAAGGAGGGCGGGGCCCGTCAGGGCGGCGGCCTGCTGCGCCAGCTCCGCGAGCGGGCCGATTTCGAGCTGGCCGAACTGGCGCTCGATGAAACCGGCGGGAACCGAAAGCGGGCGGCCGAACTGCTCGGTGTCTCCACCGCCACCATCTCCCGCCGCCTCTCCTCCGGAAAATCATGACCCCGTTCGGCAGGGCACGGACCCGGAAGGGCTGCATCATCACCATCATCGTCATCGTTCTGCTCACCGCCGCCCTGGCTGTTGGCGGCTGGTTCTGGTTTCGATCCTGGCTGAGCAGCCGGCACCTGGACAACCTGGAAACCTATGATCGCCACCGCCGGCTGACCCTGGCCCAGGTGGAGCTGGACGCGCTTCGTTCGCTGGGCCAGCGGGCCCGCAGCGGCGCCCTGGCGGAACGTGCGGGCGGCCTCTCCTTCCTGCTTACCGAGGAGGTGCTCAACCGCTGTCTTCAGCAGTTTGTCGGGCTGGAGGGCGTCTCCGGCAACGGCAACGACTTCCGCATCACCGGCGCCGGCCTGCAGTGCCTCGACGGGCTGGCCATCGCCGCCTTCGACCTGGAGGTGGACACCCGCTACCCCGGCATCTCAGCCCGGGGCCGGGCGGACACCCTGCTCACCCTGGCCCCTGGCGACCAGGGCGACCTGGTGGGGCGGTTCCGCATCATCTCCGTCTCTCCCGACTACACCATCCAGGGGCGGAAGATCCCGGCCTTCGAGTTTCTGAAAAGGCTGACCAGCGCGCGGCTGGACCGCAGCGCGCGGCTGAAGATCCCCGACCTCCGCATCCCCCTGGCCCTCACCGGGGAGATGCCGTTCAGCAAGGTGGACAAACAGACCGCCGGCGGTTCGGTGACCGTGGAGATGCCGGCGGGCAGCCTGGGCTACCGGGTGGACATCGGGGACGCCGGTTTCTACAAGGGGTTCATCCGGGCCGCGGCATCGGCGGTGACGGTGACGGCGGGGGGGAAGAGCGAGAAGAGGGAGGACGGGGACGCCGGGCAGGACTGGGTGGCACAGGTGACCCGGGCCGGGGAGGAGGGGGAGGAGCAGCCGCTCCACTCGCTAGCCGAGGACCCGGCCCTCTTCGAGAAGGAGCTGGCCCGGCTGGAGAAGCAGCTCACCGAAGTGCGCGCGCAACTGGCGGAGCTGGACCTTCCGGCGGGTCCGGAGAGCGATGCCGAGGTGCGCTGCAGCCGCGAACTGCTGGACGGGCTGCTGCACCAGTTGGCCGGGGCCGTGGAGGAGGATGTCCGCATCACCATCGAGAACATGGAAAATGCCTGGCAGAAGGAACAGAAGCTTTTTGGCCGGCCATTCCAGAACCACGCCGACATCATCCACGCCGACGGCCGGGTGGACATCCGCGACCTGCGACTGCTGGGCGTGGAGGGGAACCGGCTGGAGGTGGGAGTCGAGATGGAAGGCGACGCCCGCGGCACGGTGAAGGTCTCCCTCTATGGCCTGACCTCCACCGTGCCGGTGTTCCTGCAGGTCAAGGCCGACCGGGTGCTCTTCTTCACCATGGCGGACGACGGCGAGGGCGGGTTCATTGTGCAGCCCGAGCCGGCGGAGATCCAGCTGGACGTGACGGCGCAGGTCCACGTCGGTTCGTACGTGATCAACCTCACTCCCCCGCTCTCCCTGGAAGCAGACAAGGTCATCCGCCCGGCCAGCGTCCCGCTGGGCCTGGACAGCACCATCACCATCCCCACGCGGATGAAACGCTCGGACGTGCTCGCCTCCAAGGACGTGCGAGTCACGGTCACCGGCACGGGCATACCGGAGGTGACGAAGACGGGCAGCCTGGTGGTGGGAGCCCGGCTCGCCATCGCGGAAGTGAAGAGGTAGAGGGACGTACTTGCGTTATTGCGTTCATCGAGTCGGGGACGTACATAAGATTATAACTTTCTCCCAAAGCAAGACGGCTGTCGGCTTCGACCGATTGCGAGAAAGTTATAATCTTATGTACGTCCCCAACGCATCAGAAACGCAACAACGCAAGTACGTCCCTGATTTTCGATCTTACGGATTGATCACCAGCGGTTCGTCGGGGTCGGCGTGCTCCAGCACGAACCACACCTCGCCGGCGGCTGCGTCGAGGCCGTAGGCAACCTCCACCGGCCGGTCATGCTGGGTCGCCCGGGGCGACCCCTCGTGGAGGTCTCCCCAGGGGGTGGCGATTACCAACTGCCCCTTCTCGTCCAGGCGAAGAGCGTCCTGCCCTTGGTAGCGCAGCCTGATCAGGCCGGCATCCGCGGCACGGGCCAGGCGGTATTCGGCCTTCAGCCGTCCGGCGGATCCGCTGTATGCCAGGTCGATCCCGGGCCAGAGATCGCGGTAGACGATCCGGCCGAAAGTGGCCGCACCGCTGACCCAGCCCTCGGGGTCCTTGCCGCGGAAGTAGCTCACCTTGCCCTGCAGCGGGTCTTCTCCATCAACGGTTGCCGCGTCGGATGTGCCGAGGAAATGAATCTTCAGCGCGAAGCTCTCGCTGACCGCCGGCTTGTCTGGTCCGGGTCTGTCCGTTTCACCCTGAGGGTCGGCCGTTTTTACGGCGCGCGAAAAGACCGCGGCCAGCGAATCAGCGGTGAAGAAGAAAGTGCCTGTGCCGTGGCGGGCGGCAAAGAGGGCTTGCGGGTCGAACTGTCCCTGGTTCTCCTCGAAGGCCAGCGGCAGGTTGCCCATGGCGTTTCGTGCCGCTCCGGGGGCCGGGGGAGAGGTCACGGGCGGCGCGGGATTTGCCGCGCTCGGCTGCGGCGCCGCATCCCCGGGCCAGGGCGGCTCGGACGTACCGCAGGCGCAAAGCAGGGCCAGGGCGATGGATGCGATCAGAAACAGGCTGGTTTGGTTCTTCATGGGTGCGTTATCCAATCGCCCGGAGTTGGTCAAAAATCGGGGGCAGGCACCGTTTTCCTGTGGAAATCGAGAGCCAGTCCCCATTTTTGCAGAGATTGCTTCGCTTCGCTCGCAATGACAATCTGACTCAATGCCGGTGCAGCACGGCGTGCATGATGCGCCGGGTTTCGTGCAGGCGGTCGTCCGCCGGCAGGTCCACCAGGTGCTCGTTCATGTGTTCGTCTTTTTCGCCCATCAGCATCTTCACCATGTAGTCGATGACCCCCGCGGGGAAGATCCCTTCACGTTCGTACAGCTCGCGCTTCTCCTGCAGCCGGCGGGCGGAGCTGACGCAGCTGGTGGGGAGCGCGGGCAGCCGGTCCAGCAGCTCCTGGTTCTTGAAGATGTTGCCGTGGGCGTAGAGATCCTCGGCGGTCTTCAGCGACTCGGGGTGGGTCAGCCCCCACTGGGCGGCCATGGTGATCCCGGCCAGCAGCAGGTGGATGATGGCGCTGCCGTCCGGGGAGCGCAGCTCCACGGTCTGGCGGCTCTCCCTGGACTCTTCCAGCTCCTCGATCTGCTGCGGGTTCAGTCTGCAGGCCAGGTTGCTGGTGCCGGCCCAGCCCAGGGGCACGCGGATCATCGCGCTGCGGTTGAGGTCGCTCCAGCAGATGCGGGTGGGCGCCTCCTGGTTGGGCACCAGCCGGAGATAGGCCGAGGAGACGGTGTTGCCGAAAGCGGTGAGCGAGCCGGCGTAGTGGCAGAGGCCGCCGATCACCTGCCGCGCCGGGTCGGTGAGCGCGCCGTCCTTGCCGGTCATCACGTTGTGGCCATCCTTCATCA
>JAQAZP010000092.1:0-2848 GCA_032127265.1 Acidobacteriota bacterium
GGTAAGCCCCCCAGGCTGTCATGAGAATGACGGCTGCGGCGCAAATGAATACCCCGGAATACTTAAAAACTTTCACCATAGTTTGCCTCCTCAGTTCTTGAGATTCTCATCGAGGATCCGGCGCACCTCCTCGATGGCCAAGGGCGATTCCTGCGCGGAGTGGACGACGAGCTCGGAAGCCACACCGTCGATGTGGGCGCTTTTGTAAGGCACCACGCCGTCATCCCACTCTTCCTTCGGGTCTTCGGGGTTATTCACGGCAATGATGGAGTGGGCGATGACGCCCGGCGCAATCGGGATCGACGAAAAGGTTTTGACGAATGGGCTGTCGGGGCTCATGTTGTCGGTGCTACGCGGGATTTCAGTCCCCAGCGCACGTGCCGTGAGGGCTTCGGGGCTCCTTTGGAAAACCTCCTGGAGCGGGCTTAAAAGTGTGCCGGGCAGCGAAATCAGACGTCTCAGCAGATCGCTGATATAACCCCCAGTGAAGTGACTGCCTCGGTGGGGCGTCGAGATGAAGACGACCCGGTGGACAAAAGGCTGGGGTTTGTAGAAGAAGCTGCGCCGGAGCAGTTCGCGCGCAGCGGGCGAGACGTTGAGCTGATCGATGGGAACGTTGAAAATGCTGTCCCAGAAACGATTGCCGCTGTCGACGGCGGTCAGCTTTGTGAGCAGCCCTCCCTGGCTGTGGCCGATGACCACCATCTTCCGCAGGGCGCTGTCCTTGCCCGCGGGGTCGAGTTGCTGAACCACGTTGCGCAGGCCTTGGGTGAGGATCCCGCCGGAGTAGAGGATAGGGTTGCCGGTGTTGTAAGTGAACAGCCAGA
Organism: Acidobacteriota bacterium; assembly: GCA_032127265.1. Classification (GTDB taxonomy): domain Bacteria; phylum Acidobacteriota; class JAQAZP01; order JAQAZP01; family JAQAZP01; genus JAQAZP01. Next base: position 828 of record JAQAZP010000092.1, read on the forward strand.
CCTGGTAACGGCTCCACAGTTGCCGGTCGTTGAGAATTTCGTTGAGCATTTGCGCCCACCGCGCCGGACTGGAAGCCGTTCCATGAACGAACACCAGCGGAATCCGGCCGGGACGGTAAGGCGCCATGAGAAACACGTTGTCCTTGAAACGAGCGGTGTCCTTAAAAATCTTGAAGTCCCCCGAAAAAAGCCCCTTGAGCTCCAGCGTGTAGGCCTGCGACCCCTCCAGCGTGTCGGCGAGGGCGGCCGTCAGCGCGTACTCCAGCGGCACGGCGCGGTTGCCGACGGTGACGAAGGTGTCTTCCTGAGTGGTCTAGAGGGTCAGCCGTCCTTCCATCCGGCCGGTCCGGATTCCCTCCTCCACATTTTCCAGGCGCAGGAAAGCGGTGGCCGCCACTCGCAGCGTCGGTGGGACCATGGCAAATTCCCGCTCCTCCGCCCCCGGCCGTTGTTTCAGGGAAGCAGCGAGAGCCGCCCCGATCCCCGGCCAGCGGTTGGTGTTCCGCAGGCCACGCACCTCTATCTCCGCTGTGTCTACAAAATTCACCATGCGATACGGGCCGTAGTGAAACTCATCCGAATCGATGTGGACGGAAAGCTCCCCAAAGGGAAGTCTGTAAACCCCTTCCGATAGAATTACATGTCGTTTCTCCGCTATGAGCACCTGCCTGTTTTCCGGCTCGGCGAAGCCTCCGGTGATACCCCGGTTGTAAAGATCGACGGCGGTTCGAAAACGAGGGTCAAAAGGGTCCGGGGATGCGCCGGAATCCTGCGGGAACAAAAATGCATACGCATACACCGCGGCGGCGAGGAAGTAGGACCGGTCATCGCTTTTGGCTGCATGCAGGAAAGAAAGCTCCGCCAGGGCAAAGAGCCGGTCGGCCTCGCGGGCGGTGGGGAGGGCCTGGTGCAGGGCGGCGATCACCTCGGCCGGTTCGCTCTGGAACTGCTTCTCCAGGCCGGCCCGGTTGAGGATCTGCAGCGTCGGGCCGCTCAGTTTGGCGTCCGATAAAACGTTTTCGGTCAGCCGGCGGTTGGCCTCCTTTGAATGGAGCGGGCGCACGCCCACCGGCGTGGCGCATCCCTGGAGCAGGAGGGCGGCCGCTAAGAAGAGAACCCAACTCACACGCCATGAAGATTCCATAACCTCACCTTTAACAAATAAGTTGAAAAAGCAAAAACCGCCAAATTCAAATTGCCCAGAGGGGTCCCGTACTCCCGGAAGCTTGTCCGCAAGACCCGGGGCGGACATCAGAACTTCCAACCGCCGTAAAGGCCCAGGAGAATTGTCCCCGTGTTGTCATACGAGCCGTCGACGTCGCCGCGACCGCCGAGAGTGACGGGCCGCCTGCTCTGCTTGTCGACGTCGAGCGTCCCGCCATACAGATATTCGGCCGAGACGCCCCAGTGGAAGCTCTCGCTCACCTGGTGCTGGGCGCCCACGCCGAAACGCCAGGCCGAGTTCAGCGGCAGCACCGGCGAGACATCCGAGTTGTCCTGGAACTCCGAGTCGTAGGCGATACCGAAATTTAGCAACCACGGGTCGTTTATCCGGTATTGGGCACCGATAGCACCGTGCCAGGTGTCCTTGAAATCCAGGTCCTTGGTGGTGCTGGTGGGATTGTTGGTGTCGTCGATGCCGAGTTCCACCTGGCTGAACTCCGACCAATCCTGCCAGCCCACGCTGCCGAGCACCGCCCATTGAGGTGTCAGCTGATGGAAAATGCTTGCCATCACCTGCTGCGGAACCGTGATTCCTACCTCGATACTCGAATTCAGCAACCCGCGGCTGTTCAGCAGTGCGCTGAGTCCCGGCGCAAGATTCGAGAAATCCGCGTCCGCCTTGAAGTCGAGATCGACCTGCGAGTTCCAGGTCAACCCGAGCCGGGTGTCGGCACTGAATTCATAGAGCAGGCCGAGGTTGACGCCCCAGCCCCAGTCATTGTCATCGAGTTTGAGCTGGCCGTCACCGTAGGCGGGATTAACGTTGTTGATCGCCACCTTGTTCTTGAGTGTGCCGT
>JAQAZP010000093.1:0-16347 GCA_032127265.1 Acidobacteriota bacterium
ACTCAGGTAGTGGCGGTTGGTACGGTCACACCCTTTTTTATCCCAGCCCGGGACAAACTGCGGTCTATTCGGTCACACTCGACTTCAAGCAGTTCTTTTATGACATGGTCTATTTCAAAACAGAAGACGTCATTGGAAAACCGATTCGCTTGACTGTGCCGGCAAAAAAACTACGGCCGGAACTGGAGCTGGTTTTTCTGATCAAACCAGTTAACTGACGGCAGACATGGCAAAAGCAGTCGGTCAAGGGCAACGGCTACCCGTTGTCCTTGACCGATATCGTGATAACAACACCGGGTTCGTCTTCACAATCAAACAAGCCGACCGGGCAATCGACTTCTTTTTCCGCAACAGTTTCCTTTCCCTCTTCTGCGTCAATATCCTTGAACTTAAAGCTACAAAGCTTCTTGTTTCCTGAGTAGAAGTCCAACCAAAGATCGACAAGTTTGTCCCTCGGTTCTCGCGTAAACAGCGATGCCCAGATTGACAGTCGTGGAGTGTGCCACCCTGCCTTCTTTCTTAGTCCAAAATCCAATTGCTTGAGGGACACATTTTCGCAGATATAGGAGTTATACGCGAATGAGATCCAAATCCCATCTTTGTCGATAGGCTCCCCCTTACAAAAGTCCTTCAGCGATTGTGAAAGGACCATTGGCGATACAAACACATTGGGGTCAGACGGATGACGGAGATCGTCTGCCGTCCCCTGCCGAATAGAGGATTGAGAATACGCACCTGGGATAAGGTGAGCGGAATGGGTACAGACCATCAAGGTGAAACCTACAGCGAATAGCTTTAGAAGTCTCTTCACTTGCTGAAACAATTCCACACGCCCCATGCTGTGAAAATGTAAAGGCTCAAGTCTTTAGTATTCATTTATTTACTAGTTATCATCCTCAACAGACATCACGATTTTCAGTGCTGGTGGGGGATCGCTCTCGAGAAGTCCTCGAGGATATAAAATGTGGGTTTTCACTTCGATATGATATTGCTCCTCAACATCTACATCTAAAATCGATGACCCCGCAAGGGGTTCTCCATCCAAGACCAGTTCAAAAAGAAGCGTCACAGTTTTATCTTTAGGTGGCATCGTATAGAGATATGAGACGATTACAAGTTCACGCTTGAGAGGATCATCTGTATTTCGTCGAGCGATCTCCAATTTCTCCAGAACCACTCTTTCGCAATCGTATGCTTTAAAATCTTCGACAACGAGCGATTGACTCTTTTTGTCCTCCCTTATCGGGAGATAGCGAAGCTTCGTAAGAACGTATTCCAAAACCATGGGAGACTTGAATTCAGTGGAATACCCACGCGGCTCAAGATCTTTTTCCGTCCCCTGCCTCACGTTGACTTGCGAATACCCCTCAAACCAGAAACTCATCAGCAAGACAATCGTCGCAAAGTACTGGAGGATACGCATGCCCAGGTTAGATTGGCCGGGTCTTGAGATGAATCTCATTGAGTTTGCTTCCATTTGATGGGTTGAGAAATTTTAAGCACGAAATATTAAAGAATTTAGAGTTCGCTTAAGAAAATGTCAACCCCACTATCAGTGAGGATTCAGGACAATCGTGACCAGTTTGTAGCCCAATGATCCAGGGGGATGATGAAACATACCCGGCCGCCCCCCGGTTGACAGAACCAGCCATCACACCTATATTCATTTCGAGATAGCCAATATTGTGTCGATTGTGCGCCTTGCCGCTTTGAGTTGAAGGAGAGGTTTGTCATGTCCAAAGATTGTGATGGGAAAGCGCCTGGCGTGGATCGCCGTACGTTCATCAAAACCGGCGCCGTGGCGGCTGCCGGCATCGCCGCATCGACGGGCAAGGCAAAGGCGGACGACAGGGGCGGTTTCGGCGCCCGCTTCTCCCGGGTGGTACGGGTCTACGACTCCCAGGTGACCGACTGGGATTACAGCTCGAACTATTACTGGGACTACATCGACCAGGACCGCCTCAATCACATGGTGGACGAGGGGATCAAGGAACTGGCCCATGTCTTCCCGGGGTATAACCACCTCTACCGCGCCTGGCTGCGAATCATGCACCCCTACCAGGCCGGGGACAAGATCGCGGTCAAGATCAACCTCAACAACTATGCCGGGATGTCCAACGAGATGGACGCCATCGGGCCGCCCATCGCCGCCCTCTGCCGCGGCCTGGTGGACGTGCTCGGCGTGCCGGCCGGCAACATCTATATCTACGACTGCTCCCGGCCCATCGACCAGGCCCGGGTACGGAACTACGTCCCTTACGCGGTCAACTGGGTCCAGTCGGGTGACGCCCTGGCCCAGGCCGACTACGACGCGCCGATCACTTTCCGCGGCATCTCCAACCAGTATGTACCGCTGGTTCTGACCCAGGCCCAGCACCTGATCAACCTGCCGCTGTTCAAGGACCACATGTATTGCCTCTCCACCATGGCCTTCAAGAACCACCTCGGCACCACCAAGCCCGGCCCGTCGAGCCTGCACTCGCCGATCCACACCAATCTCTCCGACCTCGCCGCCACACCGCACATCAGGAATAAGACCCGCCTGTTCTTTGGCGATGCGCTCTTCGGCCTTTACAACGGCGGCCCCTACGGCGAGCCGATGCAGTGGTCCACCTTCCCCGGCGGGCCCACCCCGAACAGCCTGTTCCTCTCCAAAGACCCGGTGGCCCACGAGTCGGTGATGATCGACTACCTCATCGCCGAGCAGGAGTACCACGGGATCAGCGTCATCTCCCACGAGTTCCTGCACGACGCTGCGCAGTATCACCAACTGGGTATCCACGAGCACCGCGGGCCGGGAGGGAAATACCACCAGATCCGGTATACTCAGTTGGATGCCGGAGAGACGTTCTAGCAGCGAACTGAAGCAAATCAACGGTGCCCGGCGCCCTTCGCGCCGGGCATTTTTTTTGCGCTGCACTTGTTGACAGGCAGCCACTGGCGAAATGGAACCGAGCTGTCCGGGTAAGTTCCGCTACCGGCCCTCGGACGAAGTGAAGAGACCGCTTCCAGGAATTGCGGGCCTGACGAGGTCTTCGATAAGACAGCGAAGGGTCCTGATATTGAAGGGCTTGGTCAGTGAGGCATCGAACCCGTACTCCTTGCAGTTCGACATCACCGGATCGTCGGCATACCCGCTGGTGACCACCGCGATGACCTCGGGATCAATTTCCCGAATCTTCAGGATGGCCTCCCGGCCGCCCATTCCTCCGCAGATGGTCAGATCGAGCAACAACAGGTCGAAATACATGTCCGGGTACCGGGACCGGGCAAAGCATTCGACGGCCTGGGCACCGTGCCTGGCCACCTCCACGGAGTGCCCCAGGTGCTGGAGGATCCTGGAGGTGGTGGTGATCACCGATTCGTCATCCTCCAGCAGCAGGACCCGGCGGCCCGGAGTGTGTTCTTTGGCAGCGCCATTCTCCGCACCGGCGCTCTCCACCCCGTCTCCCAGTGCCGGCAGGTGAAAGGCCACGGTGGTTCCCTCCCTGGGAGCGGACTCCAGCGTGATCAAACCGCGGTGTTTCTCGATTATCGAGTGGCATACGGCCAGGCCGATGCCGGTCCCCTTCTCCGGGCCGCGTGCTTTGGTGGAGAAATAGGGATCGAAAACCCTGGGCAGATTGGAGCGGGGAATTCCCTCGCCCTCGTCCGTTACCGAAATCCTGATGTAACTACCCATGGGGAGTGACAAGCTCGAACGGTCGTCCACCTTCATGTTTTCCGCGGCCACGCAGACCGTTCCACCTTTCGGCATCGCCTCCCTGGCGTTGGTCAGGACATGGTTCAGCACCTGCCAGATCTGGCCCGGATCGACGTCCGCAACCCACAGATCCTCCGGAACATCGTGTACGCACCTGACCGCCGAGCCGCTGAGCGTGACACGGCAGGTGTCGAGGACCAGCTCTCGGATCGAGGTGGTTTCCTTTACCGGGCTGCCGCCCTTGGAGAAGGAGAGCAACTGGCCGGTGAGCATTCTCGCCTGCTCCATGGCGGAGGCCGAATCGTCGAGGGCCTGCGCACCCGGGGAAGCCTCTCTCAATTCAAGGCGGGCCAGTTCAATGTTGCCGAACACGGCGGTGAGCAGGTTGTTGAAATCGTGAGCAATCCCGCCGGCCAGCAGGCCCAGCGACTGCAGATGTTCCACTTTGCGGGATTCCTTCTCGTGTCTCACCCGGAAAGAGATGTCGCGGTCGATGCCTCAATACCCTGTGAGCGTTCCCGAGTAGTCATATATCGGCTCACCATTGGTTTCCAGCACCACTTCGTTGCCGTTCTTGTTCCGGCACCTGTTCACCAGACCGACAAAAGGCAGACCGATGAGCTTGTTCCTTTCGAATGCGGCTTTCATCTGCTCCGCCTCATCCGGGGGTCTGTGATCGTAGAGCGCCGTGCCCAGCACTTCCGAAACCGTGCAGCCCAGAATGGTCTCCACGCTGGGGCTGGAATAGGTGTATACCCCATCCCGGTCCACTTCCCAGATCCAGTCGCTGTAGGACTCCACCAGGCTGCGGTAGCGTTTCTCGCTCGCCTTCAGGTTTGACTCAGCCTGAAGGCGTTCAGCGATTTCCCTGGACAGTTCCTCGTTGGCCAACTTCAACTGACAGGTTCGCGTTTCAACAGTCTGCTCCAGGTCTTCCTGGATCAGCCGCAGTTCGGTTTCCGCCTGCTTTCGAACTTCGATCTCGCGGCTGTTCTCGTGCCTCAGGCGGAGCGAAGTGACAACCATCCGTCCAATGTTGGCCGACAATACAAGGTAGGCACAACCGTAAAGGAACAGCATGATCCCCATCACCACGTGCAGGCTGTCCCTGGTGGCAATGAATATGGTGATCAGTGGAGCGCAGAGCAGCAGCGTGAAGATTCGCATGGTGACCTTCAACCCTGCCAGTGAACCGGCCGCGCCGGCGACGAGCCCGCCGACGACAAATGCGATGAAGACGTTGGTCTGCGGTGATGTGTCCGAGTAGAAGAGGATCGGGGTCAGGCCCCAGGCAATCCCGGTCAGTACCACCCCGAATGAAAAGAGGGTCAACCATCGGTTCAGTGTCAGACGATGACCTGAATATTTTCCATAGCAGTAGTAGAGGATGAAACGGGCCAAGGTGATCGCCCAGATCATGCTCAACCAGGAAAGAAGGATCCACCGGGGAAAGAGGTGCCAGAGAACAAGCACCTGAAGTGCTGACAAGCAGATCAGCGAATAAAGGGCGGCCGGAAGCTGCGAGAAGATCTGCTCCACCAGCTCCCTGAACAATGGCCGCTCTTCAGGATTTCTTGCCAGCCCTTTCATCAAGGTACCATGTTAAAGACTGAGGCTGTTCCGGAGGGACCGCCAATTTCCCTCTTTGAACAATAGTCAGAAACTTCCTATCCCTCATTCTCAATTATCGACATTCTCATCACGAATGATAAATCACTCCAGATTACGGAATTCATGGTATTGAAGAAATGCGGTACACTGGTTGATGAATATCCAATGGAACTGAACCGGGACAACAGCATGACAGAGGCAGAACCCAGGCTGATCACTCCCCGCCGCGTCCGGCATTTCAGACAGCGCCTGCTCGACTGGTATGACCGGCACCATCGGGCCTACCCCTGGCGCAGGACAGCGGACCCCTATGCCGTCTGGGTTTCGGAAGTGATGCTGCAGCAAACACAGACCAGCCGGGTCACCGAATATTTCGGCCCGTTTCTCGAGCGCTTCCCCGACGTGGAGTCCCTGGCCGCCGCGGATCTCCAGCAGGTGCTCAAGGCCTGGGAGATGCTCGGCTACTATGCGCGGGCCAGAAATCTGCACACCGCCGCCATGCAGGTACTGCGGAAGCATGGCGGAGTGGTCCCGGAAGAGTACGAGCAGTTTCGTGCCCTGCCCGGCGTGGGTAACTACACCGCTGCGGCGGTAACCAGCATCGCCGGCGGCCAGCCGCGGGCAGCAGTGGACGGCAACGTGAAGCGGGTTCTGGCCCGGCTCTTTCTCCTCGATGTACCGGTGAACAGCGCCTCTTCAACCCAGCTCTTCCAGGAGCGGGCCACCGCCATCCTCCATCACGGCCGTCCCGGCGACTTCAACCAGGCGATGATGGAGTTCGGTGCCCGAATCTGCCGCCCACGCATGCCCTGCTGTGATGAGTGCCCGGTAACCGGCTATTGTGGAGCTTTTCAGACCGGCCGGCAGAGCGAGCTTCCAGTGCGTGTGCAACGAACCCCAAAGCCGCTGCGGCATGTTGCGATGGGGATCGTCCGCCGCCGGGAGAAGATCCTGATTACCCGGAGGGCCTCTGAAGGATTGCTGGGCGGTCTGTGGGAATTTCCCGGAGGCGGAGTGGGGAAAGCTGAATCACCGAAGGAGGCCTGCCGCAGGGAAATTCTGGAGGAGACCGGTCTGCAGGTGGCCGTGGAGCAGAAGCTGATGCAGGTGTGCCACGCCTATTCCCACTTCCGTATCGCCATGGATGTGTTTCTCTGCCGCCATCTCTCCGGGCGGGTAAGACTTGACGGACCGGTGGACCACCGCTGGATCCGGCCGGAAGAGGCCGGCCGCTTCCCCTTTCCCGCCGCCAACCATCGCTTTTTACACCTGTTGAAAGACATGGGGTTCTGATCGTCAACCGATATTTCTTGCTCTCGGACCCGGTCCCCCGTAATAATGATCCACGCCTGTGGCCACTGCCCTGATCGCCAACGCGATCAGCGAAGAGATAAATCTGAAATGGGGTGAGGACATCCCCCTCTATACCGAAGTGGAGTTGGCTGACCTGGTCAACATCCCATACTGAACCTGGCGTCCGGACGGCTGTTCCCGGCAGATGAAGGATCGAAGTGATGACGAGGTTTTCGCTTTCCAGTCGACCGGTATTCCGATATCTTTCCGCGGCCGCTCTCCTTTCAGCCGCCTTCATCCTGGTCTGTCTCTGGTCCCTTCAGACTCCGATTGCGAACCAGGCACCGCCGAAGGCTCCCAACCCCTGGTTCCATGCCGAGCGCGCCTTTCCCCTGGGACAGATTCCACTGGACCACTGGCGCACCGCAAAAGAACAGGCCCGGCTGCTCAAGTCACAGGCCCCGGCCCGCGGCGAAAACTGGATTCCCCGTGGTCCGACCAACGTGGGCGGCAGGGTGACCGATGTGGCCGTCGATCCTCTTGACGCCGACATCGTCTACGCCGGCGCCGCCGAGGGCGGCGTTTTACGCAGCACCGACGGCGGCCAGCACTGGACGCCGCTTTTCGACCAGCAGCCCAGCCTCGCCATCGGCGCGCTGGCCATCGACCCCAACGACCGCGAAACCATTTACGCCGGCACCGGCGAAGTGAACCCCGGCGGGGGCAGCGTGGCTTACGGCGGGGCGGGTCTCTTCCGCTCCACCGACATGGGCAGCAGCTGGGCCGGGCTGGGACTGGAAAACAGCGGATCAATCGGCCGGATCAGGATCGATCCCACGGACAGCCAGCGTATCTTCGTTGCCGTGATGGGCCACCTCTGGGAAGGTTCCACCGATCGCGGGGTCTACCGCAGCACCGATGGCGGGGCCAGCTGGGAGAATGTGCTGTATATCGGGACAGAGACTGGCTGCGTGGACCTGGTGATGCGTCCGGATGACCCGGACGTGCTCTTCGCCGCCATGTGGGAACGGATCCGCCAACCGGAATACTACCGCTATGGTGGTGCGACCTGCGGCGTGCAGCGCACCACCGACGGTGGGGACACCTGGACCGTGGTGGGCGGCGGCCTCCCGGGGGCATCGGCCGATGGCGGCCGGATCGGTCTCAGCCTGTGCCACGACCAGCCGGACGTGATGCACGCTGTGTATGCCGACAAGACCGGTTACTTTGACGGGCTCTACGCCTCCAGCAACGGGGGGACCACCTGGGCCCGAACCAGCGACAGCGGCCTCTCCGGCGCGTTCAGTTCCTACGGCTGGTGGTTCGGCAACGTGCGGACCCACCCCCGCGACCCAAACACCATCTTTGTCCTCGGCCTCGATTTCTACCGCAGCACCAACGGAGGCAGTTCCTGGACCTGGGCCGGGGGGTCGATGCACGTGGACCACCACGCCCTCGACTTCGGCCCCGGGATCAACCCGGTGATCTACGAAGGCAACGACGGCGGGGTCTACCGCTCCACCAACGGCGGCACGGCCTGGACCATGCTGCCCGACCAGCCGATCACCCAGGTCTACCGGGCAGCCCTCGATGCCGGCAACCCGGACGCGCTCTACCTCGGCGCCCAGGACAACGGCACCTGGCGCACGCTCAGCGGCGCGTCGGACAACTGGCAGTTCATCTATGGCGGCGACGGGTTCCAACCGCTGGTCCACCCCGTCGACTCCACCCGCATCTGGGCCCAGTACCAATACGGGGAACTGGGCTATTCGGGGAACAACGGCGCATCCTTTGCCGGGGCCACCGGCGGCATCGGCGGCGGGGACCGCCGGAACTGGAACTCGCCGCTGGTCCAGGACCCCACTGACCCGGACCTGCGCTACTTCGGCACCAACAAGGTCTACCGCAGCAACTCCAACACCAGTTGGACCGCGGTCAGCCCGGACCTCACCGGCGGGCCGCACTCCGGCAACCCGGGACAGGTCTACGGCACCCTGACCACCCTGGCGGTTTCGCCGCTGGACGGCCAGGTGATCTGGGCCGGCAGTGACGACGGCCACGTATCGGTGACGTCGAACTACGGCAGTGACTGGACGGATGTCTCGGCCGGCCTCCCCGTTCGCTGGATCACCGCGGTGCGGCCCTCGCCCCTGAACCGGGAGTCGGCACTGGTCACCATATCCGGATTCCGCTGGAACGAGCCGCTGCCCCATATTTTCCGCACCACCGACCTTGGCCAGACCTGGATGCCGGTATCCGGCAACCTGCCTGAAGCGCCGGTGAACGACCTGGTGATCGACCCGCTGGTTCCCGGCCGCTGGTTTGCCGCCACCGACGTGGGGGTATACGAAACGGTGGACGGCGGCGTCAGCTGGTTCGCGCTGGACGCCGGTTTGCCCGACGTGGTGGTCAACGCTCTCGTCTTTCAACCCGAGACCCGCACCCTGGTGGCCGGAACCTTCGGCCGCAGCTTTTTCTCCATCGTGATTGGTGACGGCACGGGCCGGCCGCGAATCGTCACCGGCCCCGGCCCCGGCAGCGGCAACCCGCCGCTGGTCCGCACCTTCGATCCCCAGGACACCGGCTCACCACAGTCCCAGTGGTCGGCCTATGGCGTGGACGCTTACGGCGTGAACACCGCCTGCGGCGATCTGGACGGTGACGGGTTGGACGAGATTGTCACCGGCCCGGGCCCCGGCACCATGTTCGGCCCGCACATCCGCGCCTTTGACGGTGGGGGATTCCCGCTGCCGGAAGTGAACTTTCAGGCCTACGGCACACTGAAGTACGGGGTCAACGTCGCCTGCGGCGACATCGACGCTGACGGGTTCGAAGAGATCATCTCCGGCGCCGGACCGGGCGCCGTTTTCGGCCCCCACGTCCGGGGCTGGAACGTGGACGGCTCTGCGGCTGAAGCCATCCCGGGAGTCAGTTTCCTGGCCTACGGCACCAACAGATACGGGGTCAACGTCGCCTGCGGCGACATCGACGGCGACGGGTTCGACGAGATCGTCACCGGCGCCGGGCCGGGTGCAGTATTCGGCCCCCACGTCCGGGGCTGGAACGTGGACGGCTCCGCGGCTGCATCGATGCCGGGGGTCAGTTTCCTGGCCTACGGCACCAACAAATTCGGGGTCAACGTCGCCTGCGGCGATATCGACGGCGACGGGTTCGACGAAATCGTCACCGGTGCCGGGCCCGGTGCGGTCTTTGCCGCGCACCTGCGGGCCTGGAATTATGACGGCTCGGAGCTCACCCAGGTGCCGGCCGTCAATCTGCTCGCCTATCCCGCGGACGACTACCGTTTTGGCGTCCGGGTTTCCACGCTGGATCTTGACGGTGACGGTATAGCCGAAATCCTCACCGTCCCCGGCCCCGACCCGGGCCGCCCGGCCATGGTGCGCGCCTGGAAAGTGGGCGGCGGCAGTGCCGCACTGGTCGAGACCGTGGACTTCGATGCCTATTCCGATCTGCAGCTGACCACCGGGGGCACAATTTCCGGCGGCCGTTTTTGACGCACTTCATTGGGTTGACCATCGACGGAGGGCACAATGGTTTTTTTCCTCGCTCTGATCGTTCTTCTCGCTCTGATCGTTCTTGCGGCGGTTCTCCTCTTCTGGGGGATCGCCATCTACAACAAGCTGGTGAAAAACAGAAACCTCGTCGAAGAAGGTGCCAGCGGGATCGACGTGCAGCTGAAGCGCCGCGCCGACCTGATCCCCAACCTCCTGGAAACGGTGAAGGGGTACATGGCCCATGAAAAAGGTACGCTCGAAGAAGTGACCCGGCTGCGGGCCCGCTGTCTCGACGCCGGCAGCCTCGGTGAAAAGGGACAGGCCGAAGGGCTGCTGGGCGCCGCACTGGGCCGGCTCTTCGCGGTGGCGGAGAGCTACCCCGAGCTGAAGGCGGACAGGAATTTCGCCGAACTGCAGGAGACACTGGAGACCGTGGAGGAGCAGATTCAGCTGGCCCGCCGTTACTACAACGGGGCGGCACGAAACATGAACATCCTGGTGGAGTCCTTCCCCGCCAACCAGGTGGCGCGGATTTTCAACTTCGGAACGGCCGAGTATTTCGAGGTCGAGACACCGGAGGACCGCCAGCTACCGAAGGTGGAATTCAACTAATTCATGAATACTCGGCGCATATCACTGATCATCCTGACCCTGGCGGTGCTGCTGCTTCCGGCCAAGCCTGCCGCAGCCGACCAGGGGGCCGAGCGGATCCTGCTCTTCAGCAGCCTGATCCGCATCGATCCGGACAGCAGCGTCACGGTCACCGAGACAATCCGGGTCAACTGCCGCCACGAAGAGATCAAGCGGGGTATCATCCGCGAGTTTCCCACTACCTACAAAAACCGCTTCCACGAGAAGGTTAAGGTTCGCTTCGACGTTGAGCAGGTTCTTCGTGACGGTCGGCCCGAGCCATACGGCCTCGAGCACGCCTCCAACGGGATCCTGGTCAGGATAGGACAAGGTGACGTCCATCTCGACCCCGGTGAGTACACCTACACCCTGACCTACGTCACCGACCGGCAACTGGGCTATTTCGACGGGTTCGACGAACTGTTCTGGAACGTCACCGGCACCGGCTGGAACCTGCCCATCGACCGGACCGAAGCGGAGATCGTGTTGCCGCCAGGCGCCCGGGTACTCGAATACGCCGGCTATACCGGCCCGGATGGCGCCGAAGGAACGGACTACGAGGCTGAACGGCGCGGAGAGGGCAGAATCGTCTTCACTGCCACCAGGCCGCTCAGGCCGTTCGAGGGTCTGACCGTGGCCGTCTCCTGGCCCAAGGGGCTGGTCCGGCAACCCACGGCCGCAGAAAGCGCGGGCCACCTGGTGGTGGACAACGGGGCCGCCATCGCCGGCGGGGCCTGGTTCGTCTTCCTTCTGCTCTATTACTTCGCCGCCTGGCTGGCGGTGGGCCGCGACCCGGCGCGCGGCACAGTCATTCCGCTCTTCGAGCCGCCCGACAACCTCTCACCCGCGGCCATGCGTTTTGTAAACCAGATGGGTTTTGACCATAAAACATTTGCCGCGGCCGTGGTCAGCCTGGCAGTGAAGGGGAAACTGACGATCAAGGAGACGGACAAAGTCTTCACTTTACGCAAAACAGCAGACCACGGCAGCGACGGTCTGAGCCGGGGCGAAAAAAAGGTGATGGAAAAACTGCTCGCTGGAAGAGCAGCCCTCGCCCTCCAGAACACAAACCATAAAATGATCAAGGGGGCAATGGATGCCCTGAAGAAGAGCCTGCAGGATGAGTGCGAGAAAGTCTACTTCATCACCAACCGGGCCTTCTTCTTCCCCGGCCTGGCCTTCACCCTGCTGGCCCTGCTGACCATCGTCCTGATTCCGCCGATACAGCCCCAGGCGCCGTTTCTCGCCGTCTGGCTCTCCATCTGGACCTTCGGCTGCCTCTTCATGTTCCTGCGTATCTGGCGGGCCGTGCGCGACGCCTTTGCCCGGCGGGAGGGCAGAGTGGGAGCACTGGCCCGGGCACTGTTCGGCGGTGTGTTTTTCCTCCCTTTCCTGGCCGGTGAGGTCGCGGGACTGGTCTTGTTCGCCAGCGCCGTCTCACCCCTTGCCACGGCGGCCGCGGGGGCGATTCTGCTCCTCGGCGTGGTCTTCTACCAGCTGCTCAAGGCCCCCACGCCGCTGGGCCGCAAGCTGATGGACCGTATCGAAGGTTTTCGCCTCTATCTCTCGGTAGCGGAGAAAGAGCGCCTGGAATTCCTGCACCCGCCAAACCGCACACCGGAGTTGTTCGAACAGTTTCTGCCCCATGCCATGGCGCTGGATGTTGAGAACCGGTGGAGCAAGCAGTTCGAGAAGATTCTGGCGGTGGGGCCGGAGGAGAGCAGCACCTGGTCCCCGGCCTGGTATTCCGGGAAATCCTGGAGCGGGCTCAACGCCTCCAGCTTCGCCTCCGGCCTGGGCAGCAGTTTCTCCGGCGCCATTGCCTCGTCATCCACCGCACCGGGCTCGTCCTCGGGCAGCGGCGGCGGCGGATCCTCCGGCGGAGGCGGGGGCGGAGGCGGGGGGGGCGGCTGGTGAACGATGGTCCGGTTGGAGGATAATAGCTTCAGAACTCTTCCTGCGTCAGCGAGACTACTCATTGGAGAGGATTCATGGCCAGGTTCACCCTGAGCTCGCTCATCCTGCTGGCGACGACCTGCCTGCCCTCTGCGGCCGGCGCTGAACACGCCCGGCCACCTGACATCGAGTTTCAGGAAATTTCCATCGAAAGCGGCCTCTCCCAGAGCATCGTGGAGTGCATCATCCAGGATCACCGTGGTTTCCTCTGGTTCGGAACCGAGGACGGGCTGAACATGTATGACGGGTACGAGTTCACCGTCTTCCGCAACGATCCGGGCGACCGGAACACCCTGAGCTACAACCACATCCTCTCGCTTTGCGAAGACCGGCAGGGACGAATCTGGATCGGCACATTTCAGGGTGGCCTCAACCGTTTCGATGAGGAGACCCGCCGGTTCGTCCTCTACCAGCACGACCCGGACGATCCTTCGAGCCTCAGCGACAACAACATTAACCGGATCGCGGAAGGGAATTCGGGCCTGCTCTGGATCGGCACCGACCATGGTCTGAACCGCTATGACCCCACCACTGATACGTTTACCCGCTACTTGAGCGGGACAAGCAGTCCGGCGGGCTCCGGCCGCAGTATGATCCGGGCGGTCCACGAAGCCCCCTCCGGCGATCTCTGGATCGGCACCGCTGGCGGGGGCCTCGGCCGGCTTGACCAGCAGAGCCAGGAATTCACCTGGTACCAGCACGACCCGTCAGACCCGCGCAGCCTGAGCCACAACGACGTCAGGGCAATTTACACCGACAGCGAACGCACACTGTGGGTCGGGACCGTGGGGGGCGGGCTGAACAGGTTCGACCCGGAGAGAGATTCCTTCACCCGGTACCGCAACCTGCCGGGCGATCCTCTCAGTCTGAGCCACGATCAAGTGTATGCGATCCACGAGGATCGCGACGGTGGGTTCTGGGTCGGGACCAACGGCGGCGGGCTCGACCTGTTCGACCGGGAGACGGAAATCTTCCACCACTACAAACACGATCCCAACAACCCGACCAGTCTGAGTTACGACGAGATTTACGCGATTCACGAGGACCGCTCGGGGGTGATCTGGCTTGGCACTTACGGCGGCGGGACCAACCGCTTCGACCGCGACCGAAAGAAATTCAAGCTGTACAAGCCGGATCCCGACGACCCGAACAGTCTTTCCGGTGACATCGTCTGGTCGATCCACGAGGACGAAACGGGAATTCTCTGGATCGGGACCCACGGCGGCGGGCTGAACCGTCTGGACCGCACCACCGGCCTCTACCGCCACTATCGCCACGACCGGGACGACATGGCAAGTCTTTCCAGTGACATCGTCCGGGTGATCTTCGCCGACAGCGGAGGCACGATCTGGATCGGGACCCACGGCGGCGGGATCTGCCGCTTCGACCGGGAGCACGGAACGTTCACATCCTACCGGCACGATCCCGGCGATCCCGGCAGTCTGAGCCATGACGAGATCAGGGCGATCTACGAAGACAGCGCCGGCGTTCTCTGGGTGGGGACCAATGGCGGCGGCCTGAACCGGTTCAACAGGGATACCGGATCATTCACAACCTATCGCAACGACCCCCATGCCCCCGGTGGCCTGAGCAACGATTTTGTCCGGGTACTCTTCGAGGACAGCCTGGGCGTCTTCTGGCTTGGGACCCAGGGGGGCGGAATCAATATCCTGGACCGCAGGAGCGGTGAATTCACTCATTACCGTGCCGATCCGGAGAACCGGAACAGCTTGAGCAACGATTTCATCTTCTCAATTCACGAAGACCGCTCGGGCGACATCTGGATCGGCACCTGGGGCGGGGGGCTCGACCGGTATAACCGGGGAAGCGGCACCTTCAGCAACTACACGGAAAAAGACGGACTTTCCAGCAACTCGGTCTACGGCATTCTCGAAGACGGTCAGGGGCGACTCTGGCTGAGCACCAACTACGGCCTCTCCAATTTTGATCCCCGGGACGAATCATTTCGGAACTACACTGTGGAGGACGGGCTGCAAAGCAACGAGTTCAACGGTGGCTCGTTCCATCGCAGCGAGAGTGGAGAGCTGTTCTTCGGTGGCATCAACGGATTCAATGCCTTTTTTCCCGGGGAGATCCGGCACAACCCGCATGTCCCGCCGGTGGTGCTGACCGCCTTTCTCAAGCTGAACCGCAGAGTTCCGCTGGAGAAACCGATAGGAACGCTGGAGGAGCTGGTTCTCTCCCACCGGGACTATGTATTCTCCTTCGAGTTCGCGGCGCTGGACTTCACCGCCCCGATGAAGAACCGCTATGCCTACATGATGGAGGGCCTCGACAAGGAGTGGATCGAGACCGATGCTTCCCGGCGAATTGCAACCTACACCACGTTGCCCCCGGGGAAATACACGTTCCGGGTGAAGGGCTCGAACAACGATGGCATCTGGAATGAGACCGGCGCCTCGATCAGATTGACCATCACTCCTCCCTTCTGGCAGACCTGGTCCTTCCGGCTCCTGGCGGCTTGCGCCCTTCTCTTTCTCATTTACCCCCTTTTCAAGCGGAAGGTGCGAAACGAGAGGATGGCCGCCGAGCTGCAGGCGGCCCATGTGGCCCAGATGTCGATCATGCCCCACGCCGACCCGCAGGTGGCCGGACTCGACGTCTCCGGAGTCACCCGTCCAGCCAACGAGGTGGGTGGCGATTTCTACGATTATTTCCAACTCGACGAAGAGCAACGGCGGTTCGGCATCGCCGTGGGTGATGTTTCGGGCAAGGCGATGCAGGCGGCGATGATCGCCGTAATGTCCTCGGGGATGATCTGTTCCGAGGTGAACGGTGGAGGATCCACGGCCGACATCATGATCAGGCTCAACCGCCCGCTTTTCCGCAAAACTTCAGGAAAAATGTTTGTTTCGTTGCTGCTTGCCGCCATCGACACCAAAACGAGGCAGCTGACCTTCACCAATGCCGGTTTCAACCATCCGTTACTCAAGTCGGGCGGTGTGATCAACACTCTTGAGCGAGACGGACCCAGATTCCCGCTCGGCCTGTTGCAGGATGTTGAATATCGCGAACGGACAGTCCAGCTTCAGGCCGGCGACGTGCTGGTGCTCTATTCCGACGGAATCACCGATGCCGCCGATTCCAGGCAGAATCTCTACGAACTGGAGACCATGAAACGGCTGCTGGGCCGCATGGAGACCGATCCCCTGCCGGCCAACGAAATCAAGGAGCGGATCCTCCGCGACGTGCTTCTCTTCACCGTCCGGGCTCCACAAGCCGATGACATGACAGTGGTGGTGGTCAAAGTGCTGCCGGCAGGGAAGTTGGAAAGCTGAGAGAGTTGGCGGGATGCCCAGCTACAGAACCCCCTGGAAGACCCCGATCAGGCGGTCGATTTCCTCGAGCGTGTTGTAGTGAACAAGGCTCACCCGAACCACGCCGTCCCCGGGATCGATCCCCAGTGACTGACAGAGCCGGTGAGCATACACGGCTAATGCTGTAAATGGACTCCAAGCACGTTCCAAAACCGGCGCCGTCGCACCACTTCCAGGTGTTTTGACGGTCGAATGTGGTGATGTTCCATTCTGTTGGAATGCCCAGGTCGAAAGACTCTTCGAAAATCGTCTGTGTACCCGCGCACGAATCAGAGGGGTCGCTGTCGCTGTCGTAATCAAT
>JAQAZP010000094.1:0-9520 GCA_032127265.1 Acidobacteriota bacterium
CCCCGGACCTTCCAGAAGATAATGGGCATATCCCGGGGGATCCAGCCTCGAACGTCACACGGCCCACGCCGCTGATCATGTCGTATTTCCAGTCCGCATTATTCGCAGAACCGGAAAAATACTCTTCGATCAGCGCCTCCGCCATGGAACCAGGTGAGACGGAGGCCAGAAGCAGGCAAGCTGTAATGAGCAACCTAACCATCACGTTCTCCGGCGGGTCTGTCTTCCATGCCATCACCTTGTGTTTGCGGATACGGCCTGGTTGACATATATCAACAGCGTGCTGTCTGATATCCATCATCAGCCGGCTTGCCGGGACCCGACCCGAGTTTTTATGCAGGATTGATGGGTGATTACCAAAACATTTCTTACAATCAGGAATTGATTGCTGACGACCGGGAGATGGAACATGACAATACGAGTTGCGACAATTCTAAGCGCCCTGGCATTGATACCGTTCCTGGCAGGGAGCTCACCGGCGGACGAACCACAATCTTCAGCTCAACCGAGAGTGGAAATATGGATGGATCTGTGCACCGGCGAACCGACCGAATTTGACGAAATCATGGTTGACCTGGTGCAATCCGACCTGATTTTCATCTCACCACCCGGTGAAACGACGGAAGAAGAAGTACCCTGAGGGAATGGCCGTGCTAAACTGTTCGCACATACCTTATATCCAACTTTAATCCTCGGAGGAGCGGAGTCATGCAGCAGTTGCCATACATCCTGATAAGTCTTGTGGTTCTTGCAGTCCCGAGCAGTGCTGCCGAACTGTTGCCGACAGTGACCCCGCCTCCTCTCGGCGCTCCGGCATTCTTCACCGATGTGAGCGATGATGTGGGTCTGACCGGTGCGGCTGGTTACCGTTTATCCATCGCCGACCTCAATGGTGATGATTTCCCCGATATCCTGGCCCACATGCCGCTGGATCACGGCACGGAAGACGTAATCAACAAGCAATATCTCTATCTCAACGTGCCGGGCACCGAACCGGGAAGCCGCCAGTTCATCGATTTCACCGAGGAGTCCGGCATCCGGGCCAACCGCCAGGGAACCACCGATGGCAAACACACCGACTCGGCCATCTTCGCTGACGTGGACAACGACGGGGACCTCGATATGTTCAACCTGGTATACCTCCACGAAAACTACTCGATGAACTGGGGGACCAACGACCTGATGCTGAACGACGGCCAGGCGCATTTCGAGCTGGCGCCCAACTCTCCCTTCCACACCGAACAGATATGGAACACCGCCGGCGCGGTTTTTCTCGATTACGACAACGACGGCAACATCGACCTGTTTATCGGCAACTGGTACTACGCCAACAATCTCTCCAGAGACCACCTCTACCGGGGGCACGGGGACGGGAGTTTCACCCGGGTCTCGGTGGAAGCAGGGTTCGACGAGACCTTCACCGCCATCTATGGAGTGGCCGCCTGCGACTGGAACGGTGACGGATTCACCGACATTTTCGCGCCCAGCTACAGCCACACCAGACCCTCGGCGCGGTCGCGGCACTGGAGAAACAACGGGAACGGCACCTTTACCGAAGTGCAGGATGAGACCAACTACACCGAGTACACCGGTTACCAGTCCACCCGGGCCTCCTTCGGCTGCATGCCCGCCGATTTCGATAACGACGGCGATATCGATCTTTTCGAAATCCTGACCCACGGGCGGGGTGACGGGGCCAGCGCTGTGCACTCCACGGTACTGGTCAACGAGAACGATATTTTCACCTGGGACTTCGCCGCGGTGGACGGCAGAGCTGATGAGGACCCGCTGATCACTCACCACGGAGATCACTACGCCGGTTGGTTCGACATCGAGAACAACGGCCTATACGATTTCGTCCTCACCGAATCGGCCTATGACAACAACCGGGTCTATATCTTCAAGCACGCGCCGGACCACACGTTCTCACCAGTGACGGTTCAATCGGGAATCAACCAGATCAACATCGATAATCTTCCGGTCCACAATGCGATGGGGTTCGACTACGACCGGGATGGCGACGAAGACCTGATCGTCGGGATCGGCAACGCCACCGAAGGCCCGCATCTCTTCAGAAACGATGTGGGAACAGACAACAACTGGCTCAACATCACCCTGGAAGGCGAGGGTGCCCCGGGGTTCAGCAACCGCAGCGCCATCGGAGCCCGGGTCAGCGTCACCGCCGGCGGCACCACCTGGACCCGCGAAGTCTATGCGGGCAACGGACACCACGGACCACAGGTGCCTTTCTGTCTCGCCTTTGGCCTGGGCCAGGCGACCACCGTGGACTCGGTGGAGATCCGCTGGCCCAACGCCAGCCTGTCCCGGACGGTGCTGAACGATGTCCCGATCAATTCCTTCATCACGGTCTCCGAATTCAATGATGAGCCGATGGTCATCACCGGAGCCGGTGCCGGACCGCTGAATCCGCCCGAGGTCCGCGTGTTCAGCATCAACAACACCGAATCCCCGTTCTTCACTTTTTCCGCCTACGGCGTTGACCAATACGGGGTCAATGTCAGCGCCGGGCAGCTGGACGGCGAGGGCTACCCCGAGATCGTCACTGGCCCCGGCCCCGGCACTGTTTTCGGACCCCACGTCCGCGGCTGGAGCATCTCCGGCGTGGCCAACCCGGGGGTGAGCTTCCTGGCCTACGGCACGAACAAATACGGCGTCAACGTGGCGCTGGGCGACCTGGACCATGACGGGTTTGACGAGATCGTCACCGGCGCCGGCCCGGGCGCAGTGTTTGGTCCTCATGTGCGGGGCTGGGACTACGACGGCACGCCGGGTGTGAACCCCATCCCCGGGGTGAGTTACTTCGCCTACGGCACGCCGAAATGGGGGGTCAATGTGGCCTGCGGCGATATCGACGGTGATGGCTACGATGAAATCGTCACCGGCGCCGGTCCCGGTGCGGTGTACGGCCCGCACGTCCGGGGCTGGAACGTGGATGGCGGCGCGGCATCGGCCATGAGCGGGGTGAGCTTCCTGGCCTACGGCACGAACAAGTACGGCGTGAACGTGAGCTGCGGTGACGTCGACGGTGACGGGATCGACGAAATGGTCACCGGTGCCGGTCCGGGCGACGTATTCGGTCCCCATGTCCGGGGGTGGAACTATGACGGCACGGCGGTCACCCCCCTGCCCGGAATCAGCTTCTTCGCCTGGGATCCGTCCAATGCCCGGTACGGGGTTAACGTTTCAGCCGGAGCCGATCTGAACGATGATGGCCGGAACGAGTTGGTGGTGGGCCCGGGGCCGGATCCCGACATCGGCGCCCTGGTCAAAATCTACCTCTATGACGGATCGCAGGTGACCGAGTGGCTCGTGCTGGACGCATTCCCCGGACTGACCCACGGGACCAACGTGGCGGCGGCGCAGCACTAGTCTCGAGTGGCTTCCGCTGCTCCTCCCGGTTCGCCGTGTATCCACAGGGTTCGACCTGCCGAAAATAATGTGATTGACATTTCCTCGCGCAAATGATCTACTAATTTAATAGTTCAATTTCGTTTACACAGAAGCAATTCTCGGACATGGCACTGTTTCGATGAGTTCACTGTCCACGAGAATCGTCCGGCACAGGAGAATACAGACATGCGAGTTTCAAAGAACGACATACCGGTGAAGATCGATGCCCCCGGCGCCCTGGCGCGCCAGCAGACCGGCTTTGGCGACGCCGCCAATTGCGGCACCATGGGTGGTGAGCACTTTACCGTGGCCGCCGGGGCCGACCTGGGGCCGCTGCTCAAGGGCCTGGAAGGAGACATGTGCCAGTCGCCCCATTGGGGATATTTTATCGACGGCGAGTGCACGGTCAGCTATGGCGATGGTTCGGAGGAGAAGGTGAGCACCGGCGACCTCTTCTACTGGCCGCCCGGCCACTCGGTGCGCATGGAAAAGGATTCCGAGTTCGTGCTCTTCAGCCCGCAGCACGAGCACACCCCGGTACTGGAGCACCTTCGCCGGCAGATGATGTAAAGAGTCAAGTCAATGGCCCGCCCCGGCACCGTCGGTTGACGGTGTCGGCGGCGGGCCTTTTTTATTGCCCATTCAGGCGTCCGGCATCACCGCTGTCACGGGGCGATTCCGGTCACCGTGCAGGCGTCGCTGTTCGTGCTACCCGAGGGGGCGTGCGGCGGCTGGTTATAGGGCTCCGGAGTCACGTCCCGCGACGTGAAGGTAAACAGGTTATTTCCGATCACGAACCCCAGGGCCGGCAGGGTCGTGTTCCATTGGGTGACCTTGCTTTCCTGCGGGCGGATGTTCTGGAAACCGCTCCTCCAGTTGGAGATGTGCTTTCCGCTGGCCAGGTCGATATTCACCTGGCTGGCCACCAGCCGGTGGCTGTCACAGGTGTTGTTCACCGTGTATTTCATGTGGGTGGCAAAGGGAACCGTCCCCGCAGCGGGAATGCAACTCACGTTGTCCATGATGGTGGGTACAATCGACTTCTTGCCCCAGACCTCGATGTCATCAATGTTCCAACCACAATACGTGTTGGCGTCATCGGTGGGTCCCATGGTCCAGCGCAGGAGCACATCAGGCTTCCCGTCGGCCACCGCGGATATGTCGAGATCCACTTGCACCCATCCGGCATCGACGATCTCGGTCTGGTTTTCCCACACCATCACCCAGGGACCGCCATCGGCGCTGACCCGGATGGAGGCATGGTCGTGGGAGGGATCCTCCACCCCCAACCAGCGCCGGAACTTCAAGCGGGTATCGGTGGAGTCGGTGCAATCGAATGCCGTGCTGGTCAAATTCTCCCCCAGAAGATTGTTCGCGTAGTCGCCGCCAAGGTTGTAGCCGTAGACCTTGGTCCCGGAATATCCCGCGGAGGGATCGGGCCCGCCTTGTTCACCACCGGCGCCCAACGGCTGTCCAAAGGCCCATCCGCCGGCTATTGTCCAGCCCGGACTCCAGTTGAGCAGCCACTGCTGCTGGCGCACCGGGTCACTGATCGGCGCCGTTATGGTGACAATCGCCGATGTGCTGTTGGTCAGTCCCGAAGGCGGGAAGGGCGGCTGGTTGAACGGAGCAGGGGTTACGTCTTCGACGGTGACATTGTAGGTATTGACGCCGATGCAACTCTGTTCGAAGTATTCGTAGAGCTGCTGGTGGGTCTGTGACTGATCCGGGCCGATGGCCATGGTCCCCTGCCAGTGGCCGGGCAGCACGGTTCCGTTAGCCAGGGTGATGTCCACATTGTAGGCCAGGGTCCGGTCCACCGGTGCGTAACACCCGGCGGTCACCGAACAGGTGATGCCGATTGGAGCCGTTCCCGAAGCGGGAGTGCAACTGAGGTCGACCCAGGGCAGCGGCGGGATCGAATCCACGCCAAAAGAGGTGTAGGAATCGCCCTCGAAGCCAAAGCTGGCATAAAGTTCATTGGTCCAGCTCTGGTCGGACAGGATCTCCGTTTCCATGCCCAGACGTTCACCGCCGATCTTCCAGTTGGTATACCTGGAATAGTCGATGCCGTCATAGGTCACGGTCCACTCCAGCCAGTCATTGCCCGGATGGGATACCAGGCCGGCCCCGGAGGCGGACACCGGGAAGTCATCCCACCCGGATCTCCCCGGCCACCATTTGATGATGCCCGTTTCGTTCTGGTCGAAAATTCCGTTCCAGGTGTGCGGTTCACCATACAGGCCGCCCGGATCTCTCCGCCGCGCGGAGACTTCCCAGCTCTTGCCCGCGGCGCCGGTGAGGAAGAGGATTCCCGGTTCGTTGGCCACGCCCGACAGATCGTCACCGAACACGTTGCACCCCAGACGATAGGGCATGGTCAGCGTGAAGGGCAACTCGCTCGATTCGATCGGAATGACGTTTTCGCCGTGATTGGTAATGTCAGCGTCAAGGAAGTAGTTCCGCCCGTTTTCATACAGCCCGTGCTTGTAGTCCGGCGGGATGTAATCGCCGGGCACGAAGTTTTCGTCGTTAAGCACATAGTTCATAAAGTCCTTGAACACCGCGTCGGCGGCGTGCTTCGCCGTCGAGACGTGACCGCCCTGAAGTGTGATACAGGTGGTGTGCGCGAAACCGTTGTTGCTCAGCCAGTTATCCATGTCGAGGAAGAAGTTCAGCGGGAAAAAGCAGTCGTGGGCACTGAAGGAAATAAAGATGTACTTGCCCTGCAAGGCCGCCAGGTTGTCCGGGTGGTCCGGACTCAACTGATCGGCCTGCTCCGTGAGAGGAGTGCCGTCGGTTTCATGGCCAAAAGCCGGGATCAGCAGAGCGGGGTTCATGCCGCCGGGCGGGTCGTAATCATAGCGGTAGGCACCGGCACCGACATTGTTATTGTATGTGCTGGCAAATGACGGATTCGTGGAGACCGGCGCCTGGCTCATTTTGCCCAGCGACAGGGGAGATATCTTGGCGAACACACCGATCACATTGTAGTCATATACCTGCTGAGCGCGATTCTCGGCCAGGGACAGAGCGCTGAAACCGGCACGGGACGCGCCGAACGCGATGATCCGGTCCTTGTCGCACCCATAATTGTTGTGCAGCATCTGAATCAGCTTGTTCATCGCATCGCGGGCTTCGTCGTTCACTCCCATGCAGAGATATCCGCCGACATTCCAGCGCACATGGACGATACCGCGGCTGTTTTCGTCGAACAGATACGTATCCTTGACCCGGGTCAGATCGAAGGGCAAATCGGCCATAATCCCTGCGTTGAGCCCCTTGCCGCCGTACCCGGTGCCGGTGATCACCAGCGGGTAGCGGTGGGCGTTATCGATACTGAAATTGGGCGGGAAGGTGATGGTGAACATCGCTTTCGCGGGGAGGTTTTCCGGGCCTTCGACCATCACGTGGTTGACCACCATCTGGATGCGGTTGACACCCGTTTGGAGATCCCCGATGCGGTTGAGAACGTCGACCCCGCCAATCTCCGGCTGGCAGTAGGCATTCCAGGAGGCGAGGAGATCCTGGAGAGTGCTGTTCCTCACGCCCACGTCATCGGTGTACATCCAGTCATAGTCATTGTATGTCGGGATGTAATCTATACGACCCCGGTCGGGGTCGACCCCGTGTCCGGGATTGAAGTATCCCACACCGGTATCGGGGTCGATGGTCCAGTTCGTGTTGACCACGAATGGATCATCCGGATTGTCGGCACTGGCGGTGAACGTGCATACCGCAAGGGTAAAAAGAACGAAAACGGCCACAGCCAATCTTCTCATCGTCATCCCCCTTCATTCTTCGTCCCGCCAAGCGGCACGGACACCCCGGCTGCCCACGGGAACGGACCGAAAGTATTGTGGTTCACAGCTGATCAGAGAGAGACCTGATACTGGTACCAGGCCACGCGACGACCGCACACGAACAGGCGTCCTGCCCGGCCTTGAGGCCGTCGGTACTGCTTTTGAGACTGAAACCTACCAAGAGAAATAGAGCTGTGGGGAAAAGATAATGGCGTTTGATCAAATAGTCAACCGGAACGACTCGGAATTGAAAATTATCCAGCCCCCCCGCGAGACTATTCCGGGAAAGACCGGTCCATGGGCGGACTGCCGGGAGCAACGAATTCCAGGTGGATGCCGTCTTCGCTGATCATCACGTCCCCGGGCACCGGGTAACGCTCGAAAAGACCGACCCGGATACCGGCCTGCAGCCGGTTGAGGGCGGTGCGGTCAAGGGCCACTGTCCAGGGGACGAAGAGGTGGCCGCCATGCTGCAGTACCTTCTTATCCGTCAGATTGAGTTCACCATGGAGGAATTCGAGGACCAGCGCCCGGGCCTGATCATCCGGGCATGTTATTACCGCGGAGACCAGGGTGCCGTCTGGCGAAACATCCTCGAAGGGCCGGGCCAACGCCCGGGCCCGGCGGGCCATCTGGTTCGGCACCTGGGTGAGAAACTTGCTGGCCATCGAACAGAAGTGGATGTCCGTGGTGCACTTCGGATCCTTCCGGGCCCGCTCCATCTGCTGCTCGGCCAGTTCCCTGCTGCCGATGGTGGGACGAAGGGTCGTGCCCGGCCGGGCAAGGAAATCCCCCGGTGGAGCGGGAAGCCCGTGGGGCAGACTAGGCACCTTGCGCTGGATCGGCTCCCCTGCCTGAAGCCCCGCACGGCGGGCCACACGGTCGAAGGATTCGTTCTGCATGAAAAGCAGCTCGTGGAGGTTGATAAAGGCCACCCCGGCCCTGATCGCACCATCGACAATTTTCTCTGTGATCCCCAGTTTCGGGATACAGGGAATCTCCACTGCCACCGTCCAGTCAAGCTGCAGCGCCCGGTCCAGCAGCGGCAGTTCCTTCACCGAGTAAGGGTGGAAGCGGAGCTCGTCCACCCCCGCCTCACGGACCCGTTTCATATCGTCCAGACTGAACGAGGCGTTGGCGGTGAAGAACTGGATGTGGAAGTCCGGGCCGCAGGTCTTACGAAGCAGGCCGGCGTAGTGCACGGCTCGGTCAAGATAGCGGCTCGGTTCGCCGCCGGTGAGACAGACCGCGTCAGGGCTGCCAATGCGGATCAGCCGCAGCAGTTCGTCGTCGTTGTGGATGGTGAACTCGTCCGCCTGAATCCGGTCACCCTTGCCGGCACTGGAGCAGTAGAAACAACCCTTGGGGCACTCTTCCCCCAGGGAAAGACACAGTCGCCCGCCCAGCAGGCAGCGGCGGCAACCCTCGGGGAGGTTCCCGGCCACCGGGTTCAGAGCGGGCTTGATCTCCTGGCGGTGCCCACCGAGCAGGCGCTTCCAGAGATACGACAGTTGTCCCTCCCCACCAGAGGCGGCAGGAGGAGTATCCTTGGCGTCCATGACGATCCTGGAGATGTTTGAGATCTGTTAAAAACAGTTATAACGTTGAGCCAGCAATATCTTAGCGTTAGCGCCAAATATTGTCCAGTGCGGCATCCGTAGAAGCGACTCCTACGGGCGTGGCCGTCAACCGGTCAGGCCAAATCTTGTCGCCACCGCAGCCAGCGTCAAGTGGCGCCGATTTGCCAAACCCCGCTCCGGCCTATATGATTTCAATCACTTTTTGGTGGATGATCCGGCGGCCCATGACACACCAACGCCGGTCCCCGACAGATACAGAATCGAAAGGACCCCCCGATGCTGCTCCACCACCGTTTCGTGCATTCAGCAAAGAAGCAGGGGAATAAACCCGCCTTCATCGACCGCTCGGCGGGCAAGACGGTCTCCTGGTCCCGGGCCCTCCTCGCCTCCCTGATCCTGGCCAAGAAGTTTCGCGGTTACGGGGACGGGTTTATCGGCATCATGGTCCCCACTTCAGCCGGCTGCGGGCTGGCGATTCTCGGCGCGCTGATGAGCGGCCGGACACCGGTGATGATCAACTACTCCACCGGTGCCGAAGCCAATGCGAAGTTCGCCCAGCGGAAGTGCGGGTTCCGGACCATCATCACGTCGAAGAAACTGCTGGAGAAGATCAACTGTCCCCACATCAAGGGCATGGTCTACCTCGAGGATGTGATGGACAACCTGACGTCCTGGGACAAGATGCGTGCAGCGCTGATTTCCAAGCTGCCCGCTGGCCTGCTGACC
>JAQAZP010000095.1:0-2889 GCA_032127265.1 Acidobacteriota bacterium
TGCCGACGCCCTGCGGCAGGCCGTCAAGGACCGCCCGCCCTTTGGCTGTGACGGCCCCGCCCTGGTCGCTGCACTGAGGAAGATGCGCGACAAGGGCCAGGTGGCGGCGGGCGAGAAGGTGCTGCTGCTCTTCACCGCCACACACCTGATCCCCCTGGGGCAGCGGGTACCATAAGCAATCCAACCACTGTTTGCGCTGCGACGCGACTTCTGCGCTCGACCTCAATTTTCGATTTCGACCCGCTCGACTATGTTGGTCAGGTGGTCGGCGATTTTCTCGAGGTTTGCTGCCACGTCCATTACCACGACTCCGGTGTGAACGGTGCAGGTGCCGTCGTCCAGACGGGTTACGTGGCGGTCGAACAGGACCTGGTATTCCCCGTTGATCTGCTCCTCGAGTTCAAGGGCGCGCGAGACGCTGTCGGCGTCTTTCTCCTTGAGGGCGTGAATCACTGCTTCGAATTGCTGATCCAGCAACTCGAAGTATTTCTGCAGGTCGAGCATGGCCGTGTCGGGTATTGCCAGCTCCTTGTTGATCCGCAATTCGGTCAGCTCGCACAGATTCTCGGCATGGTCCCCACTTCTCTCGGCATCGTTGATGCAGTGGATAAGACGGGGAATGGCCCGGCTCTCATCTTCACTCAGCTCGCGACGGGAGAGCTCAACGAGGTAGCTGGTAATGGTATCCTGAAGCTCGTCGATCCGAGTCTCCTTGCTCTCAATATCTTTTATCCCGGCGAGATCCTTTGTGAGAAAGACGTTTATAGCAGCCGTAATGTTCTCTCGGACCAGACGAGTCATGAACGCCAATTGCTTGTAGCACTGCTCAAGCGCAATCGGTGGTGTGTCGAGCAGAATCGGGTCCAGATAGCGGGCTTTTTCCCTTTTTTCCGCATCAGCGCTGATTCGCGCCAGACGCCGGGATGCCTTGACCAGCAGGGGCCAGAAGATGGTGGAGAAGAGGGCCACGTTGACGGCGATGTACGCGGTGTGAGTGGCCGCGATTTGGGCCATCACCGCACCGTTATTGCCGGTCGCGGCATCCACGGTGCCGGGAATACAAGCCATCACGGCTGATCTCAACACGCCGGTTACGAGCAACGGCACGAAGAGCAGGGCTCCAAAGAGTTTGAAAAGACTGTTGGCCATGGCCACCGCTCGCGCCCTTCTGGTTCCGCCGATGGCTGCAATCTGGGCCGTGATCGTGGTGCCGATATCAGCGCCGAACATCAGCGCCAGCGCGGCTTCCAGCCCGAAAATGTTCTGGAAAGCCATGACCTGGACGATGGCAATGGTGGCGCTGGAGCTCTGGATAATACTGGTGACCAGGGCGCCGGCAAGGATCCCGAGGATCGGATTCCGGCCGAAACTGGCAAAGAGCTCCAGCACCATCTGGCTCTCTTTGACTGACTTTACTCCGTCGGACATGATTCCCAGGCCGAGAAAGAGCAAGCCAAAGCCGAGGATAGCCTGGCCGAACATCCTGTTTTTGCGCTTCCTGGAAAGGAACAAAATCATAAAACCGACAGCTATTACCGGCAGGGCATAGGCCGTGATCTTGAACTTGCCGATGCCCATGGTGGAGACGATCCAGGCCGTGATCGTAGTGCCGATATCGGCGCCCAGAACAACAGCTATCGCCTGGGACAAGGCCAACAGGCCGGCGTTGACAAAGCCGACAACCATGACCGAAGTTGCACTGGAGCTTTGAATCAGACAGGTGATGCCCATGCCCACCAGGATGGCGCTTCCACGAGTCTTGGTCAGCGACCGCAGAACCTTCTTGAAGGATTCGCTGTTCATCATCTTCAGGCCTTCGGACATGAAACTCATGCCGAAGAGAAAGAGGGCCAATCCGCCAACCGTACCGAATACCACTGCCTGGATGTCCATCTTTTACCTGCTTGCTCCAGACCGAATACAACAATACATTGCAGAGAGACGTTGAGAGACGGGGCCCGCCGGAGCAGTATCCTGTTTATTTGAAAATATCTTAGCAGAGAATATGGATTATTCGAAATGTGACGTCCTCCCCACTGCTTCCCATGGTGCGATCCGTGATGATCCGGTATCCACCATCAAGGCCGTCAAGCAGCGGGAACAGGTTTCCTCCTTCACGGTGACCGGAGAAGCATCCCGAAAATTTCGGACAGTATGATAAGGTGACTCCAGACTTCTGAGAAGCGCATCGGTATGCATTCATGAATACTTCTGAAACGCTCCACGTGCAGACCTCGATCTCGGGGCGGTATCTCGTCCGGGTTCCTTCGGGCGGCGGTTCGTTCCCGCTCCTGGTGGGCTTTCACGGTTACGGGCAGACCGCGGAAAACCATCTGGAAGTCCTGCAGCGGATTCCCGGGGCGGACAACTGGATTTGCTGTGCGGTTCAGGCCCTTCATCCCTTCTATCCCCGCCCCCAAACCATTGGGGCCTGCTGGATGACCAGCCAGGACCGCCAGCTGAGAATCGAGGAGAACATCCGCTATGTGGATCTGGTGGTGGCGGGGATCAGAAACGAATGTCCGGCGGATCAGATCCTCGTCTACAACGGGTTCTCACAGGGGACGGGCATGGCCTGCCGTGCGGCGATCAGCGGCGAGCACACACCCGCAGGGGTGATGCTCCATGGCGGCGATATCCCCCCGGAACTGGACGACCTGCATCGGATGGGCCGGGTGCTCATCGCCCGCGGGCGGAGCGACCGGATCTACCGCCGCGATCGGTGGGACAGCGATCTTTCCCGTCTCGAGAACTGCCGGCTCACCACCACCCGGTGCGAGTTCGACGGCGGCCACGAGGTGAGTGAGGCCTGGCTCAAGGCCGCTGGCGTATTTCTGACCGAGACCAGGTGACCCTTTCGCACCGCCCTGATCGTTGTCGGCTTGGCAT
>JAQAZP010000096.1:0-6092 GCA_032127265.1 Acidobacteriota bacterium
GTTCCGGCCGGGGCATCGGAATGATCGCGGGAAATCGAACGTTCGAATGCGGTGATAACCCTTTATGAGCCGCAGATCGAGAAACTGACCATGAACGAGGTCGAAAGCCGGGCGCCCGCTCATGGGGCCAGTCGCGGAGTATGAGCGCCCCGCCGTGCGGTGGTGGCGGGATGCGGCCCAGCGGCGGCGACGGAGGAAAGAGAGAAGCGGCGCCCCGGCGCCTGATCATCAGGCGCCGGGGACTTCTACCACCAATTCTCGAGGGGGGTGAACATGTCTCACAAGATTCCATCGGCACTCATCCGTCTGCCGGCACTGCTGTTCGCTGTCATTCTCGTCCTTCCAGGCGCCTGCCTGACAGCCCAGGAGTCGGTCCCGGCTGCCGGGGCGTCCGAGGCCAAGGTCTCCAAAACGGCGGCCCAGGCTCCCTCCGACGCGGCACCGGCCGGTTTCGTCATCCCGGAAGACATGGTCAGCCTCGCCCCTTCCGACCAGCACGCAACACTCACTTTCATGAACCGCCCGATTACGCGTTTTCGCGCCGATGCCATCGGATCGCCGCCGGCAATCCGCGCCGTGAACGCCGCCAGGCGGATCGACAACATGATGGAGAACCGGGTCACCGGTCCAGTGGACACCCTGGACATCGACCGGGCGGTCCTGATCCGCATTGCCGGAGAAACCATGTTTGCCGTGGTGCAGGACGACCTGGACCTGATCGCCGGCGAGACATTGGAGGGGCGGGCGGTCGAGGCGAAGAACAACCTCGAACTGGCCATCGCCGAAGCGGAAGAGCTCCTGCTGCCGAAACAACTCCTCCTGCGGGTGGCCCGTGCCTCGGGTGCGACGATCATCTTCGGCTTCCTGCTCTGGCTGCTCCACAGGCTCCGGCGGATCATCGAAAAACAGTTTCTCAAGCAGACCGGCAAGGGGCTGCAGAAGACGTTCGCGGGCAAGATCGCCCAGGAAAAAGCGCAGCGGGCCAAGATCGTCACACTTGTCCGGCGCGTTGTGGCACTGATCTACTTGGCCATCGTCCTGGTCCTGACCTACATCTGGCTC
This sequence comes from Acidobacteriota bacterium, assembly GCA_032127265.1. GTDB lineage: Bacteria > Acidobacteriota > JAQAZP01 > JAQAZP01 > JAQAZP01 > JAQAZP01. The sequence continues at coordinate 1,063 of JAQAZP010000096.1, forward strand.
ACCCGGGTGCTGGAACTCTTCCCCTTCACCCGTCCCTGGGGCGAGGCCCTGGGCGGGTTCCTCATCGGAACGGTGGCCTGGATCGGCCGGGGCATTCTCGGTGCCCTGCCCGACCTCTTCACCGTCCTGGTGATCTTCCTCATTGCCCGGTGGGTGATCCGGCTGATTCACGCGATTTTCGCCGCGGTGGAGATGGGCCGGCTGCAGATCCCCGGGATCCACCCCGAAACCGCCAAACCCACCCAGCGCATCCTGTCCGCGGCGGTCTGGCTGCTGGCGGTGGTGGTGGCCTACCCTTACTTCCCGGGCAGCAGCACGGACGCGTTCAAGGGGGTGAGTGTCTTCATCGGCCTGGTGATCTCCCTCGGCTCCACCGGCATCGTCAACCAGCTGATGAGCGGTTTCATGCTGATGTATTCGCGGGCCCTGCGTGTCGGCGACTTCGTCCATGTGGGAGAAGTTGAAGGGACGGTGCTCGAACTGGGCATGCTCTCGACCAAGGTCCGCACCCTGGCCGGCGAGGAGGTCACCGTGCCCAACGCGGTGGTCATCTCCAAGGAGACGATCAATTACAGCCGCTTTGCCGAAGAGGGGGTGCGGATCAGCACCGTGGTCACCATCGGCTACGATGCGCCGTGGCGTCAGGTCCAGGCGATGCTGGTGCAGGCGGCGCGCATGACCGACGGTTTGCGACAGGCCCCTGAACCGATCGTGCTGCAGACCAGCCTCTCCGATTATTACCCGGAGTACAAACTGATGGCGGTCATCGAAAAACCGGAAACCCGAGCCCGCGTTCTCTCGTCACTCCACGCCAACATCCAGGACATCTTCAACGAGCACGGGGTGCAGATCATGTCTCCGCACTATGTGGCCGACCCGCCCCAGCCGCTGATCGTGCCCCCGGAGCGGCGGAGCCCGCCGCCGGCCGCGCCGGAGAACCTGGAGGTCGACCCGTGAAACAGATGGCCCGAGTTCTCGTGACAACCCTCATCGGAGGTGCGGTCTTCCTGATTCCGGTCGTGGTGGTGGTCTTCATCGTTGGCAAGGCCATCAAGTTCACCTCCCTGCTCGCCAGGCCTGTTGCCGCACTTCTCCCCTGGGACGACGTGGGCGGGTTCGCGGTGGCCGGCCTGCTGGCTCTGGCCCTGGTATTCGTGATCTGCTTCATTGCCGGCCTCGCCGCAAGAAAATCCTTTGATCTGGGGATCACCAGGTGGCTCGACTCGAAACTGCAGGATATCTACCCGCGCTACACTGTGATCAGGGCCATGGCCCATGGATTCGGAGGCGATTCCGAAGAGGGCAAATTGAAACCGGTACTGGCGAAATTCGACGACAACGCCCAGATCGCCTTCGAGATCGAGCGCGCGGAGAACGGGCTGGTATCCCTCTTCCTCCCCGGTTCGCCCGACCCATGGTCCGGCACGGTGGTACACATGCCGGCGGAGCGTGTCGAGTCCCTGGACGCCGAGTTCGGCGCCGTAGTCAAGAGCCTGAAAGGGATAGGGTTCGGCTCGGCCGCCATTCTGGACGGATCGGTTCGATCGGAAAAGGACCTTTCCCTGTAACTTTTACATCATTCAATACTCTAAACGCTGAAGCAGCATGAATCATTGACTGTCATGAATATTGTGGATATAATGTAGATATAATCTATCGATTATTTAAATTGCCCCTAGCAAGGAGGACTGCCGCGACCTGACCAATCCGGAATTCTTGACAGGAGTTGGCATCCCCATTAAGCTAACTCTTAGCCTAAAGCAACAAACTTCAATTTCATCTCAAGGACCGCCACCGGGGTTGTGATATCCCCGTACTCAACCAGAGGAAGAATGCAAAGATGAAGTTTCTCAATCGGAATGCAATGATAGCGGCCATGGTCATATTGGCCGCCCTGGTGTTCGGTGCCGCCACGGCAACAGCCCAGGACAAACCGAACATCCTGGTGATCTGGGGTGACGACGTCGGCCAGTCGAACATCAGCGCCTACACCATGGGCATGATGGGCTACCGCACGCCGAACATCGACCGCATCGCCAAAGAGGGGATGATCTTCACCGACTACTACGGCGAACAGAGCTGCACCGCCGGCCGGTCGTCCTTCATCATGGGCCAGAGCGTCTTCCGCACCGGTCTGAGCAAGGTGGGGCTGCCCGGCGCCGACCTGGGTATGCGCGAGGAGGACCCCACCATCGCCGGCCTGCTGAAGAACCACGGCTACGTGACCGGGCAGTTCGGCAAGAACCACCTCGGCGACAAGGACGAGATGCTGCCCACGAACCACGGGTTCGACGAGTTCTACGGCAACCTCTACCACCTCAATGCCGAAGAGGAGCCGGAGAACGAGGACTATCCCCAGGACCCGGCGTTCCGCGAGAAGTTCGGGCCCCGGGGCGTGATCAGGTCCTCCGTTGACGGCCCCATCGAGGACACCGGCCCACTGACCAAAAAGCGGATGGAGACCGTGGACGACGACACGGCGGCCACGGCCATCGACTTCATCGAGCGGGCCAACAAGGCCGGTAAACCGTTCTTCGTCTGGTGGAGCGGCACCCGGATGCACTTCCGCACCCACGTCAAGCCTGAACACCGCGGTATTTCGGGACAGGACGAGTACTCCGACGCTATGGTGGAGCACGACATGCACATCGGCCAGTTCCTCGCCAAGCTCGACGAGCTGGGCATCGCCGACAACACCATCGTCTTCTACTCCACCGACAACGGCCCGCACTACAACACCTGGCCCGACGCGGCGTCCACCCCGTTCCGCGGCGAGAAGAACACCAACTGGGAAGGCGGCTGGCGCGTGCCGGCCATGGTCCGCTGGCCGGGAAAGATCGAGGCCGGCTCGGTCTCCAACGAAATCATGCACCACATGGACTGGCTGCCCACCTTCCTCGCCGCGGCCGGCGAAACCGACGTCAAGGAAAAACTGCTGAAGGGACACGAGGCCATCGGCCGCAGCTACAAGGTGCACCTCGACGGCTACAATTTCCTGCCCTACCTCACCGGCCAGGCCGATACCGGCCCGCGCCACGAGATCTTCTACTTCTCCGACGACGGCGACCTGACCGCGCTGCGCTACAACGACTGGAAAGCCATCTTCATGGAGCAGAAGGCGGCCGGCACGTTCCGTGTGTGGATGGAACCCTTTGTTCCGCTCCGTGTGCCGATGATCTTCAACCTGCGGCGCGACCCCTACGAGCGCGCATCGCTGACGTCGAACACGTATTACGACTGGATGCTTGACCGGGTCTACCTGCTGTTGCCGGCCCAGACATATGTCGGTGAATTCCTGATGACCTTCCAGGAATTCCCGCCGCGGCAGAAGGCGGCCAGCTTCAGCCTGGACCAGGTGATGGAGAAACTGGCACCGTCCGGCGGTTGATACTTCGCCGCTGGTCAACCGAACGGGGGGGCATATGCCCCCCCATCTTCATTTTGAAAGGATAATCAAATGAACCGTTTCCGGACAAATCCCCTGATCATCATGCTGTTCGTACTCAGCGCCATGGCTATCGGCGCCGCCACCGCGGCCGCCCAGGACAAGCCCAACATCCTGGTCATCTGGGGTGACGATGTGGGCATCATGAACATCAGCGCCTACCACAACGGTTTGATGGGTGGAACAACCCCGAATATCGATCGTATCGCCAAGGAAGGGGCTATTTTCACCGATGCCTATGCCCAGCAGAGTTGTACTGCCGGCCGAGCCTCATTCATTCTGGGCCAGCACCCCTTCCGCACCGGACTGCTGACCATCGGCATGCCGGGCGCCAAGCAGGGGATCATGGATAAGGATCCCACCATTGCCGAGCTTCTGAAGAATCACGGATACATGTCCGGACAGTTCGGCAAGAACCATCTGGGTGACCGGGATGAACATCTTCCAACCAATCACGGTTTCGACGAGTTTTTCGGCAACCTCTACCATCTCAACGCCGAAGAGGAACCGGAAAGCCAGTTCTACCCCAAGGACCCCAAGTTCCACGAGAAGTTCGCCCCCCGGGGTGTCCTGCACACTTACGCCGACGGCAGAAACGAGGACACCGGCCCCCTGACCTCCAAGCGGATGGAAACCGCGGACAACGAGTTCCTCGCGGCCAGCCTCAGCTTCATCGACCGGGCCAACAAAGCCGGCAAACCCTTCTTCGTCTGGCACAACACCACGCGCATGCATGTCTGGACCCATCTGAGCGACAAATACAAGGACAAATCCGGGTACGGTCTCTACGCCGACGGCATGATGGAGCTGGATGATACGGTCGGCGCCCTGCTGGCCAAGCTGGACGAGCTGGGTATCGCAGACAACACCATCGTGGTCTTCAGCACCGACAACGGCGCGGAAAAGTTCACCTGGCCCGACGGAGGGACCACACCCTTCCGCGGCGAAAAGGGCACCACCTGGGAAGGCGGTTTCCGGGTGCCGCAGATGGCCCGGTGGCCCGGGCACATCAAACCGGGCACGGTGATCAATGACATCTTCTCCCACGAGGACTGGATGCCCACCCTGCTGGCCGCGGCCGGCGAGCCGGACATCAAGGAGAAGCTGCTCAAGGGCCACCAGGCCAACGGCAAGACCTTCAAGGCGCACCTCGACGGTTACGACCAGACGGATGTCCTCACCGGCAAGGGTCCCGGAAAGAGAAACGAGATTTTCTATTTCGATGCCGGCGGAAACCTGAACGCCGTTCGCTTCAAGGACTGGAAAGCGCACTTCACCATCATGGAAGGCTCGATCAACGAGGCCTACCGCAAGACCCCGAGCTGGCCGCTGATCATCAACCTGCGGATGGACCCTTACGAGGAGGGTCCGGACGCTGCGATGTACGTCCGCAATTTCTACGCCGAGACGATGTTCATGTTCGTTCCGGCCCAGGCCCTGGTGGCGCAGTTCCTGGAGACCTTCAAGGAGTTCCCGCCCACCAGGGGGGATTCGCTGAGTGTTGATCGCGTTCTCGAGTCAATGCTGTCGGCAAACAGCCGCCAGTAGCTCGGGTTGTCGATTACGGATCCAGGCCCGACACGCT
>JAQAZP010000097.1:0-5455 GCA_032127265.1 Acidobacteriota bacterium
CCCCCTCTCCTGACCTGCGTGTATGCGCCCTTTTTCCATTTCCGATACGGATCGCTAAACGGTGGTCTGAAGCTCAGGCCTTCGAGGTTCTCAGGTGCTTTATCGAGATGGGGGCCTGCTATCTCAACCAGCTGATCGAGCGGTTCGACGACATGGACCTGGCGCTGGCGGCCTACAACATGGGGCCCAACCGGGTGGACGAGATCGAACGGTTGGGCCTGAAGAAGCCGATGCGCTACTCCCGCTCGGTGCACGGGACACTGCAGGCGATTGAACAGATCCAGTGAAACAGGCGCTGAGGCCGGCGGTCCGGGCGGCTGGCGCGTGGCGCTGCCGCTGCTCCTGATCGTGCTGGTGCTGTTCCTGCTCTTCGCCGATGTCATCCTCGGGGACCGGACGCTCTATTTCCGGGACATCTACAACAACCACCTGCCGCTGAAGACCTTGCAGGCCGGACAGATTCTGGCCGGTGAGGCACCTCTTTGGAACCCGGGTCTTTCCGGCGGCCAGCCTTTATTGGCCAACCTCAACCTGTTCACTTTTCACCCGTCCACCCTGCTTTTCCTGCTCCTCGACCCGGTAAGCGCGGTCAACTGGGCGGTTTTTCTCCAGCTGCTGGTGGCCGGATGCGGTTCATTCCTCCTGGCCCGGCGGCTGGGCTGGGGCGAGGCCGGCGCGCTGTTCACCGCCTTTGCCTTCACCCTTTCCGGATACATGCTGTCGCTGGGCAATCTGCTGAACATGCTCAACTCCGCCGCCTGGCTGCCGCTCACCTGTTGGCTCTTTCTCGGTTGGCGCCGGCAGCGATCCCCCCTGGCCGGCGCGGGCTGCGTTCTGTCGCTGGCCGTCCAGCTGCTGGGCGGTGACCCCGGCATGGCCCTGGCCGCTGTGCTGCTGATGGCCCTGCTGGTCTTCCGCCGCGACGGCGGGGCCGCGGCGGAGCGGTCCCGGGTCGGGGACCTGATCTCGGTGGCCGGGCTGACACTGGCTTCGATCGGGCTCTGCGGCCTGCAATTCCTGCCCTTCCGGGAACTGCTTCAGCAGACGGTTCGCGGCTGGGGGTTCACCTTCCGCGGGGCCACCTTCTGGTCCACCCACCCCCTGCGCCTGGCCGAGCTGCAGCTTCCGGCTTTTTTCGGCGACGTGAACAGCACCGTGGCCGGCGCCCTCTGGGGCCACCGGCTGTTCGACGACGGCTACCCGCTGATCCTCAGCATCTATGCCGGACAAGCCGTGCTGCTCTTTGCCGTGCTGGCTCTGCTTCGCTGGCGCCGCGACCGGGATGCCCTGTTGTTCGGCCTGCTCCTGGCGGCCGGCCTGGTGCTTTCCCTGGGCGGGTACACGCCGTTCTACCGTCTGGTCTATGCCCTGCCGGTGGCCGGGGGGATGCGGTTCCCCAGCCGTTTTCTGATCCTGGTGACCCTGGCCCTGGCCCTGCTGGCCGGTAAGGCCTTTGGCCGGCTGGCCGGGGGGATCTGCGCCGATCCCGCCGAGAAGCGCAACGCCTCCGGGATCTGCCTGGCGGCCATGGGCTGGGCGCTGGCGGCCGCGCTGGCCATGGCCGTCACGCTGCTGCGCGGGGACTGGGCTGTTGGTTTGATGGCCAGGGCGGCCGACATGGAGCCGTCCAGGCCGGCTCTGGGGGAAGCCTTGTCCGGGTTGCTGGGGCGTGGTCTGCTGGCCCAGCTGTTCCTCTTCGGTTCAGCGACCCTGGCCTGGGAGGCCCTGGGCGGCCGTCTGCGGCGCTCCAGGTTCGCCGGTTTCGGGCTGGCCCTCCTGGTGGCCGACCTCGGTCTCTTCGGGGCCGGGGTGAATTTCCGCACCGACCGGACCTTCTTCAGTTCCGTCCCGCCGGCAGCGGAGGCTATTCGCGCAGATGCCGGGCACTCCGGACTGGTCCGGGTCTTTCGCGAAGACAAGCCGGAGGGGTTTCGCATCGACCCGCCGGCAAAGGAGAAGGAGTGGATCTGCCTCTGGGACCGTTCGCTGCTCTCACCCCCGTCGGGGCTGTTCCTCGGGGTGGGCTATGACCTGGGGGTGACCACCGACCTGCTCAGCCCGCGATCCACCGCCGAAGCGGCGAGACGAATGTATCGCGGCGGCCTGGAACAACGGCAACTGATGTGGAATCTCTGCGCCGTGGACTATGTTCTCGGGTTTCACGATCCGGACCTTCCCGGGCTGACAGCGGTCTACCGAACCGAGGATTTCAGCACCATTTCCATGCGGGTGCTGCGCAATGAAGCCGCCCTGCCGCGGGCCCGGCTGGTGGGCGAGAGTGTGCCGGCCGCTGAAGGAAACGAGCTGGACACGGTTTTCTCCATTGGCTTCGACCCGCGGCGCCAGGTGGTGCTGCTGGAGAGTGCGGCGGGGCCGGCCGCGCCGCTGCCGCCGGATGAAGAGGGCGGCGCGGACCCCGGCAGTTGCCGGATCGTTCACAATTCACCGGCCAGGGTGACGGTGGAGGTGGATCCCGGCCGGCCGGGCTGGCTGGTGCTGGCCGACAGCTGGTTCCCGGGCTGGGAGGCCGCGGTGGATGGTCAGCCGCGCCCGGTCCTGCGGGCCAATGGCCTGCACCGCGCCGTCCGCGTGGCGCCCGGGGACCGGGTGGTGAACTTTGTCTACCGTCCCCGGTCATGGCGGGCGGGCCTGTTGCTTTCCCTTGGCACACTGCTGGCCCTGGGCGTATTTTTCGGCGGGGCCGCTTTCCGTCGCCGCGGGACAGGGGGGGGGGCCGCTGAATGAAATCTGGACGGCAGGACAAACGGCGGATTTACCGTCTGGCGGCTGACCTGCTCAACGTGGGGCTGGTCTTTCCCGCGGCCATTGCCGTGGGCTACGGCCTGGGCTACCTCCTGGACCGCTGGCTCGGCACCGATCCCTGGCTGGTGGTGATCCTCAGTCTCGCCGGCGCGGCGGCCGCTTTCGTCAATCTCTTTCATGTTGTTTCCCGAATCGAGGACTGACACCGGAATATGACCAATCTGGCTGAAACGCTGCAGGGGGACGCGGCCGGACTGCTGATGCTGCGGCGGATCAAGCGGAACGCCCTGATTTTTCTTGGCCTTGCCGTGCTGGGCAGCCTCGTTTTCCGTTCCTTCGGCATCACCCTCGGGGTCCTGGTCGGGGGTGTCTGCGCCGTGGTGAATTTTCGGTGGATCGAGGCTGGTCTGGACGCGGCCATGGGCGGCCCCATGTCCCGTAAAAAGAGGGGATTGGCGGTGGCCAAGTTCATCCTGCGCTATATCTTGCTCGGCCTGATCATCTATGCTATAGTCGCCAACCGTATCGCGGATCTGAAGGCTCTCCTTGCAGGTCTTTTCATCTTCGTCGTGTCCATTATGTGGGAAGCGTTCAGCTCGGCACTGACCTCCTTCCGGGGCAGCCGGTCCTGACGATTCCGGGCTCAGGGGGAAAACGAGAATGCACCAGCCATCCCTCGTCACGGTGTTCTTCCATTGGCTGCTCCAGATGGCCGGAGTTTCGGAGGCGACGCTCAATCGCTTCCTGCCCGATCACGTGGTGATGGTCCTATTCCTTCTCCTGCTCACCGCCATCACACTGCCGGTCCTCCGGCGGCGGTTCAAGGTCTACAAGCCGGGCGGTTTTCAGCAGATCCTCGAGCTCACCGTTGAAGGCATCCGCTCCCTGCTCCACGACATCATCGGCCACAAGGCGGATCAGCACCTGATCCTGCTGGGCACCTTCGGGATTTTCATCTTCGTGATGAACTTCTCCGGGATGATTCCGGGTCTCAACACACCCACCTCGAGCCTCTGGGTCACCGTTCCCCTGGCGTTGATCTCTTTTGCCTACTACAATTTTCATGGGGTGAAGACCCAGGGCGTGGGCAACTACCTCAAGCATTTCTGTGGCCCGATCCTCTGGCTGGCCTGGCTGATGTTCCCCATCGAGCTGATCAGCCACCTGGCCCGCCCGCTGAGCCTCTCCGTTCGTCTCTACGGCAATATGTTCGGTGAGCACCAGGTGACCGGCGTCTTCATGGGCCTGGTCCCGGCCCTGGTTCCCATTCCGATCATGGTGATCGGTCTCTTCGCCATCGTGCTTCAGGCATTCATTTTCATGCTGTTGTCGGCTGTTTACGTGGGCGGTGCCATCGAAGTCGAGGATCACTGATTCACGATCGCAACGCACTCCATATGAGATAGGGTTCGGCTTTGTGAAAATTGTAACAAGGAGGATGGGGATGCTGAAGAAAGTTTGGGTTATCTTGGCGCTGTGTCTGATCGCCGCTTTTTGTGCCGCTCCGGTTATGGCCCAGGAGCACGGAGCCGAGGCCGGCGTCGCCGACAACGGCTACTGGCTCTGGATTTCCGCCGCTTTTGCCATGGCAATCGCGGCCTCGTTCTGCGGCCTTGCCCAGGGTAAGGCCATTGCCGCGGCATGCGAAGGCATCGCCCGGAATCCCGGCGCTGCCGGAGCGATCAGAATCACCATGATCATCGGTCTGGCGCTCATCGAGTCCCTGGCCCTTTACGTGCTGGTGGTGATCTTCGCCAAGGTCGGTTAGTCGATTCCCATTGAGTGGGGTAAACCACCCAGAGTGGGAAGAAAAGTAGCACTGATTGGGTGGAATGGCGGTTTGCTGATGGTGAAATAGATTCTTTATTTCACCGTGAACGGATCGGCCAGACATCCTGAATGTATTCAAGAAGATCCGGGCGTCATTTTTGACGAAGTCCGGATCTTTTTTTTATGTATTGACTCCACGTCTGGTACGTGTTTTGCAATCCTACGAATGTATGGATAAGCATGGCCTGACGACGACGTAGTTGGCGGCCGGTTCAGGCGGCGCATCTCCCTGTAGTCTCTCGTCACAGCAATGCATGCAACTCGTTACGAAACACTTCCCGACCAGTGGATTCCTGTACGTGTGTTAATGAGTTTGTCTGTTCTACCAAAAACCATCGGCCGACGGCGATTGACCATCATCGCCCTGCTGGGTTTAATGGCACTCCTCTTTCCCGCCCCGCACCCCGGGCCGCCATGCCCCGCTGTCTCCGAGGGTCCCGAGGCCGGTGTGCCGGTCGCTGCCCGCATCCCCACCCTGTGTGAGCCCCTGCTGCCGCTGGACATCAGCTGGATCGAGGTTGACGATGACCCTTCACTCGCCGGGGCGGCCCTGGCCCTGGTGGTTTCCGCCAGGACCGATCTTCCGGCGGTACGGCTGGAAGTGCTGCTGCCCGATAACGCTTCGCTGCTCTCCGGGCCTCGCCGGTTCGATGGGAAACTGGGCCGCGGAGAAGAGGCCCGCCTGATGCTGAGAGTTTCCAGCAGGGGAGCGGCATCTCTCCAGGCACGGGTGACCGCGGTGACCCCCGCGGGGCTGGTGTTCCAGCGCGGCGCAGCCCTGGATCTCGGTGCGGACGGCATAACGGCCGTCCGCCCTGAACCGGGCCGGTTGTTCCATTCCCCGGACGGGGGGCGGTCGCTC
>JAQAZP010000098.1:0-20716 GCA_032127265.1 Acidobacteriota bacterium
TCATGCGGATTCATACCTTTCGGTTGCTCTCGATCTCGTCAATCTTTCTTCTTGCCTGTTCAATGGCTGCGGTCTCCCATGCGGCGGAGATCCGCGTACCGGCCGACCAGCCCACGATCCAGGCCGGTCTCGACACGGCCGTTGACGGTGACTCGGTGATCGTGGCCGCCGGGGTCTGGAGCGGCGCGGGCAACCGCGACCTGGTGTTCAACGGCAAGGAAGTCCTGTTGATGTCGGACAACGGGCCGTCCGACTGCACCATCGACTGCCAGGGGTCGGAAGCCGATCCCCACCGTGCCTTCAATTTTGAAACCGGCGAGGGTCCGCTCTCCGTGGTGCAGGGCTTCACCATCACCGGCGGCTATGCCGACCGCGGCGGGGCGATCATCTGTGACGCCTCGTCGCCTACCATCCTCGACTGTGTGATCACCGGCAACGTGGCCGAGCAGCGCGGCGGCGGAATCAGTTGCCACTACGCTTCGGCGGCGCTGATCTCCCACTGCTTCATCTCCGATAACATCGTCCTCGGGACCACCTCGACCAACGGCGGCGGCGGGATCTCGCTGATCCACCAGTGCACGGTCCGGCTGGAGAAGAGCCGTATCGATGGCAACAGCGGCCACTACGGCGGGGGGATCAAGAGCCGCTCGGGATGCACCCTGGAGATCGAAAACTGCGTGATCGCGGGCAACCATGCCGTGGAGGGGGGAGGCTATGCCGGCATCGCTTACAGCGACGCCACGTTCGTCAACTGTCTGATATACGGCAACACGGCCAATCAGGGCGGAGGGATTTACGTATATTCAGACTTCGGGGCGCCGATGGCCTTGCTGGAGGTCCCGTCAACCACGGATCTGAGCTTCTGTACCCTGGCGGATAACCAGGGATCTCCCACGGGCACCTGTATCTTATTGGACCACGGGCTGGACGACCTGCAGATCAGCAATACCATCGTCTGGGGCAGCGGGTCCGAGCCGATCGATCCATCCTATGCCGGAGACAACACCATCATCTGGTCCGATATCCAGGGTGGATTCGATGGCACCGGCAACATCGACCAGGATCCTCTTTTTGTCAGCGGTCCGCGGGGGGATTTCTACCTCAGCCAGACGGCGGCGGGCCAGGCCGCGGACAGCCCCTGCGTCGACGCCGGCGACCCGTTGTCCGCACTTCCGGAGGGGACCACCCGCACCGATTCGGTGGAGGATGCCGGGGTGGCGGACATGGGTTACCACTACGACCTGCGGCCGTCCGGGGCCCTGCTGGTGACCGGCCCGGGCCGGGGAGTGGACAATCCGCCCCTGGTGCGGGTTTTCCCGCCGGAGCAGGGCGCGGCGCATCTCTCCGAGTTCCCGGCGTATGGCGCCTCGCAGTACGGGGTGAATGTCAGCTGCGGCGAGGTGACCGGCGACGGCTTCGACGAGATCCTCACCGGTGCCGGGCCGGGGGCGATCTACGGCCCGCACGTGCGCGGCTTTACTGTTGACGGCACCCCGCTGCCGGGTCTGAGCTTCCTGGCCTACGGCACCAACAAGTGGGGGGTCAATGTGGCCGCCGGCGACATCGACGGTGACGGATACGACGAGATCCTTACCGGGGCCGGACCGGGGGCTGTGTTCGGTCCGCACGTGCGTGGCTGGGACTACGATGGAACACCGGGGGTCACGCCGGTTCCGGGAGTCAGCTACTTTGCCTACGGCACGCCCAAGTGGGGGGTCAATGTCACCGCCGGCGACATCGACGGCGACGGCTACGACGAGATCGTCACCGGCGCCGGGCCGGGAGCGGTGTACGGCCCCCACGTCCGGGGCTGGAACGTGGACGGCGGCGCGGCGGCGGCCATGCCCGGAGTGAGTTTCCTGGCCTACGGGACGAACAAATTCGGGGTCAATGTCAGCTGCGGCGACATCGACGGCGACGGGATGGCCGAGATCATCACCGGGGCCGGCCCGGGCCAGGTGTTCGGGGCCCATGTCAGGGGCTGGAATTTCGACGGCTCGTCAGTGGCTGAGATCTCCGCAATCAACTTCTTTGCCTGGCCCGCGGAAGAGGTGCGTTACGGAGTGAAGGTGTGCGCACTGGCCGACCTCGACGGCGACGACCGGGCCGAACTGGTGGTGGGCCAGGGCCCCGACCCCACGGCCTCCACACCGGTAAAGGTCTATCGCTTTGACGGCGCGCAACTCACCGAGTGGCTTGACCTCGAGGCCTACGACGGCCTGACCCACGGGACCAGTGTGGCCGCGGGGCGGTTCTGAGGGGGAACCGCCAGCGTTTTCTCAATCTTCCCATCCCCCCATTCCTCCCTGGAAATGACTAAAACCCTTTACCTGAACTGGATAACCGGCCGATATGTCAACTGTGGGGCCGCCATCTCCCTGAAGGGGGATCTGTCCCGCCGTGATACGGAGAACAGTATGGATAGGGGTTTCTCTCGATGATCATTCCGCTGGGGCATGACCAGACCGAAGTGCGGCGGTTGCCGTGGGTCACCTTCACCCTGATGGGTATCTGCATCCTGGTTCACCTGCTGGTGACCTTTGGCCCCGGGATCAGCGAGACCGAGATCGGTGAAAACCTCAACGAGGCGATCGAGTTTTGGATGACCCGCCCCTACCTGGAACTGCCCCGGCAGCTCCAGGAACAGCTGCTGATGGGGGTCCCCGAGGACGAGTTTGCCGCCTGGCAGGTGATTTTGAAACAGGGTGCCGGGCCGCCACTATCGGAAGCCGCCGTCGCTCGGGAGCAGATCGAGCTGAACACGCTGGTGGAGCAGAGCTTTGCCGGCATGGAAGAGCTTCCCCTGCGCAAATACGGTCTCGTGCCGGCCAGGACGTCAATCCTGACCCTCTTCACCCATATGTTCCTCCATGTGGGGTGGCTGCACCTGCTGGGCAACCTCTTCTTCCTCTACCTCACCGGACCGTTCATCGAGGACGTCTGGGGCCGGCCGATCTTTCTCGGTTTTTACCTGCTGGCCGGTCTGACCTCCGGCGGCCTGTTCGCCTTGCACTATTCCGACCTGACCATCCCGATGGTGGGAGCGTCCGGAGCCATTGCCGGCTGCATGGGCGCTTTCCTCATCCGTTACTGGCACATCAATATCAAGTTCTTTTACTGGATCGGATTCTTCTTCCGCGGCACCTTCAAGGCGCCGGCCTGGCTGTTGTTGCCGCTCTGGCTGCTCGGCGAGCTGTTCGCGGCGACGATGATGGACTCTCTCGACCCCGGCGGCCGCAGCGGCGGCACCGCATTCTGGGCCCACGTCTGGGGTTTTCTCTTTGGCATTGGCGTGGCCCTGAGCATCCGCATGCTCAAGATCGAAAAGCGCTTCATCCATAACGCCATCGAGGCCAAGACCACCGTGGTCAACAACGCCGTGGTGGCCGAGGCGATGGATGCCCAGGATGCCGGCAATACCGACGAGGCGATGGCCAGCTTGAGTGGAGAGGTGCAGCGCAACCCGGGCAATGCCGAGGCGGTGCTGGCTCTCTGGGGGCTGGCGGTGGGCGCATCCCGGGTACCCGAGGCTGTTCCGGCGTTGCAACGGCTGCTGCGCGAGGAGGTGCGGGCCGGGGAATTCGAACTGGCCATGACCCACCGGGCCGAGCTGGCCGAGTTCGCGCCGGAGACAACGGTTGAGCCGGCGGTGGAGCTGCGGCTGGCCGAACACCTGTTGAAGGATGAACAGGAAGACCAGGCGGCGGCTCTGCTGCGAAAGGCCCTGGCCCAGGTTTCACCGGAAACCTCCCCCGGGACGCTTACCCGGCTGGCCCGTCTGGCCTGCCGTACGGAAGAGGGGGTTGGACTTGAGGCCCTGGAAGCCGCGCTGGCCAACCCCGAGTTGCCCGGAGAGGTACGCGAGGAATTCGAGGGGAAGAAAAAGGAACTGGCCGCCCGGCAGCCGGCGGCGACACCGGAAGCGGTCCCCATGGAACCGTCCGCTCATATTCCAGATATCGGCGGTGATGCGCCGGTGGATCCCACGGCCTTTGACGCCATCACTGAGATCCCGGGTTTCGAGACCACGGTGCTTCAGGATCAAGAAGCCTGGGCGGTGGCGGTTCCCCCGATTGGCGGAGACGCCCCGGCGGCGGAGATGGAGGAACCATCATGGTCCACGGCTGATCCGGCCGCCGGGATTGAGATCCCCGGCATGGGTGAGGGGGAACCCCTGACAGCGGGGGCCTTCGCTCTTCCACCTGCGCCGAACCTGGAAGCCATCGACCCGTCAGTGCTTTCCCGGGATCCGTCCCTGGGGCTGGAGGCCATGACCGTGGATCAGGGGGAAGCACTGGATGTGATTCCAGCCGTGGATCAGGCCGCGGCCCTGGGCCTGGATCCCGCGGCGGCCCTGGTATCGGAGCCCGTTCTGCCGGCAACGGTGGAACCGGACGTGGTTGACCGGCCGACGGTGCCGGCGGTAAAACCGCTGCCCCGGCTGGGCGATGAACTGCCTGCGGAGCCTGAGGATACGATCGATCAGGCCCGCAACGCCGTTGCGCCGCCGGCAGCGGTCGCCGCTCCCCCGGCGCCGGGACCCGCTTCATTGCGGCAGGCCGGCACGCTGGCGGGCTCGGATTACGCGTCGGTCATGCATTCACCCACCCGGCCGGCGGCACCGACCAAGAAACTCGAACGGCACCAGGCCGAGCCGTTGAGCATCGATGACAAGCGGATGACCTTCGACGTGGAGGGGCGCGGGCCTTCAGCCCTGGGGCTGGACATGGTGCAGGCCGTTTCGGCGGCGGTGATCCGGCCGCCGGGCAAGCCGGCTTCCATCATCATCGACCTTCTGCTCGATCCGCCCTGGGCCACCGGCGCCCGCTTGCGGGTAGTGCGGATGCGCAGCGGCCACCTCGATCCCTCGAAAATCATTCCCGAGGCGCCGAATTCGGCGGCGGCGCTGCGGATGATGATCGACAAGCTGCTCACCGCCAGCCAGGGCATCCCCCTGCCCGACAACCGGGCGGTGAAGGGAAAACCCTTCCGCGAATTCTCCTCGCTCGGCGAGTACGAACGGGAAGTCCTCCAGGCGGGCTAGTCTGGTATACAGGTCATCGTCAGCCGAAAAATCCAGACCCGGCCGGGGGAACAAAGGAGTATAATGGGACAGGCACGCGTGGTGTTCTTTCACGGTGCCGGAGAGAGGGGAGGCGTTCTTCGATGGCCAGGTTACGGCGCATCTTCGGCACCCCGGGAAGGGGACGGGTCGGTCCGGCTTTAGCCGGCCTGCTCCTGATCCAGGCGCTGTTCAGCAGCCAGCTTCTCCTCTTCGTGCCGTCCGCATTCGCCGGTGCCGGCGAGCGCTTCTCTCCCGCCCTTTTGACCTCGGACAGCGCGGGCATTTACCGATGCGGGAGGGGCGGCGCGGACCCGCCGTCCTCCGTCACGCCCTCTTGGTCGCGTCTCACCTGGCGGCGGGGATTGAATGCCTTGATGGCGCCCGGTATCCTCGCCGGCGCCACCCCGAATTTCTTTCAGGAGCGCTGCTGCTGCCTCTCCTCGATCCTCAGCTTCAGCTTCCCGGGGGCGGTCAGCCCCACCCCCTTCCTCTAGCCTCTTTGCCGGGACCATCGGTCGCGGCCCGGTCGCGGGCCTTCGTGCAGGCGGGACGCGACGATCCCGCCTGCGGGCCAATCTCGGAAATCCTTATCGCCGCGCCGCCCGGGCGGCGGACGCGGCGTCGAAGAGGTGAACCATGGAAAGCAACATTCAGGTTCCGAACAAGAGCGCCACCCCCTCCTGCACGGTCTACGGGTGGCTGGCCATCGTGTTTTCATTCATCCCACTGTCCGACGGGATCAGCGGCGGGAAACAGCTCACGTTGATCGTCGGGGCGGCGATGCTCGCCGTCGGCATCGTCCTGGTCCTGGTTGGCAGGAGCCAGGCGCATCGGCAACCGGGCCCCCGGTGATGACAGGGCCCGGATTCCGCCGACGCCGAGGCGGTGGCGGCCGGCGCCGCCCCGCCCGGTGCCGGCGCTCCCCTCGGGGTAGCGGTGCAGAGCGGCGATGGCCTCCGACTGTTCCCGGGGCAGCAGCGCCTCGACGGCCCGGCGCTGCTCGTCGGAGAGCAGGGTGAAGAAGGTCAGCTCGTCCTCCGGCGTCTGGCGCCCGATCATCAGGGCCAGGCGGTCGTTGGAGATCCCTTGCAGCACGTTGCGCAGTATGCCTTCCGGCAGCTCCCGCAGGGTCTCCCCGGCGCGGCGCGACATCATCCGCACCTCGACCAGCCGGGCGATCTTCCCGGGACGCAGGTCGGCAATGATCTCGGCCACGTCGGCGGGATGGAAGTGCGACAGGTAATGGGCGCCCCGGAGTGCTCCGCCAGCAGGTGGTTCTTGTGCGCAACGAGCATGATGCCGTTGCAGCTGATGATCGAGAGGCTGCTCGCCGCAGTCCCCGGCCGCTGTAAAATTCAAGAAGTTCATGCATAATGGGGATCGCGCACTTTTTCCACGGGGACAGGCATGGCAAGGAAATCGAAACGGCAGGGCCGGCGGAGAAAAGAACAATCGGCAGCAGCGGCACCGGCGGCGGAAGATTCGCCGAACCGGTGGGTCGGTGCAGCTGTTTTCGGCGCGGCGCTTGCGGTCCGCCTGGTTTGCCTGGCCGAGATCTCGGCCTCCCCCCTGGTGGAGTTTCCCTCCCCTGATGCCCAGTACTATCTCCAGGCCGGAGCCGAGCTGCGCCGGGTAGGTCTGTTCAGCGGCGGGGCCTTCTCCATGAACCCGCTCTACCTCATCACCGTCGGTTGGCTGAAACCCCTGATCGGGGCCGCAGGCCTTCGTCTGCTGCAGGTGGTTCTCGGGGCTCTCACATCGTGGTTCATCTATCGTATCGGGGAGAAGGTGTTCGGCCGGCGGCCGGGGCTGGTTGCCGGGATGGCCTTTGCCCTCTACCCCATGGCCATTCTGTTCTCGCTGGCCCTTCTCCCGACCACCATCGCCACCGCCGGCGCCGGCGCGGCGGTCCTGCTGGCCCTGTACACGATCCGCCGGGAACGATCCCTCCCTGCCCTGGCCACGGGTCTTGTCCTGGGGCTCACGACGCTGGCCCGGCCCAATCTCCTGCTCTGGGCCGCCGCCTTCCTGATCTGGTACTGGTGGGCCGCCCCGCCGGCGATGCGGCTGAAAACCGTGGCGCTGTTCCTCCTCGGCCTCGCCCTCCCGGTTGTCGCGGTCACCGGACGCAACCTGGCCGTATCGGGTGAGCCGGTGCTGATCAGCTCCAACGGTGGAATCAACTTTTATTACGGGAATCACCAGGGGGCCACGGGTGCCTTCTCCATCCCGCCGGGCTTTCCGAGCAACCCCGGGGAGCAGCTGCTGGCCGCTCGCCGCCTGGCCGAAGCCGACGCCGGGATGTCGCTGGGCCCCTCCGCGGTTTCCCGCTACTGGTTCCGCCGCGGACTGGACTTCCTGGCCGGCCGGCCGGGGGAAGGGGCCCTGCTCTGGCTCCGCAAAGCGGGGCTGACGGCCAACGCCAGAGAGATGCCGATCAACGAGGGCCTGGTTGAATACCGGGAATTCTCGCGGTTGCTGCGCGTCCCGTTCCCCTGGTTCGGCATCCTGGTTCCTCTGGGGATAACGGGGATGCTGCTCTCTAGAGGACGGGGGGAGCGGCAGGGGAAGCGGCTCCTGCTGCTGATTGCTGCCGCGCACCTGGCCGGCATCATCCCCTTCTTTGTTTCCAGCCGCCACCGTCTTCCGCTGGTGATCGTTCTCCTGCCCTTTGCCGGTCTGGCCCTCTTCGAATTGCTGGAGCGGTTCAGCGGGTCCGACTGGCGGGCGTTTCTGCGTGCCGGGGGTATCCTGGTCGCGGCCGCGGTATTTTGCTGGCTCCCCCTGGTGCCGGGGTCGGCGCAATACGGTTACAACCGGCTGGGCTGCATCTACCTCGAGGCCGGAGACGTCACAAAGGCCGAGCAGAAGTTTCGCCTGGCCTTGTCACATGATCCGCGGTATCCCGATGCGCGGTACAACCTGGGCAACGCACTGGTCCGGCTCGAGCGTCACGGCGAGGCGATACGTGAGTTTCAGGAGGTCCTCTCCCTCCAGCCCGGCCGGCAGGATGCGACACTCAATCTGGGCCGCGCCCTGTCTCGTGCCGGCAGGGCCGGTGAAGCCGAGGCCCTCTACCTCGAGTCGATCCGGCTCGATCCCGGTTTTGTCGAGGCCCGCTACAACCTTGCCTTGAGCGGCCTGAGGGCGGGACGCCGGGACGAGGCGCTGGCCGGGTTCGAGGAAATCCTCCGTCTGGATCCGGGGTTTGCCATGGCCTGGCTTCAGGCGGGTCTGTTGCGAAAAGACGTTCCCGGACAGATGACGCGGGCGGCGGAATACCTGCAGACCTATCTCCGGCTGGAGCCGGGAGGGCCGTATGCCGATCTTGCCCGGTCGGAACTGGCCCGAATCCGGCCGGGAGAATAGCCGGCGGTCCCGGCTGCCGGTGGAACCGGTCCCGCTCTGTTCAAAAAAAAGCCGCTCCGGTGAGGGAGCGGCTCATTCGGCCTGAAGTTCCGGGTAGGGGTTGACCCTTATTCTTTCGCCTGCTTGTCGAGGATCGCCTCGATCTGGTCCATCACGTTGTTCATCACCTTCAACGCTTCGCGACGAAGCACTCTGAGAAATGGCGTCTAGCGGTAAACACCGGAGCTGATGGCCAGAGCGATCTGCAATTCGGCCAGCACCTGCTCGATCTCCAGCATCCGGAGACGGCTGGTGTGGTAACGCTCCAGGATGTCCGCAGCAAGGAGCGGGTTCAGCGCTCCGCCCACTCCCGCGATGCCGGCAAGCTCGGCCAGCCGGCCGGCGGCCTCCGATGCTTCCCGCGCGGCAGCCAACTGCTCCTGCACGAGGACTATCTCTTTGACCGTACGCAGGGTGTCCGACTGGGCTTCCAGCAGCCGTGCATCATACTCGGCCTCGACCTCGATCAGCTGTGCTCGCGCTCGCGACACGTTGTGCTGGTTGCGGTCGAAAAATGGGATCTCGAAGCTCAGTGTCAACCCGGCGGAACCGATCCGGTCGACGCCGCGTCCGGCCCGAAACCCGATTTCCACCGTTGGAAACCGCGCGATGACCTCAGCGCGGACGGCTTCGTCTCGCGATCGGTGCGCGTGCTGAAGCGCCAGCAGATCGAGCCGGCGGTGCGGGAGCGCAGCGAGCAGATCTTCGACCGGCGGCATGGTCCCGGGTACATTGCACGAGTCATCCAGTATGATGTCCACGGCCGCACTGATGCCGAGGGCGCGGTTGAGCAGGCCGCGCTCCGCCACGAGCTGCCGCTCGAGTTCGAGCCGGTTCACGCACGCCTCGGCGAAGAAGCGTTCGGCAGTTGTCACCTCAATCTGTGTCACGGCTTGACCCGCCAGCGCCTGGCGGAGTGCGGTGAAGCGCTGCTGCCAGGCCTCCTCGATCTCCCGGGCAAGCCGGACTCGCCGTTCGATGCAGATTGAGCGGATGGCATACAGCCGCGCCGCCTGGGCCACCTGCCACTCCTGCCAGGCCACCTCGAGGTCGACGGAGACAAAGTTCTCCCTGGCGGCGGATGTTCGGGCGCTGCGGGGGAGCAGGGGCGATACGTTCCAGGCCAGGCCGATACCGTAGCCGAGGACGTCCGCCTCGCCAGAAACGGGAAAATCCACTGCCGTCTCCAGGCGCGGGTTGGGAAGAATTCCAGCGGCGACGATTTCAGCCCTTGCGATACCGCGTTGCGCGCGAATGGCCCGCAGGCGAGGGTTCTGGTCGATGGCCATGATCGCCGCTTCGTCCGGGGAGAGGCCGTCACGGTCGTCGAGCACCGCCTCGCCGCCGCTGCCCAGCGGCAGCCGCTCGCGGAGCACGACTTCGGGCTGCGGTGCTGCGGGCACCGGCCGGGGTTCGGACGGGAGCCGGTGCGGCGGTCCGGCGCAACCGCCGACGGCCAGCCACAGGGCAAGGATCAAAGCGCATGGGGTGGGTCTCATCCGGTCACTCCCGGCACAACCGCCGCGTCCGCCAGAGGTAGAAGGCCGGGACGGCGAAAAGGTTGAGGGTTGTGGCGCTGAGCAGTCCGCCGCAGACGATGAGGGCCATCGGCGCCTCGAGTTCGCTCCCCGCGCCGCCGATGGACGCGGCCAGCGGCAGGAGGCCGAAAAACGCGGTGGCGGCTGTCATCAGGATCGGCAGCAGGCGTTCCCGCGCCGCCTGCGCGACCAGTTCTTCGGCTGGTGCGCCGGGATGCTTTGCCAGCAGGTAGTTTTTGTGCGCTACGAGCATGATGCCGTTGCGGCTGATGATGCCGGAGAGCGCCACGAAGCCGATGAAACCAGACATTGACAGTCCTTCGGGCAGGAGCATTGCCGCGGCCACCCCGCCGACCATTCCCGGCGGCAGCCCGCCAAGAACGACGCCGGCATCCACTGCGGAGCCGAAGGCCATCCAGAGAAAGACAAAGACGGCGGTGAGCACAAGGCCGATGATCACCGCCAGCCGGCCGCCGGCCGTCCGGCGCTCGGCCGCCTGGCCGGAGAGCTCCCACGAAGCCCCCGGCGGAAACGTCGTTCCGGCCAGCAGCCGCTCGATTCGTGCGGCCGCCGCCGATAGCTGGCCAGCCTTCGCCCGGGCGGTTACGGTGAGCAGTCGACGCCCCCCCTCGTGCGCGATGGACTGGGGTTCGGAGCCGTCGGTGATCTCGACCAGTGCCGAAAGGGGCAGAGCGGTGGACGAGACCGTGAAAACGGGCAGATCGCCGAGGCGGGACCCCGAGCTGAAGCCGGGAGGGCCGGCGATGACAACCGGAACCGAGAAGCCGTTGGGGGCCAGCGCCTCGGCCACCGCCAGGCCCTGCCGCCAGGCCGCGACGGCATCGACGACCTCACCGCGGCGGACCCCGGCAACGCCGAGAAGTGATTCGTCGATTCGCAGGTCGGTGGTCGGCACGTCCACCAGTCCGGCGCACTGCACGGCCTGGATGCCGGGGAGCCGGGCCATCTTCTCCACCAGCGCTCCGGCGGCGGCCCTCAGGGCGCCCAGATCACGGCCGAAGAGCTTGACCGCGATGGGCGCACGCTCGCCGGAGAGCAGTTCGTTGATCCGCTCGCCCATGAAGCCCTCGACGCCGAAGCTGATCCCGGGGATCTCCCCCATGCGGTCCATGATCCCGGCGGCGACCTCCTCGGGGTCCCCACTGTCCGCGGGGAGCACGAGGTCCATTTCCATCCGGTGCACCGGCGCCGCGTCTTCATCGAGGCTGGCCCGCCCGACTCGCACAGCCACGTGCGGAAGGCCGCCGTCGGCGCGCAGCACGGCATCGATCTTCCGGCCCAGCCGCGTGGTTTCCTCGAGCGAGGTTCCGGGCCAGGCGGCCACTTCGGCGATCAGCACCCCTTCGCGGAACTCGGGTAGAAAACCGCCGCCGATGAACGGCAGGACGAGCAGCGCGGCGGCCCCGGGAAGCATCGCGCCGAGCACAACCCGGCCGGGCCGAGCCGACATCCGCGAAAACAGGTGCTGGTAGGTTCGCCGCAGGGCGCTGGCCAGGCGGGTCTCCGCGGCCTCCGAGGCAGCGAGGCGCGGCAGGAGCAGCGCGCTCAGAGCGGGCGTCACGGTCAGCGCCACGGCCAGCGAGGCGGCCACGGCCAGCGCATAGCTCTCGGCCAGCGGCGAGAAGATCCGCCCGGCGAGGCCCCCGAGGACCATCACCGGCAAGAGCACGACGATGACGATCAGCGAGGCGTAGACCACTGCGCCGCGGACCTCGGCGGAGGCATCGTGAACGACCTCGAGCGCCGGCCGGGGAGCGGGCTGCCGCGCGTTCTCCCGCAGCCGCCGCCAGATGTTCTCCACATCGACGATGGCATCGTCCACCACTTCGCCGACGGCAATGGCCAGACCGCCCAGAATTAGCCCGTTCACCGTGACGCCGCGGAGCAGCAGCACGGTCGCCGCGGCGATGATCGAGAGCGGCAGGGCGGTGAGGCTGATCACCGCCAGCCGCGGCGAGCGCAGGAAGGCGATCAGGATCACGACGACCAGCGCGGCGCCGATCAGCATGGCGCGCGACAGCGCGCCGAGCGAAGTGCGGATAAAATCGGCCTGGCGAAAGGTCGGGGGGTGGCGCACCGCACCCGGCGGTTGTTCCGCGTCCAGGACGGCCACCGCGGCTTCCACCTCGCGGGTCAGGCGGAGCGTATCGGCCCAGGGCAGCTTTTCAATCTGGAGGTAGATGGCGTCCCGGCCATCGTAGAGCGCCGCGCCCACTGGCGGCGCCACCCCGGGGACGACCTCGGCGACATCCCCGACAAGAACCGGGAGCCCGCCGGCGGAGTCGACGACGGTGTTGCCGATCTGCTCGAGGCGATCCCAGGACCACAGCCCTTCGGCGCGCAGGGGCTGCTGCTGTGCGCCGGCTTCGACGAAACCGAGCGGGGCAAGGCTTTGCGCGCTCTCCAGCGCGCGGCGCAGGTCGGCGAGACTGACGTCGCGGGCCAGCATCGCGGCGGGATCGGGGATCACCTCGACCCGCGCGGAACGGCCCCCGTGAACGGTGACCCGGGCGATGCCCTCGATGGCCGAGAGGCGCGGCCGGACCTTCCATTCGGCGAAACGCCAGAGTGCGCCAAGCGCTTCCGGATCATCGCTCCGGCTGGTGTAGCAGAATTTGAGCAATGAGCCGACGGCGGCGGTGATCGGGGCGATCCGCGGCGCCGGGAGGGCTGGGGGCAGACGCTCGCCGGCCTCGGTGATCCGTTCGCTCACCAGCTGCCGGGCGCGAAAGATGTCGACATCGTCCTCGAAGGTCAGCTGGACCACCGCGAGGCCGGGGGACGAGGTGGAGCGGACCCGGGAAACATCGGGAATACCGAGCAGCGCCTGCTCCAACGGAGTGGTCACCAGCCGCTCCACTGCGGAGCTCCCCAACCCGGGCGCTTCCGCCTGGACAATGACCAGGGGCGGGGTGAAGTTGGGAAGCGCATCGAGACGAGCGCTCCGGGCCGACCAGAGGCCGAAAGCCGCCAGGGCCAGGGCGCCGAGGATCACCAGGTAGCGGTTCCTGATCGAGCCGCGAATGATCGCGTCGAAGAGTGCATTCACTCGGACTCTCCCCCGCCTTGCGCCTGGCCCGCCGCGCCGAGCTCCCCGAGCAGGGCCGCCGCGCCGCGGGTCACGACGAGTTCGCCCGCGGAAACCCCTTCGTCGATGATCGCGCCCGTCTCATCGCGCGTCGAGACACGCACCCACCGCGGCTCGAAACGGCCTTCTCCGGCCGTGACAAAGACGATCGTTTCGCGTCCGTTGCGGACAACAGCCGTCGCCGGCACGAGAATTCCGCGCGTTTCGTGGAGTACCTGTACCGGAACGGTCGCCCCCGGCGGCAGGCCAGCGGAGGCGCCGGGCGCCGCTTCGAGCCGGTCCCTCCGGGTGCCATCGGCCTGGATCACCGCCCCCCGGTTGAGCAGCTCGGCCGGAACCGTTTCCAGGAAGCCCTGCACACGGTACTCGTTTCCAACGGGATCGCCGGGCGGGACGGCGAGGTCGATCCAGCGCGGTCCGGCCTGTATGATGCGGGCGAGCGCCGTGCCCTGCTCGATCTGCGAGCCGCTGTCGGTGATCAGCGCGGCCACCACGCCGGCCACCGGCGCGCGGAGCTCGAGCCGGCCCCCGGTCGCCCGGGCGAGTTCTTTGCCGGCGCGCCGCAGGCTTTCGACGCGGGCTTCCTCGGCGGTCAACTCGGCCCGCGCCTGGGCGGTCTCGGCGTCCGTGGCCAGCCCGGATGAGAGCAGGGTCGAGACCCGTTTCAGTTCCGCCTTCCGCGCCTCGACGCGGGCGACCGCACCTTCGATCTGTCCCTGGAGTTCACGGCGCTGCGCCTCGAGCGCCACGCCGGAAGCGGTGTCCACCAGCGGTTCGAGCGTCAGCAGCAGGTCGCCTGGCGAGACCCGGGCGCCGATGGCCAGCGCCTGGGCGAGCAGGCGGCCGGTTACCGGGGCGGCGACGAGAGCGTCTTCCTGGGGCCTGGCGCTGACTTTGCCGAACCGCAACGCGCTGGTGGTCAGTACGCCCTGAACCGCCGCGGCGGTCTCCAGTCCCAGCGCCTCCTGCTCTCCGGGAAGCAGGATAATCTTCCCCGACCCGTCCAACCGGCCGGCCCGGACCGATCCTTCCTCCTCCTCCCCGGACCCGATTCCGCAGCCGGTGACGGCCAGGGCAAGGATGAATAGAAGAGCGAGCCGGGAGAGGCGCGGACCCCGAAGCCCTCCCTCGAAATTGCTGCCGGTGACGGCCCTCAGGTACGTTCTGCTCATTGGAAATGTTACCCCCACGTGTGACGAGTATACTCGAAACCGGGATGGTCAAGGGGAGGACGTGGATCACCTCGACCGGCTGCTGCAAAAAAAGCCGCTCCGGTGAGGGAGCGGCTCATTCGGCCTGAAGTTCCGGGTAGGGGTTGACCCTTATTCTTTCGCCTGCTTGTCGAGGATCGCCTCGATCTGGTCCATCACGTCATTCATCACCTTCACCGTGGCCCGGTAGGGTTCGGGGGAGGTGAGATCCACGCCCGCTTTCTTCACCAGCTCCACCGAGTAGTCGCTGCTGCCGGCCTTGAGGAAGTCCATGTAGCGTTCCAGCGCGCCTTCCTCGCCGTCGAGGATCTTCTGCGACAGCGCGGTGGAAGCTACGAAGCTGGTGGAATACTGGTAGACGTAGAAGTTGTAGTAGAAGTGGCGGATGTAGGCCCACTCCACGTTGTAGAGCGGGTTGATGGTCATCACCCCCTCGTCGTGGCCGTGGTAGCGGCGCAGCAGTTCGCCGTAGATCTCGTTCAGTTTGTCGCCGGTGAGCGCTTCGCCCTGCTCGACGAGCTGGTGAATCTTCAGCTCGAACTCGGCGAACATGGTCTGGCGGTAGAAGGTTCCGCGCAGGTTGTCGAGGTAGCTGCCCAGCAGGTAGAGCCTCTCATCGTCGCTCCTGGCCCGCTCCAGCAGGTAGGGATTGAGCAGGGCTTCGTTGAGTGTGGAAGCGATCTCGGCGACGAAGATGGTGTAGTCGGCCGTGGGGTAGGGCTGGGCCTTGTTCGAGAAATATGTCTGCATGGCGTGGCCGCATTCGTGGGTCAGGGTGGAGAGGCTGTTGTAGTCGTCGACGTAGTTCAGCAGCATGTAGGGGTGGACGTCATAGGCCGAGCCGCTCATGTAGGCCCCGCTCCGCTTGCCCTGGCTGGGGTAGACGTCGATCCAGCGCGACTCGATCCCACCGGCCAGCCCATTGACATAGTCCTCGCCCAGCGGGGCCAGCGACCCGAGCATCAGCTTGACGCCCTCGTCGTAGGGGAAGTCCATCTCCACTTCCTTCACGATGGGCGGGTAGATGTCGTAGTAGTGGAGTTCATCCAGTCCGAGCATCCGCTGGCGCAGCTTGAGGTAACGGTGCAGCGTGGGCAGGCTGGCGTTCACTTCGCGGATCAGGGTGTGGTAGACCTCGGTGGGGATGTTGCCCGCATCGAGGGCCGATTCCAGCGCCGAGTCGTAGTTGCGCACCTTGGTGTAGAAGAGGTCCCGCTTGACCCCGGAGTAGAGGCTGGTGCCCAGGGTGCGGTTGAATTCGTTGAACCTGGCCCAGAAGGCGTCGAAGACGGCGATACGGTCCTCGCGCACCGGGGAGGAGCGGTGTTTGGTGTAGGCCGACTGGTCCATCAGGACCTTCTCCCCGGTGGAGAGCTCAACCGTGGGGTAGGGCAGATCGGCGCCGACAAAGATGCCGTAGAGATCGGAGGGGGCGCCGGAGACCAGCGACGCGGTGGCGATCACTTCCTCCTCACCTTCACCCAGCGTGTGTTCGCGCCGGCGCTGAAGGTCGTCGAGGAGCATCCGGTAGTCGGCCAGTTTCGGCTCCTCGGCGATAAACGCTTCCACCACCTTGGGGTCGAGAGCCAGGATCTCGGGATCGACGAATGAGGTGGCTGCGCCGAGGGTGGTGCCCACCTGGCCGATCTCCTGGCGCATGGCCAGCGGTCCGGCCTCACGGGTGTCCTTATCCGAGTTGAGGCCGGCATAGGTGCGGATCCGGGCGTATTCCTTGGTGATGTCGGCGATCAGGCCGAAGGCCTCGGCCATCACAGCCGCTGATTCGCCCAGGCGTCCGCGATACGGCTCGATGGAAGGAATCCGCTCCTCCAGGGCCTTCTTGGCTTTTTCCCAGGCCTCGTCGTTCGGATAGAGGTCATTCAGATTCCAGTTGAAGTTCTCGTTGTTCATTGCGGCCTCGTCGGAAGCCAGCGCCGGAACCGACGGCGCGGCGAGCAGGATAAGCAGAAATGCCGCCAGTACCAGCGGTGTGGCGATTCTGGTGATCATGACGTTTTCCCTTTCGGAGAGGTGATCCCGTTGTGGTGCCAGTCTGCCGGAACCTGTGTTTAGGATCGACATATCGACTTGATTTTCAGTGCCTTAGAGGCTTGTGAAGAACCATATTTATACCCGCTGGGACAAATGTTGTCAAGAAATCGCTTGCCCCTGGACGGCTCCGGGACGTACTCATGTGATATAGTAGGAATTGGTTGTTGTTGGCCTGAACGCGGTTCGAGCGCGGAAATTAATTCAAGATCTACGCGGAGCGCACTATGAAGCCCACCCTATGCACCACACTGCTGACCCTCATCGTTCTCTTTTTTATGGGGATGACTCCGCTGTTCGCCGAATCAGTGACCATCGGCGCCGCCGGCGAACTGAGCCTCAACCGCCCCTTCTGCGGCACCTGAAGCAGCAACATCAGATACCAGGTACTGGTATTGGCAAGTGAGATTCCCGAGCGCTGCGAACTGAAGGCCATCGAGTTCTACGCCAACCACCCATCCTTCTTCCATGGGCAGTTCGAGCAGATCGAGTTCCTCGCCGGCCATATCGCCGAGGACCGGCTGAGCACGGCCTTTGCCGACAACTATGTCTACGAGTTGCCCGCCACGGTCTACTACCGCGTATCCGAAGACGTCAAGTTCGAGGTGGGGTTGTGGAACGAGTTCATCTTCGACACGCCCTTTGTTTACAACGGCGAAGACCACCTGCTGCTGGAGTTCCGGTATAACGGCAGCAGCAGCCAGAGCATCTACAATCTCGGCTGGCGCTACGGGGGCAGCGACCGGGTGATCGACGGTTTCCTCGGGCAGGAAACCGGCTTTCCCCGGGAGATGATGCCCTCCTTCCGCCTGATATTCAGTCCGCTGACCACGGTCTCTTCACAGATGACCTGCCTGCCCTCATCGGGGACGCTTCCCTTCAGCAGTGCCATGACGGTCAACATGGTCAACAACGTCGACGACCAGGCCCGCACGGCCGCCGGCCACATCGACCTGGCCCTGGCCAATGGTGTGGTATATGACAACTGGCGAAGTGGATGGGTTGAGATGACACCCGGCGGCTGGGACCATCACACCTGGAACCAGGAGATCCCGGCACACTACGCCTTTCTCGGGAGCAGCGAGTTCCGCCTGACGGTGGAGGACGTGACGCCGGCGCCGTATAACCAGCCGCCGTACCTCGCCTCGGGCGACGTCAGTTCGCGGTTCTGCACGGTGACGGGCGAGCTGCCGTAGGGGCGGCTCGCCCCTGATCGGCGCAGTGTTCGAGGCGCTGGTTGGACCGTCGCATTCATTTAGACTTCCGCACTTGAATGATAACAGTCCTCTCTTCGACCCTAAAGCTCGCCAAACATCATTTGGTTATCCGTTGTACCCAGGGCATAGAGACCTCACCCAGCGTTTTAAGCACAATGATGGCGATCAGTCCAGCCATGGGGTTGGGACTTTTGTCGGCAATGAACGGTGTAAGCATCACCAAGAAAAACAGTTGAAGCACCCATCCCCCCCCGCTGTATAGGAGCGGTTTTCGGCCGCCGCCCAAGACACCTGAAGCCATCAACTCCTGTATCGTGCGAGACAGCCGCATCACGAGAATGCAGACAACCGGCCAGAACTGAATAACCTTTGCGGCCTGAAAGGAAGTTTGGATCGTTTCCAGCAGATCCGAACTGTTCTTATCCCGACCAAAGACCAGGATGGCGAAGAACCCGAAGAAAAAGAGAAAGACAACCTCAAAAACAAGAACACCCTCTTGCCTATCTTTCGGCATGAAGAAGTGCTTGGTCGAATCCATGAGGACAACGATCGCACCCTCTGCAATAAAAAGCAGAATTAGATTGAAACTGCTCCAGCCATGATACCAGACGTTATAGAGCGGGATCATGTTTGTGATGATGATCATCACTGATTGGAACAAGGGATAGGCTTGCCGCTGTTTCATGTGGCTTTATAAGTTCTCGTTCAACACTCCGCATCAGCGGCAAGCCGCGTCGGCCCGAAGCGCCGGCCGGCACACTGGTTGCTTTGGCAAAGCCAGGTAGCAACGAAACGGGCCTTCTGATTGACCGCTCGGTTTGCAACCAGCGTGACGGAAGCGGTTTGGCCGTTGAATGCGGTTGTTCGCCCTATTTTTGCAGAGTATGACGAATCCGCTCCGGGTCACGCCGCAAATCCAGTATCCTCCTCACAACGATCACATCTTCATCGAAAGAGTAGTAAGCCGCGTAGGGAAAGCGTTTGGATAGGAGGCGGTGGTATCCGAAAACCTTGGAGTGGATTCCGCAATAGAGCAAGAGTGAGTCAATATCGGAGAACAGTGAGTCAAGAAAGTAGGCGCCCAGTCCTTCTCTTTGACTTTCGTAGAAGTGATGTCCTGCCCGCAAGTCGTCAACTGCAGACGAGAGGATTTTGATCCTCATCAGGATCGATTCCTCAACTGACGCTTTGCCTCAACCCAGTCAAGAACCTGTTCTTGGCCAGCTTGAAGCCTCGCCTCGGTACTTTGTAGGGCTTCCTCGTGCCAGGTGGGTGATTCAACATCCTCTGCGTTTTTCGAGAGGTCAGCCCATATGGCTTCGAGCGCAAGAAGCTTTTCCTCGCGGGACATTTTTTGTATATCGGCTATGCTTATCATAATACTACAATATACTCACTCCGGAGATCGTTTTCAACCTCTGGTTTCTGGGCGAACGCTCCACATCGGCGGCAAGCCGAGTCGGCGCAACGCGCCGACCGGCGCGCTGGTTGCCTTGGCAATGCCGGGAAGCGGCGACACGATCCATTTGATTGGCCGAGTGATTTGCAAACAGCGTGACGGAATCGGCTTGGCCGTTGAATGCGGTTGTTCGGCCAGTTGTCTATTTTATTAGAGCAAGCCTCAACGGCTTATTCAATAATTCGAAATGCTGATCCAGGGTATAGATTTCACAATGATGTTGAAGAGAATTTTGAGCAATGATCAAGTCCGGTATGCCGATTCCATTAATACCAGCTTTCAGACATGTATACTGAAGGTCTATAATTTGACTCCAATCAATATTCATATCTAATTTTTTGACAGATCCCAAGAGAATGACCAGTTTGCGTTGGTTCTTTGATCGTAAAAAAGGTACCAACTCGGCGAGGATGAGGTCGTTTATAACAAGTACATTTTCATCGATGAAATAATCGAGCTTGTCTGAATTGCTGCCACCCCTGAAGTAATCAATCCAAACCGATGAGTCAACTAGGACCTGCATTCACGACTCCTTAACTTGTTCATGTCAATCTTCAGGTCGATTTTGCCTTTGAAATTTTTTAAGCCTGCTATGGTATTCTTTCTGATCAGCTCTTCGAGGGCGATTATGATCACTTTGGTCTTTGTTTCGACATGGGTTGTCCTCATCGCTTCACGCAGCAGTTCTTCAGGTAAGTCCAACGTTGTTCTCATTTCTTCCACCTCCATATGCATAATATAGCTATGTTATGCATATGCGTCAAGTTTTTAATATTTGGGCCGACCGTCTATTTTTACGGTTCGGCGCGTATGCGACGATACGTGCAAAATCTCGTTCGAACGTCACCCATCACCTGCGGGCAGGTGGCACGGCCGTTGCCACCAGAAGAACGACCGGCTGCTCAGCAAGGGCCGTGATACCTGGACGACAGGTGTATGGGCTGGTTATGCGAAGCTCATCGTCTTAATGCCCGCAACTTCATCCTTAATCGCTTGTGCCGCATCCCACAGATCGACAGCTCGCTGGGCATTGAGCCAGAACTCAGGCGAGTTACCAAAAATCTTGCCAAGGCGGAGCGCCATCTGTGGACTCACAGAGCGACGCCCGCGCAACAGCTCATTCACCGATTGCCTGGACACACCGATGGCACGGGCCAGACTAGAGGCGGTCAGATCGAAGTCAGGCAGAAAGTCCTCGCGAAGCATTTCGCCGGGATGGGTGGGCCGGCGTTGCATTCGTCCTGTGTTGTTGATATTCATCTCATACTCCGTCTCAGTGATAGTCGCAGACTTCGACGTCGTAAGCGTCTCTGTCGATAAACCGGAAGCAAATGCGCCATTGATCGTTGATCGAGATCGAGTATTGGCCCTTTCGATCACCCTCCAGCCGATGTAGGCGGTTTCCCGGTGGAACCTTGAGGTCATCGATACTTGTTGCCAGGTCTACATACTCGAGCTTGCGAGCAGCTCGGCTCGCCACATCAGGAGGAAACCGTTTCGCCCTGCCGGTCAAGTAAAGATCCATGGTTCGCTTGTCTGCAAACGTCTTAATCATGGTTAAATGTAACGCGTCACGTGACGCTTGTCAAGCTGATATATGATTTTCGCCTTCGCAAAACGTTACCCATCACCTGCGGGCAGGTGGCACGGCCGTTGCCAC
>JAQAZP010000099.1:0-12160 GCA_032127265.1 Acidobacteriota bacterium
CAAAGGTTCGGGACAAACCTGGCCGTGGGAGATGTCGACGGTCGCGGTTCCAGCGAGATCATCACCGGACCTGGTTCGGGGCCCCTGTTCGGCCCTCACGTGCGAGGGTTCCAGCTGGACGGCACGCCCCTGCCCAACCTCAGCTTCCTGGCCTATGGGGCCAACAAGTGGGGCGTCAACGTGGCCGCGGGTGACATCGACGCTGACGGTTTCGCTGAGATCATCACCGGAGCCGGACCGGGGGCGGTGTTCGGCCCTCATGTCCGGGCCTTCGATTACGACGGCACACCGGGTGTGAGCCCGGTGCCAGGAGTGAGCTATTATGCCTACGGTACTCACAAGTGGGGTGTCAACGTAGCCGCAGGCGATATCGATGGCGACAGCATCGACGAAATCGTCACTGGGGCCGGGCCGGGATTCGTCTTTGGACCGCACGTCAGAGGCTGGAATGTGGACGGGGGACCGGCGACAGCCATACCGGGTGTGAGCTTTCTGGCCTACGGCACCAACCGCATGGGGGTCAATGTTACTTGCGGAGACGTGGATGGAGATGGGTTGGACGAGATTGTCACTGGGCCTGGGCCCTCGGGATACTTTGGGGCCCACATCCGCGGATGGAACTATGACGGCGCAACGCTCACTCCCATCTCAGGTATTAGCTTTCTTGCCTGGCCGCCAGCCGAGGTCCGCTTTGGGGCCACAGTCTTCGCCGGGGCCGATCTGAACGGCGACGGCCGGGATGAGTTGATTGTGGGCTGTGGCCCGGATGCTGGTGCCGGCACTGAGGTGAAAGTGTTCGAATACGATGGGTCCGGAGTTACCCTCTGGTTATCACTTGAAGCTTTCCCGGGCATGACCCACGGAACCAAGGTGGCGGCAGGGAGGTTTTAGAGCGAGGCGGAATCAATTTGTCAAATAGCCCGGCCCCGTCTATCCTCACCGAGGAGCTTGTGTTTTCGAGGCCTGCGCTTCCGATGAAACGGTCCATTTCCCAGGATGAGGTCACCAATGTACACCGCGACGAGAATCTTTCTCGGGGTTTGCCGGGCCAGGTCAGCCGGACTGCGCCTCTTCCCCCTGATGGCTCTCCTCCTGCTCCTCCTCTCGCCGGTCCAGGTCCCTGCCGCCGTGACCCTCGAACCGGCGGGTTGCGTGACCTGCCGCGTCGAGCCCGGTGAGTACCGGATCACCGAGGAGAACGGTGTTCAGGAGATCCGCCTCGATGGATTCGGTGTGATCGGTGAACCGGGAAAACCCAGGCTTCCGGGGAAGATATTCGCAATCGCCATTCCACCAGGAGCAGAACCGGTTACCGTTCGGGTTGATGGCGGGGTCCCGGTGGAGATGGACGGGACATTCCGCATCTCACCGGTTTCACTCACCCGGCCAATGGGTCGGGAAGACCCTGCGGTCCAGGCCAGGCGCGAGGCCGCCTGGCAACTCGCCTACGAAGAGACCTACGGCAGGGACGATGTGTACCCTGCCGAACCGGGCTGGCTGGTTCGCCGGGCCGGGTTCAGGAAATACAACCTGGTGGACGTCCGGATCGCGCCGTTCAGCTTCCGTCCCGAATCAGGGCGGCTGTACGTCCATCCCCGCATCACTATCACCGTCGATTACCGCTTTCCGGATGCAGCCGGTCTGCCAAGCGGCGGACAGATCCAGCCCGGAACGGTCATGATCGACCATGTGCCCGAGATGGAGAAGACCGCCCGCGAGCTCATCCTCAACTACCGGGAAGCCCAGGCCTGGTATCCGGAACCGCCGGCACCCCAGCCGACGGAAACCCATGATTTCGTCATCGTCACACTGGAGTCCCTGGTATCGGAGGTCGCCCCGTTGGTGAACCACGAGACCCTGAAGAGCCGCTCCCCCGAAGTGGTCACCGTTGAGTGGATCAGCGCCAACTACGACGGCACGGACCTGCCGGCCAGGATCCGCTCGTTCCTCCGCGAGAAGTATCCGTCCTCGGCCTGGGGCATCCGGGACGTGCTGCTGGTGGGCGACCACCAGGACCTGCCGTTGCGGGAGTGCTGGATCGATGCCGGGTACGGGCTCCCCTTCAGCGACTTCTATTACGCCGAGCTGTCCGAGGCTGACGAGGATTCCTGGGACGCTGACGGCGATCAGCACTACGGGGAGGATAACCAGGACAACGTGGATCTCTACAACGAAGTCAACATCGGCCGCATCCCCTGGAGCAATGGAGGCGTGGTCCGACAGGCCTGCGAGAAAGCGGCGGCCTTCGAACTAAACGTGGATCCGGCGTACAAGAAGAACATCATGGTCCTCGGCGCCTTCTTCTGGGCCGACACTGACACCGCCTGGCTGATGGAGGCGAAGCTGGACCAACCGTGGATGGCCGACTGGTCCGTGACCCGGATGTACGAGGACAACGCCGATTACGCATCTGCGTTCCCCATGGATCAAGCCCTGAACCGCGACAATGTCGTCGCCGCCTGGTCCACGGGCCGCTACTGCATGGTCAACACGGCCGGCCACGGCAGCAGCTTCTCCTCCCATATCCTCGGCGAAGGAAACCCGGCCTTCATCCAGGCCATCGACGTCAACTATTACAACGACCAGCACCCGGCCATCGTCTGGGCCGACGCCTGCCTGACCGCCGACCCCACCGTATCAAACCTCGGCAAGCAGATGATGCGCCACGGTGCGGTGGGTTATCTGGGCTCGACCCAGGTAGCCGACGGGCAGCCCGGGTGGCGCGGTCCCGAGGACGGCTCAACCCAGACCCTCGACTACTGGTTCACGCTGAAAGTGACCTCGGGCGAGATGAGCCAGGGCGAAGCCCACCAGTGGGCCATGCGCAAACTCTACCAGGCCGGGCTCTGGGCCTGGCCCAGTTACGAGATGTTCGAGTGGACACTCTACGGCAATCCGAATCTCGGGCTCGGCATGACAACCGAGGCAAGCTTAATTGTCAGCGGCCCCGGCCCTGCCGCCGCCAATCCCCCATTGGTCAGGATCTTCCCCCCGGGGCAGGATGCCGCATATATCTCGGAATTCCAAGCGTACGCTTCGCAGCATTATGGGGTCAACCTGACCTGTTGCGACCTGGACGGCGACCAACTGGATGAGATCATCACCGGCGCCGGCCCGGGAGAGATATACGGCCCTCATGTGCGCGGCTTCCGGGTGAATGGGACTCCGCTGCCCGGTCTGAGCTTCATGGCCTATGGCACGAGCAAGTTCGGAGCCAATGTCGCAGCAGGTGACCTGAACGGTGACGGCCGGGACGAGATTCTCACCGGCGCCGGACCGGGTGCGGTGTTCGGCCCCCACGTGCGCGGCTGGAACTACAACGGCCCCTCGGGTGTCACACCCCTGACGGGAGTGAGCTACTTCGCTTACGTTACGCCCAAGTGGGGAGTTCGCGTTTCGGCGGGTGACATCGACGGCGATGGCTGCGACGAGATCATCACCGGAGCCGGCCCCGGGGCCGTCTACGGCCCGCACGTCAGGGGATGGGACGTGGACGGGGGTCCGGCAACGGCCATGCCCGGGGTGAGCTTCCTGGCCTACGGCACTCTGAAATATGGCGTAAATGTCAGTTCAGGCGATGTGGACGGCGACGGCATCGATGAAATCGTCACTGGTGCCGGTCCGGGCGCTGTCTTCAGCCCCCATGTCCGCGGCTGGAACTATGACGGATCTTCGATCACACCCCTGCCCGGCCTGAGCTTTTTCGCTTGGGATGCGGTCCGGTTCGGGGCCAGTGTTTTTGCCGGGGCCGACCTGAACGGTGATGACCGGGCCGAACTGGTGGTGGGCTGCGGGCCCGACCCGGATGCTGGAACGCCGGTCAAGGTATTCCTCTATGATGGGCAAAATGTGACCGAGTGGTTCTCGCTGCAAGCCTTCACGGGCATGACTCAGGGAACAAACGTGGCGGCGGGGAGGTTTTGACGTCCCCCCAGCAAACGTATCAATGGTTAATGCATTGCCCTGCTTATATCAGGAGTGGGGCAACGTAAACACCTCCCGAAAAGTTCTACCTGTCGCTGGGCCGGGGAACCAAGCATATCCTCTACGAACCTGACCACAAAACAGCTCAACAAGAATCGCCCAAATCGACTTCCTTCTGTCCCTCATCCACCCACAGGTACAGTGGTGCTGCCTGAGATGAAAACTGTAACGGCCGGTAACACTTCCCAAGTTCGCTCTTCGATGGCCATAAGCGGGACCAGACATCCAGGGACGCAAAGATCCACTTTGGCTGATCCATCCTTCGCGAACAAGTATTGATTTCCTAGCGGCACCTGCAGATTTACATTGCTGAATATGGCCGCAGAACATACCATATCAATAGGTTATAGGGGGACCAGCAACACTTCCCTGATGAAACACTGATGAGCCATTCAGCCAACCTGTTGATTTTATTGATGTACGGAATTTTACAAGCAGCAGGTGGGTGACTTCAGCCGCATCTTTAACAGTGAAAAATCGGAAATCCTGTCACAGTTTCTGAAGCGTTTGCATTGAGAATATTGAATGGGCGCGGGGAATATCCGCAGAAGTTACCATTCCATGAAAAGCAAGGCTACTCGTAGGCGCCGACAATCTCGTTATTTTCAGGGATGACATTGTGCCCCCCAATGCCCGCATTGAGATCTGAATCCACACTCCGATCATCGGTGGGAAACCAAAGGCGAGCGCCGTAACGGCAACGCCGGATTGAATCGATCAGTCTCGGGAAGTCAATCATGTTAAGACGCACAAGCAGGAATTTACTCTTGGCAGCCATACTGCTGACGTTGCCGTTGGCGGTGGCCCATGGTGCCGACTTCACCCTGGAGCGCATGGACGGATGGCCTTACGCCGGCGCACGCGCCGTGGCCGTCGATGCCGATCGCGATCTCGTCTTTCTCGGCAGCGGCGGAGCGGTTCTCGTGCTCGACGTGAGCGATCCCGCCGAGCCGCAGTTGGTCTCCGACAGCCTGCACACTGACGGCCATGTCCGCGATTTGCGCTACGTCGGCGCGAATCAGCGTCTCTACGTGGCGGATTGGCGGTCCGGTCTCGAAATCTGGGACCTCCAGGACCCCCGGAATCCGGAGCGGCTCAGCTCGATGCCGGTCTACTATGCGGGTACGGACGCCGATTTTCCGACCGATGGCCTCGTCGTCCTTGGTGATCACCTCTACATCAACGCCAACGATGCCCGCGTCCATGCTTTTGACATCTCGGATCCCACCGACCCTGTCGATCTCGGTGTGCAGGCCGGTCCGTTCTGGTATTACATCGAGGATCGGGATACGGATGACGTGGCCGCTGCGGGTGGCTATGTCTACGTCGCGGGCAGCGGCCTGGCCAAGTACCTCATCCACGCGGATGGCACCCTCGAGAAGGTCGGCGAGAACTTGTACAACGACATCACCTGCGTCGAGGCTCGAGAATCGTATGCGTACGCAGGCGTCTCTCAAGGCCTGGGGGTTTTCGATGTGAGCTATTCCTACCCTGATCTGGTGGGATCCGCAACCGTGTCCCAGGGGCTGAACGACCTGGCATTGACCGGAAATTTCGTGGTGGCCGTGAACCGTACCGACATCATCGTCTTCGACGTCTCCTCGCCTCAGTCACCACAGCAGATCGCATCTTTGACGCTGCCCGATGAGGGATATCGGGTGCGGCTCGACGGCGACGTCGCCTACGTCGCCAGTGAAGGAGCGGGCCTCCAGGTGATCGACATCAGCGATCTGTACAACCCCGTCCTCATCTGCAGCTACGACACGGTGGGTACGACGGCCGCGGTGATGGTCGCCGGAGACTACGCTTTCCTCGGCCAGAGCACTGACGGCCTGGTGATCACGGATATCAGCAATCCAAACGCCGTCCAAACCGTGGGCACGTCAAAAGGCGGCTCGGCCGGTGAGTCCTTGCTGCTCGGCAACTATCTCTATGTCACGGACTGGTACACGCCCGCGTTACGCGTCATAGATGTCAGCGACGTATCAAACCCGGTCGAGGTGGGCGGCATCTCCGACTTCACCGCGGTCGACCTGGCAACCGACGGCGAGTACCTCTACGCAACGCGCTTCTCGGTGGCTACCCAGCTTTATTATCTGCACATCTTCGACCTGACCGATCCCACCGCGCCGGTGGAGTTGAGCACGATGCCGGTGTCTCCTCACATCCTCGAGCTTGAGTATGCGAATGATCATCTGTTCGCCATCGAGCTCTTCGACGAGGGCCTGCACATCATCAACGTCGCCGATCCGTACAATCCATTCGAGGACGCCTTTTATCCCGTCGACTGGGGTGAGGATATCTGGATTCAGGGGAACTACGCGTTCGTGACCGCCTTCCACGAGGGCCTGCTCGTGCTGAACATCAGCAACCCCGCCAGCCCGACCCTTGCCGGAAGCTTCTACGCGATCTTTCAATTCGGTGATGTGGCCGTTTCCGGCGACCTGGCATTCATCACCACGGGAACGACCGGGGAACATCACCTGCGACTTTACGATGTGAGTGATCTGGGCAACATTCACGAACTCGACCGGATCCTGCTGCCCGGCGACGCCTGGGATCTGTCGGCCAAAAACGGTATTGCCTACGTGGCCGACGGGTTTGCCGGCCTCCAGGTCATCAGCGCCAGGGCTGAAGGATCCTCACCAACGGTAGATGCTGACATGAGTTGTTCCCCATCTTCCGGCACCCTTCCTTTTTCTGAGCACTTCGAGGTGACGCTGACCAACCGATACAAGGATTTCACCCGTGTCATCGACGGCCGGATAAGCGTCGCCCTTGCCGGCGGCCAGTTCTACTCTAACTGGAAATCGGGGCAGGTGACCCTGGGGGCGGGCACCTCGTACACCAGGTCGTTCAACAAGGTTCTGCCGTATACCGGTACTGTCATAGGCGAAAACACGTTCACGCTCGTCGCAGAAGATACGACGCCCTCGCCTTACAACCAGCCGCCTTATCCTCCATCAGGAGATACGGACACGAGCGTCTGCACGGTGACCGGTGTATCGCCGTAGAGATGCGATGGACCGAGGGAGGGGGCACCAGCTTCGGAAGACCGTGATGCCGTTCGTACGTTTCCACGGCTCACCGTGTCCGGGGAGCCCGAGCAAGAGGAGAAGCTCTGCAGGACAATGCACACCGATCCGGCGTCAAGGGGTTCATGCTGGCAGCAGGTATTGTGACCGCGAAGTGCCCCGTACCTCTACGGATACGAGCACGGCTCTCGTGCAATACCGGGGAAATAAGTTCGAATAACGTCCACGATGGGGAGCCAGGCCCATCAGAAGGTAGAATTCCACAGGTAAGGGGTTCTGCCTTTTTTTGTGGCCAGCCGGGAATGGTGACATTCATTGAGTAAACCGATTGACGATTCCACGGATGCTGCCTATGCTACGAGTGAATCAGCGTAGGTGTTTTAATAGCCGCAGTAACTGATCCCTTCAACTCGTGCGACCAACATGCATAAAGCGGGGTGCATACTCATGAAAAACAGAATCCGAACAGTGGCGGTCGCAGGGATGATCGTGCTTCTGCTCAGTTGGGGAACAGCTTGGGCGGACGACGCACTCAACTCGGGTGAAGCTTTCATGGCTGAGCAGGCCGCTCATCTTCAGCAACTCGAGTGTGGATATCGACCTTCAGCGGATTGGCTAGCGGAAGTCCGGCGAGCGGTAGCCCGCGGGGAGATCCCGGATCCGGCAACGCGATCGATTCCGCCAATTCAGCCCGGCAGTCCTCGAACCGTGCCGACTGAACTGCCGTGCCTCACCCCGGAACACATCTTCGCCTTCGAGGACACCGATCAGCTCCTGCTCACGAACTTTTCAAATGGAGAGTTGATCGACCTCATGGTCACGGCAGTCAACGATCTGCTTGGGAAGCTCGGCGACAACTACGACTTTGTCGGATTCTGGCTCAACTTCGCACCACACCACTGGGTTGGTACGGCATTCTACCTTTCTTTTGAGAATGACGTGGCCGGGCTCGGATTGGAGCTGTACGACAGGCGCCCGGACTACGGTGTGGGGGGGCAGTGCGTCGAGGGCTGCATCATGGCGTGGGACATCAACGCTTCGGTTTGGCAACCAGGCACCGGTCCGGAGGCGTTCATGACCCGTGTCGCCCTGGGCCACGAACTGGAGCACCGATTCGCCATGTACCTGCCCGACCTGCTCGACGGCCGTCAGATGCAGGGCTACGGCGGCTACGGCTGCTATGGCCCTGGACATCCGAATCCAGCAGTCGACACCCAGGGATCGGTCCTGGGAATCGGTGAATGGGTGGGCGCCAACCCGGCGGTGGCCCAGGCCAGCTACCCTGACTTCTATCTGTTCAACAGTGATACCGGTGGATCCTACAGCTATACGGAACTCTACCTTATGGGCTATGTTTCCCCGGCCGAAATGGACGCGGGCAACAGCGAGCTCCGCTACATGGACGACTGGGATTGCGAGGCGACCGACTACTACGGCCCGATTTCGACTCTCTCTTCGGCGGACATCATCGCGGCCGCGGGCCCTCGTGTCCCAGACTCCACGACGGAGGATAAACACTACCGCATCGGCTGGATCATGATTCACCTTCCCGGCGATCTGCCGAATACGGCCGAACGGACCAAAGCCATCGCCATTCACGAGCAGTTTCAGATAGACATGGAGTTCAGCACCCTCGGCCGCGGCACCGTGGACAATTCTCTCTTTGATGACTGCAACTGCAACGGTGTCCCGGATGATGACGATATCAGCATGGGCACGAGCGACGACATCAACGGTAACGGCATCCCGGACGAGTGCGAACCGGCGGCCACAATTTCCGCCGATCTGGCCTGCCTCCCTCCATCAGGCACATTGCCTTTCACCACAAACATGTGGGCCGCGCTGAGTAACCTCACCACGGGGAGTGTCCGCCGAATCGGCGGCCACATCGACGTCACCTTGGCCAACAGTACCTTCTATGCAAACTGGAGAGCAGGATTCACCAACGTCGTGAGTGGCGGGAGCTACGTGATCTCCTGGAATCAAAACATCCCCAGTTCAGGTTCATTGGTCGGGGACAACGTCTTCACCCTGGTTGCCGAGGATGTGACGCCGGCCCCCTATAATCAACCACCCTACCCTGCCTCAGGAGATATAGACACGGTCTCATGCACCGTGACAGGGATTGCGCCGTGAAGTGATCGAACCTGCATTTCCCGGGGATTGGATGCAAATCACCTCCTGGGGGGGGAGAATTTCCGCGACCAAACGGAAAGTTCTTTAAAATCAATAGATTCCAGCCTCATTTTTGCTGTTTAACAACAGTTCGTGAATGAAGCACCGTTAACACCAAATTTCGCGTGGGCCCGGATAAGAGTTTCGAAATGATTGAAGACGGAGCTGAAAGGCCCTGGAGATGGCGCTGTGGCGCCGCCGGCCGAAGGATGTGCTGAGGCGGCCTTACCGAAAGATGTGAACTGTCCGTGAAAGCGAGGCAACTCCATGGCGAAGTGATATGTTCATCATGCGGTCCCGGTAGCAGAATTCATTGCAAAAAAGTGACCGCATCTCATATCATGGCAATGACCTGGATGGTAGCCAGCAACACTTGATGGCACAAGCACCGAAGCACCACTTTACGGATGAAACACCGGAGATGGGCTCGATGAAGCGGTTGTTGCTTCTGGCAGCGTCGTTTTTTCTGATGATGCTGGCATGGCTGGCTTCGGGCCGTCAACCGGACGGCCGGGCCCCTGCAACGAATGGCGTCCTCCCGGTCGGGGTCTACGATTCGGCCATCCTCCATACACCCGATCCCTTCGTCATTCTCGACCATCTCAAGGCTTACGGGCTCAACGCCACTCTGATCCGCCTGACCACCTTCGCCGATCTCGGCTCGTCCTATCCGGAGATGTTTCCCCGGCATCGTCAGCCCTGGCTCGACGGCCGGCCCGGTGCACCCTTCGATCCACGGTTCTGGCAGCGGGCCGTCCGGTTCGTCCGCGCTGCGAACGAGAGGGGGATCCAGGTGGTGGTCGTGCTCTTCGATCCCTGGATGAGCAAGCGGGCTTGGCACCGGTCTCCCTGGAGCGGGCTGACGGGCAATTCCCATGCGCCATACACTTTGGACGGCGGCATGGTGGCGATCGAGGAGGCGTACGTGGAGAAAGCTGTCGAAGAGCTCGGCTCACTGCCCAACGTCATTTTCGAGGTGCACAACGAATCGGTGGACTCCGGGTCCGGGATCGCCCCCACTGGCGAGTGGACGGGGCACTTCGTGAAGCTGGTCAAGTCGCTCTGTGGGGCGCCCGTGGCCGTGAATGCAGGATACACCTCCTACGACCACGAGCGGGGCCTGAACGACATCGTCACCCGACACTACGACCCGGTGCCGTCTCCGTCAAAGCCGACGATCGTCACCGAGGACAGCCTGATGGGCGGTGTGGCCTCATATAACTATTACTACTGCCTGGCCAGGGAGGCGCTTCGGCGGAACGTGGGCTTCATCTCCATCAACTGGAACCACTACCGCCAGCGCGAAGTGACGCCGCCGCTGAACCAGCTCGCAGCGATCCGTGACGCGGCCATCGACCTCGGTGTTCTGAAGACTGGCGTCGGTGCAAGCCGGACGGCGGCGCGGGCCGAGGGACGGATCGTATTTCACTCGGACCGGGACGGCGACTTCGATATCTGGTCCATGCGTCCGGACGGGGGCGACGCCCGTCAGTTGACGCGAAATACCCAGCCTGATTTTAATCCCGAGTACTCCCCGGACGGTACGCGCATCGTCTTCTTTTCGCAGCGTGACGGGGGGAACGATGAGGTATACGTGATGGACGCCGATGGGACCCGTCAGAGGCGGCTTACCGACCATCCCGCGTCGGACCAAAATCCCACCTGGTCTCCTGATGGGAATGAGATTCTTTTCGATTCCAATCGCACCGGACACTTCGAGCTCCACGTGATGCAGGCGGACGGGACGGGACTCAGGCAGATCACGCGGGGGAAGGGCGAGGACAACATGTTCGCCGACTGGTCCCCTGACGGAAAGACCATCGCTCACAGCGCCAACGGCTTGTACAGGAACTGGGCGTGGAACGTGTTCCTGGTGGAACCGGCCGGCGGCGAGCCGAGGCAGATCACGCCGGGAAGCGGGAGCTGCCGGCCTGCCTGGTCGCCTGACGGCCGGCTGATCGCTCACGTCTCCCGCCATCGCGAGAACAATCACGACATCTGGCTGATGGACGCTGACGGCGACGACCGGCACCGCCTGCCCGTCGAAACCCCGGGGCGGGACTACGATCCGGCCTGGTCTCCGGACGGCAGGCACATTGTGTTTGCGTCCGAACCTTACAATGGCAAGGG
The DNA here is from genome assembly GCA_032127265.1 of Acidobacteriota bacterium. Classification (GTDB taxonomy): domain Bacteria; phylum Acidobacteriota; class JAQAZP01; order JAQAZP01; family JAQAZP01; genus JAQAZP01. The sequence goes on from JAQAZP010000099.1 coordinate 11,325, forward strand.
CAGCTGGGATATCTACGCCTTCGACATGGAGAACATCATTCTGCAGCGACTGACCGACACCGAATGGGACGACGCCCATCCTCACTGGGGCGTGCCGGCGGCGGCCGGCGGAGATTCCAGATCTGACTGATTCCGGATGGAGGGCACGATTTGCGGGCAGAGTGGAAAACTGCGGCTCACGCGATCATCGCCGCGGCGATCTTCTGTTGTGCTTTTCTCGGTGTGAGTCTCGTCCACTACGGCTTCAACACGCCCTCGATCTGCAACCTTGAAGTTTCGACCGATTTCCACAATCGGCTCGTGGTGAGCCGCTTCCCCCTCCTCTCACGGCTGCCGGTCGAGGACCTCTTTCGGTTCTTCGATTGCCTGGGGCTGACGGCCCGGGGCTACTATCCCTGGTTCGTCCACGTCTCGGCCGTCCGGGCGGCACTTGTCTCCCTCTCCACGGTGATCCCCTACCTGCTATGCCTCCTCTGGCCGGCTTTGGCCTGCCCGAGAAAATTTATACCTGTCGCCGTCCTCTCGCTTTGCCTCGCCTTTCTCGCCGTTGCCGTCGTGATCCTGATGCAGGACCTTCCCCGAGGGCCGTATGCCCACTTCCTTCTCACCTTTCTCCTGACCCACACGGCCCGGAGCCTTCTCGCGCTTGCGCTGCTCCATCCGTCCGGAGGTCGGCAGCCCGCACGGTGAGCGGACCGGGTGCCGAATTAGACCTTCAACCTGGAATTTTCATTGATCAACCTGGCCGCATGCCATAGCTCATCAAGACCATGGATGGTGGCTCGTAACGATGGATAATTGAAGCACCGGAATTTCCGGGATTGGGAGAGTCCGGG
>JAQAZP010000100.1:0-7474 GCA_032127265.1 Acidobacteriota bacterium
AGTACCATCTGATCCGCCTCTCCCGGTCGCGGCAATATATAGCTGCCAATTCGAAGCCGAAGCGCTGTCCCGTTATCTGGCGCGCTGCTGTTTCCTCTCCGATGTCACCAGCCTGATCGGTACCCCTTCGAAATCGAATGCTTCCCTGATCCTGTTCACCAGGTAGCGCTCGTATGAGAAATAGAGTTTCGCCCCGGTGTTGACAAAGAGCTTGAACACCGGAGGCCTCGAGGACACCTGGGTGCCGTAATAAATCTTCACCGCCCGCCCCTTGTGCCGCGGCGGCGGTTTCTCTCCCACCCACCGCTCCAACATGCTGTTCAGCTTGCCGGTGGAAACCCTGGCCCGCCACCGCTCCTCGATGGCCAGAGCCTGGTCCAGTAGTTTCACCACCCGGGTCCCTTCCAGGGCCGAGACCAGCAGCACCGGTGAATAGTCCAGAAAACGCAATCGCCGCTTCATCTGGTGAACCAGTTCCTCTGCCCCCTGGTGGCTGCGGTCGGAGGCCAGGTCCCACTTGTTCACCGCCACGATCACTCCCCGGCCCGATTTGGCCACGTGACCGGCGATGGCAGCATCCTGGGCCCCGATACCGGCCGTGGCATCGAGGAGCAGGATAACCACGGCAGACCTTTCGATCTGCTTGATGGCCATGCTCACACTCAGTTTTTCCTCGGCCCCGCTGACACGTGCCTTCTTGCGAATACCAGCCGTGTCCACCAGGACCACCTGCCGGCCGCGAAAGGTAAGTGCCACGTCAACCGAGTCGCGCGTAGTGCCCGGGATGGAACTTACCAGCACGCGCTCCTCACCGAGGATCCGGTTGGTCAACGTCGATTTGCCGGCATTGGGACGGCCGACGATGGCCAACTGGATGATCTCCTCGCTCTCCGTATCGGCAGGGCAGAGATCGGCGATGAATGAAAAGATGGCCTGGTACAGGCTGTCAAAACCCATACCATGCTCGGCGGAAGTAAAGCAGACTTCCTCGAACCCCAACTGGTGGAACTCGGCCGCCCCGGCCTCAAGCTTGGGATCGTCCACCTTGTTCACCACCAGGACAATCGGCTTTGTGCGCTGGCGCAGGGCTGCTGCCAGTTCCTGGTCCAGGGGGGTCAACCCGTCCCGTGCATCGACGACGAAAAGGATCAGTTGGGCCTCATCCATGGCCGCGATGGCCTGCTCACCGATACCCTTCTCCAGGATAAGTTCCTCCTGTTCTCCCAGAAGCCCCCCGGTGTCCACCACGTTGAAGCAGAGACCGTCATGTTCAACCGAACCGTAGTTCCGGTCCCGGGTCAATCCGGGACGGTCGTGGACCAGGGCTTTGTGATACCCGCAAAAGCGGTTGAAGATCCTCGATTTTCCCACATTAGGCCGGCCGACGATGGCCACAAGGGGTGGCTGGCGCATAAAGGTCTCCACAACCCGGCGTTTCTGCCCGGCACACAAGCAGGCGAGCCTTTGCAACTCGTCCGATCTTATTCATTCCATGAATCTTGTACGTTATATCATAGCGCGATCGGGGAATCAATCACTCTCCGGGCGGGGCCGCCTTCTCCAACCAGACGTCAAGGTTCTGCTTCTCGCCGATAATGACATTCACCGGCAGGGTTCGCGCATCATACCCCGGACGGGTGACCTGGATGGTATGCTCCCCCGGGGCCAAACGTAAATACCCGTGAAGCCGTGAGATCTCGTCCCCGGAACCAAAGAAGCGGTCATCGATATAGACCGCGGCATCGGCCGGGGTAACCTGAAGCTTGAGAAATCCGGCCTCGGCGGCTTCCTGCCCGGTAACCGGTTCGGTCCGGAATATTTCCGTTCTGACGGGAGCCCCGGCCGGCCCGTCGTCCGGCGGGAGCACTGGCGGAGTATACGCCGGCTCCTCGGTTCCGGTGACATCCACGGGATCACCCAGCGTCACCAACTGCGCTTTTTCTCCGTGTTCCAGTTCACGGTCCACGCGAATAAACGCCCCGGAGAGGAATACTCCCCGGAGCACCAGGGCCTGCCGCCCTTCGGCCTGGAATTCAAGCACGTGTTGTCCGGGACGGACAAAGAGGTACGAAGGAAAGCCGTCGTAGTCATCAGCTTCGCCAAGCAGCTCGCCGTCGAGGATCACCTGGGCTTCTTCGGGATCGACGTCGCAGTCCACCATGGCGTAATTGGGGTGGAATCGGTAGCCCCAGGCCGGGTATCCGATGACCGCGTCTACACCGGCCGGGGGGAATTCAGACCAGACATGAACCACACCGTCGCCCACCGAGACACCGTGTCCCATTTCCACGGCCAGCATTCCGGCTTCCGCCGCCGAGTTGCCCGCGCCCCAGGCACCGGCCAGCAGAAAGACAGCCAGTGCTACTGTCCAACCCCGACCGGTTGATCTGCTTCTGCGTAACATGGGTGGCACCTCCTTCCCAGCTGAAATCCAGTTGCATCGTCAGTTGTTCCATGGATTGTATATCAATATCCGTGCCATATCCTATCTCCCGGAAAGAACAGCCACGCCCAGCCGGTTTCAGGGCTGCCCGGCCCTGAAGATCACGCCAGGGTGCGAATTCTTCACGCAGATGACCGATGTTGGGGACAACGGCAGTTGTTTGACTTGTCGCGAGACCGGCTCTAGAATCCACGCCGTCAGTGTTGATGCCCGCATGAACCCTCTGTTTCAGAAGGCCGACAGCAGATTGAGCGATATCACGGTAACCAGTCACACCCTTTGGCCCCCCAGGACCGACCACGACGCCGGCCCGCCCCGCCCGCGGTGGGTCCGCGATGTGGCCCTGCCGCTGCTGCTCTTTCTGCTCACACTGGTCACCACACTCTTTGCCGGAGCCAACTACGCCCTTACCTCTCACCTGCCGGAGAACAGGGTTTCTCTTTTTTCGGTTGAAGACCGTGACCTGGATCTGTTCAACGTCAATCTCTGGCAACAGGTATTGCGCCGCCCCTCGATCCTCGGGTATGGCTGTTCCTTCGCTCTCCCCCTGTTGCTGATCCTCGGGGCCCACGAGATGGGTCACTACCTAGCCTGCCGGCGGCACGGGATTCGGGCTACACTGCCCCACTTCCTCCCGGCCCCGACCCTGATCGGCACCTTCGGTGCGTTCATCCGCATCAAGGGACCGATTCCCAGCCGCCGGGCGCTCTTCGACGTGGGAATTGCCGGTCCGCTGGCCGGGTTCCTGGTGACCATTCCAGTGCTGATCTACGGGATTCAGCATTCTTCACCAGAGCTCTTTCGTTCGGCTCCGGGCTTCTGGCATATTTTTCTCGGCGAGCCCCTGGCTTTCAGCGGCCTGGTTCTGGTGCTGCACGGTCCCCTTCCGCCGGGAATGATTCTCGACTACCACCCGGCTGCTTTTGCCGGCTGGTTCGGCCTGCTGCTCACCGCGTTCAACCTCTTTCCCGTCTCCCAGCTGGACGGGGGCCATTTGGGCTACGCCCTTTTCGGTCGACCCTATGCCGCGGCATCCCGCGCTGTTTTCATCATCATCCTGCTGCTGGGTTTCGTGTATAATGGCTGGTTGATCTGGGCCCTGATCGTCTTTCTTCTGGGGTTCCGGCACCCGCCGACCCTCAACGACTCCCTGAGACCCGGACTGCCACGGGTGCTGCTGGCCATCCTCGCCCTGCTGGTCTTTGCCCTTTGTTTCACGGCCCGCCCGATCTATTTCGTCACAACCGGATGACCCGGCGACAGCGAATCCAGGGCTCAGTAGCGGTCCGCAAAGAAATCGCGGAGGATATCGGTATGGTCGAAGGCCAGCACGGTCTCCTCGATCTGCTCCCTGCTGAAGAACGACGCTGCAGCGGCATCGTCGGCCGCTCGAAGGCGACCACCGAGGACGGTGGCCAGAAAGACCGTGGTGATGGTGTGTTTGCGGGGATCCCGGTCAGGGCGGGAATAAGTATGAAACTGTCGTATCAACTCCACGCGAAGCGAGGTCTCTTCCAGAGCTTCGCGAAGCGCCGCCGATTCCAGGTCTTCCCCGTAATCGACGAACCCGCCGGGAAGCGCCCAGCCCAACGGCGGGTTGCGGCGCTTGATCAACACCACCCGCTGGAGTTGGTCGCGGATGATCAGATCCACGGTGGGAACGGGATTCCGGTAGGTGCCGTTCATGCTCCTCCGCTCTGGTATGCTCCTGCCGGCAGCGTGGTTCAGCGGATTCCCATCTTGCGGCGGGTCTCCTCCATGGTTTCCCGGGCAAGGGATCGGGCGCGCTCCGCACCCTGTCCCAACATCCGGTGAACGATCTCCGGGTCGGCCTGCAGTTCCCTGGCCCGTTCCTGGATCGGAGCCATGGCGGCCGTCATATGCTCGTGGAGCATCATCTTGCAGTCGAGGCAGCCGATGCCCGCCCGCCGGCATTCCGTGTTGACCGTGGCCACGGTTTCCGGCGGCGAGTAGAGCTTGTGCAGCGTGTAGATATTGCAAATATCGGGATTTCCCGGATCGTCACGGCGTTGCCGTGCCGGATCGGTAAAAGCCGGGGCCAACTTCTTTTTCACCGTCTCCGGCGAATCCATCATCCCAATGTAGTTGTCCAGGCTCTTGCTCATTTTTGCCTTGCCGTCCAGCCCCATGATGCGCGCACCTTCACCAAGAATCGTCGTCGGCTCGGGAAAGGTGTCACCGTAGAGCCGGTTGAACTTGCGCGCCAGTTCGCGGGAGAGTTCGAGATGCTGGGACTGGTCCTCCCCCACCGGAACCGCCGTTGCCCGGTAGAGCAATATGTCGGCAGCCTGAAGCACCGGATAAGTGAAGAGGCCGGCATTGACGTTCTTCTCGTTGCGTCTGGACTTCTCCTTGAACTGGGTCATTCGCTCCAGCACACCCAGCGGGGCCAGGGTGTTGAGAATCCAGGCCAGTTCTGTGTGCTCGGGCACCCGGGACTGGACGAACAGGGTGCAACGGCCGGGTTCCAGGCCGCAGGCCATGTTGACCAGCGCGGCGTCAAAGATACGCTGCTGCATGGTGGACGGATCCTGCGGAACGGTGTAGGCGTGGTAATCGACAATGCAGAAAATGCAATCATAGTCATCCAGCAGTTCGACCCACTTGCGGATCGCCCCGAGATAGTTGCCGATGTGAATCTCCCCGCTGGGCTGAATCCCGCTGAAAAGCCTTTTTCTGGCCACGTCCACTTCCCTTCCGCACCCGCCGTTGCGGGCAGACCTCCCGCCGGTAAACCGCGTGGTTTCGCTGGAATACCGGCGCCTGTTGTACAAGGGGAGAAACCGCCCGGCAACGGTTCCCCCACCGCCGTACCCTGTTTTCTCCCGCTCGGCTACCGGACGGCGCTTCCCGCTGTCATCCCTGAACCGCTGGTCACCCGCGCCTTGGAATATTTCTCCTTGACCTCGATGACCTCGACCTTGCCCACCTCAGCCTCCTCGGCCCCCAGGGACTCGCCGGTATCCGGATCGACAATCTCCTCGCCGAGAGCATAGACCGTAAAAGAATCCCCGACCTTCACCCCTTTGTTGGTACCGATGTTGAGGAAGATCACATCACCGGTAACCTTGGAGATCTTTCCCTGCGCCGCCGGACGTTCGCCGCCCGAGCCGGAGAGGCCGGAGGCCTTGTCGATCAACTTGCGGCTCAATTCTTCCACGGCCGGCCGAAAGACCTTGTCCACGGCGGTTTCATCGTAATCCACGCCACCGCCGGTGCCTAAGATATCGATATTGAAGTTGCTGTCCTCTCCGGTGGCCTCATCGGCAAAGACGATCTCGCCGGTGGTCGTGTTGATCAGGCGCACCGACAGGCCGCCTTCCAGGGTTTTCTTCTTCGCGCTCAAAGCGATCCCCCAACCAGCCTTCCCTCCCACCTGCCGCTCGCCGAACTTGGTGATGCGGCCGGTGAGCATGTAATCGACACCCAGCAGTTTGCCGGCGCTGACCGCACTGCTGGTGCTGACCTGGCCGGAGAGGGAGAGGCCCTGCTCCTTGAGAATGTCGTCCAATCGCTGCCGTTCGATCACCGTGAACTGGCCCGACTTGACCAGCTCGTTCATGAACAGCGCGTTGACTTCGAATTCCACCTCCTCCTTGTGGTTCTGCCAGTTGCTCCAGAAGTACTTATCCTCGCTGTCAAAGTCGATGACCGCTATCCGCGGCTTGCCGGCCTGCACGGCAGACGAACCCGCGAAAGAAAGCACCAGCGCAAGCGCGATCGATAGAAACAGGGTGATGGTGGTCGAGGTTCTTCTCATGGCTGTGTCTCCCTTGTAAAGGATTTCTTCCGTCCGTTGAGGACTGGGCGAATTGCCGGAAAAACAGCCGGTTCGCCCCATCCGATGGATGTGCCAAGGACGGAGTTCTGTACCCGTTCATCATCGCATTCTGTGACGGTTGTTAGTCCCAGCAAAAAAATGTAGCCCAGTAGCAAAGCGTTGTCAAGAATCGTTGCTCTTTTGCCGCAGACCGGCAAACCAGGCATACAGTGGAATCACGGCCAGACTTCCGATTCCGTCGGCCAGCAGATCCGCTGCCGAAGCCACCCGAGTGGCCACCGTTGACTGGTGCCATTCGTCGAACATTCCGTACAGCAGGGCCAGCAGAAAGGCGGAAACCATCATCCCCGGCAGCAGCGGCTGACGAAATCCACGGTTCAACGCGAGCAGCAGCAGGAAGGTCAGCAGGGCGAACGACGATCCGTGCAGCAGCTTGTCCCAGACCCGGCCAAATACAGAGGGGATCTCGTGCTGTCCGAGAGATGAAAACCAGAAGATCAGAAAGGCGTAAGCCGCCACGATTAACCAGTAAGCCAGGAGGGGGAACCAGCGTGGACAGCACATGGGCCTACCGTAGTCATCACGGCCTCAGCGGCGCCGCAAAAGGATTAACGGGGAAAGGGGAACATTAACCAACTGAGGGCCAGGCCGCCCCCCATAAGGCCCAGAAAAAGCCACAGGCCGAAGACAAGGCGCTCACGAAAACCATCCTTGCCCAGACAAGCGAAGACGGCAGCCACGGCGACGGCGAACAACGCCATCAGGGTGATGTGATTGAGCATGGTCAACCTGCCTTCAGGGTTTGAAGCCCACTCCGACATCATACGCATCGAGAATGATCAACATGTTCAGCAGTCCGGCCACCAGGATAAAGGTATTGCCAAACTCGAAGAACGGCGACCGGGCATCACCACGGCCCTCTGAAGTCCAGCGGCTCTGCTGCAGAACAAAATGGACCGGACCGTTGCCCATGCTGGCGAATGCGGCCAGCACGGTGAGCGGCTGATCCATTTTTGCCCGATAGATCTGGCCATCCATACAGATACCGAGCACCAGGAGCAGGACCACCACAATCAGGAAGACCGAGGCCCGGCCCCGTTTGCCAAGATACCAGTGGCCGGCACCGGGGAAAATCCAACCAAGAAAACTGGCGGTCAGCGCCTTGCGCACCTGTTCGGATGTCGGTCGTTTAATCCGGGGAGCCGGCTCAGTTTTCTCCGCCGTGGTCT
>JAQAZP010000101.1:0-5374 GCA_032127265.1 Acidobacteriota bacterium
GCTGGCCCTCACCGGCTGGCTGCTGATCGTCTCGCTGATGCTCTATGTCACCGTCTTCGACGTGAAACGACTGCTGGGCTGACACTCATCCGACACCTTTTATCTCCACGGCTTTTTGTCTATACTCTATAACTTGAGTCGGGTATATCCGCCATGAACGCAACGGAGGAGCCCTGTTGATGAACACCGCCACACCTCCCCCCGGGCCTGAGCCTGACCGTTACAGCTGCCATGTTGCCATCCCCGGCTGGCGACTGCACGTGGCCCACCTGACCCTTGCCGAGGGACGAGACCACGGGGACGTGATGGACCTGGCCGCCGACGGCTCCGCTGAAATGCTGCGCAACGCCCTCCCCGACGGCCGGATCGCGGAAGGGTCGATGCTGGCCGAGATCAGGGAAAGCCTCGGGGGGATGGGACACGATCCTGACAGGCTGCCGACGGTGGCCGAACTCCTGGTGCGTGAATTCCATACCACCGGAACGGTGCCCCGCGGTACCCTGGCCTGGGATTTCCTGGTCCTGTTGATGGCCAAGTCCCAGGCCCCCTGGACGGTCATCGACCCCAAAGAACTGACGCCGCCGCTGGTTTTCAGGGAAGGACTGCCTGGTGAGACCCACCAGCATGCCGGCGGTCAGTTGGACTGCGCCGGACTGCCGGTGCTGGCCGACAGCACCGGGGTGGTGGCCAGCCCCTGGACACACCGCCGGCCCGACGACCTGGAGAACTGCCAGTCCCCGCTCTTCATCTGTTTCCTGCCCCGGGAGCTGTTCAGGAAAGTGCAGCCAAGAACCCACGTGGGCAATGCCCTCTGGCTCACCTGGATCTACAAGTTCATCTTTGAGCGGACCTGTTCATATGATGAAACGGCTGCATAACCTCAGATGAGGTTATGCAATCCTGGCGACAGCGGCGGGGATCACGGCGCGGAAGACTGTCCCCTCCCCTTCTTTGGATTCGATCTCCAGACTGCCCTTGTGCTCGGCGATCACCTTCTGGATCACCAGCAGCCCGAGGCCCGTTCCCTTGGACCCCTTGGTGGAGAACATGCCGCTCCTCACCTTCTCGATGATCTCACCGCTCATTCCCGCCCCGTTGTCGCTGATGGAGAAGACCGCCTTGTCGCCGTCGGCATGGTAGTGCACCGTCACCAGGCCCTCGTGGTCCGCGGGGATGGCCTCCACCGCATTGCGCACCATGTTGGCCAGGCACTGCTGGAAGGCATGCTGGTCCAGAAGCACCGGGCCGGCCGACGCTTCCACATCCGAACGGATGACCACGTCCGGCCGCCCGCAGTGGCCGAGCACGCTGAGGGTTTCGGAGATCAGCTCGGCGGGGTCATGGGCCTCGATCTTCGGCTCGCGCTCCTTGGAGAAGTTGAGCAGGTCCTTGACCAGGTTGGAGATGATGGCCATGTTGCGCTCGATCATTTCCCAGCCCTGGTCCATCTTCGCCTCGTCACCCATGCCGCGCCCGGCCTTGAAGATGTAAGCCCCGCCCATGAACCCGTCGAGGATGTTCTTGATCGAGTGGCTGATGCCGGCCGCGGCCTGGCCGGTGGCGGCCAACCGCTCGGAGCGGATCAGGTCCTCGCGAAGCTGTTTCACCTCGCGGACGTCCTGGAAGAAGAAGACCTTGCCCACGTGGATGCCGCCCTCGAAAAGGCTGATCCCGGAAAGGATCACGTCCACCAGTTTGCCGTCCGGGCGCCGGACCTGGGATTCCAGCTGGCGGAACCCCCGCACCCGGCGAAACTTCTCGTGGGTCAGGGGGCGGTCCATGCTCCGCTCCAGCCCGTCGCGGAAAAAGTCCCGCCAGTCCCGGATGCCGATCACTTCATCTCTGGAAATCCCCAGAGTTTGCTCGGCCACCCGGTTGAAGATGGTGATGATGTCATTGGCGTCGGTGGCCACCACGGCATCGAACGAGTTGCGGATCAGCCGCTGCTGGAGGTCGGCGGCCTTGACCTGGTCTTCCCGTGACCGCTTGAGCACGTTGGTCATGTGCTTGAAGGCGTCGGCCAGCTGAACGATTTCGTCCCCACGGTGGGCCTGGTAGACCTCGCAGGTCCGGCATCCCTCGAGCTTCTGGGGGAAGCGCGGCTCGTATCCCCCTTCGCAGGGCGTGTCGTCCATATACCAGCACTGCTCGGAGATGTTGAGGTAGGCGCGGCAATCGGTGTGCTGGCAGTTCTTCAGTTCCCAGCAGTTGACCCGTACACCGAAGTTCAGTTGGGGGTCAAGGTTGCCGGTGCTGATTTCATCCGCCACCCGGGTCAGTTCCTTGAGCGGCTGCACCGCCCGGCGGACCGCCAGCCTGGCCGCCAGCAGCACCAGCACCACCGGCACGATCATCAGCCCCCCCACCATCCAGACCATCCGCATGGAGAGCTGTTCGATGGTCGCCGGAAGGCTCTCCCCGGGTGAACGGACGCCCTCGGGAAGAAGCGCGTCTGCAGGGAGCAGGGAGAGCATGTCGTCGGCCAGCCGGCCGGCCACGTCACGGGTGACCCAGTACTGGGCGGTGAGCAGACCGGCACCAAGCACCAGCAGGAGAACGGTGATCAAGAGCATGATCTTGTTCTCCAGCAGAAGCTTGTGATACACCGGGACCGTTCTTCCGGGGTTGAACTTCATCTTGCTGACCCGGGCATAAGCCGTTATGACCGCAGGACCTCGCCCTTGTTCCGCTTGCCGGAGAGCACACCCCGGACAACGCTCATCAGACGGTCCGGATCGATGGGCTTCTCCACATACCCGTCCGGCTGGCGCACCTTGAACTGGCCGGCCACCTCGCCCCAGTCGACCCCCATCTGGTCCTTGATTCCGGTGACCATGACCAGCGGGATGTCCTTTGTCGCCTCGTTCTTGCTCAGGCGGGCAAAGAGATGGACCCCTGAACGGCCGGGCATCATCAGGTCGATGAGAATGACGTCGGGCGCCTGTTCGAGGATCAGTTCTTCCCCGGCACTGGCGTCGTTGGCTGTCCGCACGGCGAACCCGTCAGTCTCCAGAATCGAGGAGATGAAGGCCGTGAGATCGGGCTCGTCATCGATGACAACGGCATGTAATTGCGACATTATGAATTCCTCCCATGGTCACCCGGGCACGAAGCGCCGGCCGGCGCCCCGTGCCCGGCGATTTACGCATTCGGCACGATGGCCTTCATGAACAGGTCAAAGACACCGCCCACCGTTACCCCGGTCTTGTTGTGCTCCATCAACTGCATCAGCTGCCGTTTGCAGTTGGCGCAGGGGGCGGCCACGTAATCGGCTCCGGTGGCCTGGATCTGCTTCAGCTTCATGGTCCCGGCTTTCATCCGGTACTCCATGTAGGTCTCGTCCATCTTCTTCACGCCTTCGGCGCTGTCCATCACCGCCAGGCCGCCACCGCCGCCGCAGCACCAGTTCTCGGCCCGGTTCGGAGTCATCTCGATGTAGTTGTCGGTCATGGCTTTGAGCAGCCGTCGCGGCTCCTCGAAGATCCCGGTGGAACGGGCGAAGTTGCAGGGGTCGTGATAGGTGGGCTTCTCGGTGATCTTGCTCTTGTCGAAGGTCAGCGCCCCCTTCTGCAGGTAGTCGTCGGCCAGGTTGAAGATGTTGATCGTCTCGAAAGGATTGTTGTTTTTCGAGGCGGTGGGCCCCATCCTTTTGGCGATGCGATAGGCGTGCCCGCACTCGCCGATGACCAGCTTCTTGACCCCCAGCTCGATACAGGCGTCGTAGGCCAGCTGGTTCTTGCGCTTCATGTGCGGGTCGTCGCCGGTGAAGAGGCCGAAGTTGGCGCCGTCAAAGGCCTTGGTGGACATGGTCCAGGTTGTGCCGTCGAGATCATTGATGATCTTGAAAAAGACCGCCACGCCCATCTGGGTCTCGGGAAAGGAGATCAGATCGGCGGAGGCGGGGATGAAGAGGATGTCCGCCCCCTTCTGGTCGATGGGAATCGGCGCCTTGATCTGTACCTCGTCGACGATCTCCTCCTCGAGAAAGCTGCAGGCGTCGACGAAGGAGGCGTAGGTCTGGCCCTCGTCGTTGCCGGTCTCGTCCGAGATGCGCTGGGTCTCGGACATCATGATCGGCGACTTGCCCAGGGCGTGGACCACGGCCCGGCCCTTGCGGGTCAACACCGAGTTGTCGATGCCGAAGGGACAGAACTGCGCACAGCGCCGGCAGCCGGAGCACTCGTAGAAATCCCGGGCCCAGGTTTCCAGCTCGTCGTGTTCGATGTCGCGGGCCGTGCCGATCACTTTCAGCACCTGCCCCCAGGAGGAACCGTAGCGTTTGTAAATCTTGCGGATCAGGTCGGAGCGGCCGGCGGGATTGGTCCGCCGTTCGGGCATGGCCTGGGCCACGTGGCAGACCTCGGCGCAGGTGCCGCATTTGACACAGAGGTCCATGTAGAGCTGGAGGACCCGTGGCCCGTTCTTGATCGCCTTGACCTGGTCGATGATTTTCTGCAGTTCGTCTTCATTGACCTGCGGGTCTCCGCTGACCGGCACCGGGGCGATGCGCTTGTTCGGATCAGCCGCGGGAGGAGTGGGTGCTGCGTCATGGCTCATATCAAAAATCCTTTACGATCAGCGGTTTGGAGAAAAAGATACCGGGGATGTGAAGGAACTTCCCGAAGGGCATGTAGATCAGCAGCAGCTGGACCAGAAAGAAGTGAAGCAGGAACATCGGCTGCTGCGGCACCACGGTGGGCCCGGCGCTGAAGAGGGAAGCGAAATAGACGTGGGTCGTTGCTATGTCCCAGTGGGTGACAAAACGCATCCAGTTTCCGGTGACCAGGATCGCCATCAGCAGGAGGAGAATGCCGTAATCCTCACCCGAGGAGATTTCACGCACCCGTTGCCTGGTCATTCTTCTGACAAAGAGCAGCAGGCAGGTGAGGAGCGCCAGGACCCCGGCAATCCCGCCGCCCCAGGCGGACAGTGTATTGACCGAGCTCTCCGACATCCCGAGCAGCACCCGCAGCGGCCAGTCGGTGATCAGCCGTGAATGGCCGACGAGGATGAGAACAAGGGTGACATGGAAGATCCACGTCTTGTTCCAGAGCTCCCGGTTCTCCTTGCGGAAGCTGCTGAAGAGCAATACCTCTCCCAGCACCTTGCGCCACATCTCGCCGCTGGTGGCGGAAGCTGCCGGGAACAGGGCCATGTTGCCCACGGCCGCTTTGGACCACTTGCGAACCCGGTAGATCAGTCCGAGAGCCAGGACCGAAAGGGTGAGGAACGGCATCACCGCCCCGACGAACACTCCGATCTCGTGCATGACTTGCCTCTTATCCGGTTGGAGTTGAAAGGAACCCGGATCTTGCACAGTGCGAGGGCAAAAGATCGGGATTCACCGTCTGCCCGGTGCGTCCCCATCAGTTGC
>JAQAZP010000102.1:0-8401 GCA_032127265.1 Acidobacteriota bacterium
TTCGTCGAGCTGGAGAACCGGAACCAGGAAACCTCCCGGCGGATCGCGGGGAAGATCAATGTGGATCTGGCCGGCGGCCAGGGGTATTCGAACTGGCGCGCCGGCTTCAGCAACGTGGGCCCCGGCGACAGCTACCACACCTCCTGGGTTCAGAACTTCCCGGCCCTCGGCTCTTTGGAAGGCGACAATGTGTTCACCCTGGTGGCCGAGGACGTCACTCCGCCGCCCTGGAACCTGCCGCCCTATCCCCCGGCCGGGGACACGGATACCGCTTCCTGCACGGTGACCGGGGTGGCGCCGTAGGGAACGTCAGCGGTTCGCGTGAGATTATTGCTGATGGAGATCTCGGGCACTGTGAAAGGATGGCAGAATGAAATTGCGCACACACTTTACGGCATTGATCGTGGCACTCACACTTCTTTTCTTCGCCCCGGCCCTCAAGGCCCAGACCACCTGGTATGTGGACGACGACGCGCCGGGGGATCCCGGCCCGGGTGACACATCGATCAGCGATCCCCTGGAGGACGGCACGGCCGACCATCCCTTTGACGCGATCCAGGAGGGGATCGACGCCGCGGTGAACGGCGACATGGTACTGGTGGCCGATGGCACGTACACCGGCACCGGAAACCGGGACATGAGCTTTCTCGGCAAGGCGATCACCGTCCGGTCGGAGAACGGGCCCCGGAACTGCATCGTCGATTGCGAGGGTACAGAAACACAGAATCGTTGGGGATTCGAGTTCGTGCTCGGCGAAGGGCCCGACGCGGTCCTCGATGGGCTCACCATAACCCGATCCTCGGGTTTCAGATACTCGCCGCCCACCCATGGCTGTGCGGTGTATGCCGACGGGGCATCGCCCACCATCACCGGTAACGTGATCACCCTGGGCACCGGCACATACCTCGGTCGCGGGGGCGGTGTGTGGGCCTACTGGTCTGACATGCGGGTCATCGGCAACACCATCAGCAACAATACCAACGAGGGCGGCGCCGGGCTCTGGTCCGGCGCCGGCAACCCGCTGATCGAGGGCAACACCATCACGGGCAATGTCTCCAGCTCGGGTGTCGGCAGCCCGGGTTCCGGCGGAGGAATATCGTTGTATTTCATCGGGGCTGCGCAGGTCACAGGAAACCTCATTTCAGGGAACGAAGGCACCCTGGGTGGAGGGCTCTACATTTACGAAACGCCCGGAGGGGGCGTTAATGCGCCACTGGTCGAGAACAACATCATCCTCAACAATTACGCCACCGGGTCGGGCGGAGGGGTCTACCTCAACGGCGCCGAACCGGTGTCCTTCACCAACAACCTCATTGCCGGAAACAATGCCTCTTCGATCGGCGACGGTGTTTACTGCATTCGCCTCGACACCGAAAACGGGGTGACCTCATTCCGCAACTGCACTATTGCCGGGAATGGCTACTCCGGTCTTACCCTTTATGGTTACGAGGCGGGTGACCTCAGCACGCTGGCGCTGGTCGACTGCATTCTGGCCGACAACGGGTCCGGTTCAACGGAACGCAACCTCTCGATGGGCGGAATCGCGAATACGATCACCGTCTTCCTCGACCACTGCCTGATCAAGGACGCGCAAGAGACCGTCCACGTCGGCAGCCAGGCGCTGATCCAGACCACGCCGGTGATCACCGACGACCCGCTGTTCGCCACCGGCCCAGGCGGCGGCTACTATCTCAGCCAGGTGGCTGCCGGCCAGGACGCGGACAGCCCGGCCCTCGATGCGGGCAGCGACCAGGCCGCCAGCATCTGCACTGCCGGCGGCAGCGAAACGATCTGTCTCGACGAGTTGACGACCCGCAGGGACCTGGTTGCCGATTCCGGTGTGGTGGACCTCGGTTATCATCGCACCACCGAGCTGAATACCGTCACGGCCTTGCTGCTGGCCTCTCCGGTGGAGGGCGTTCTGCCCTTCTCCAGCCGGTTCACCGTCGCGCTGACCAACAATTACTTCGGCCTGGCCCGGAGGCTGCAGTACCAGGTCGATATCACGCTTGCCGGGGGGCAGTACTATCCCTCCTGGCGCAACGGCTGGCAGAACGTGCAGCCCGGGGAGACATTCAGCCGGAACTGGTGGCAGACTATTCCGGCAATGGGCACGCTGGTGGGCGTGAACGATTTCCGGCTCACGGCGCGGGACGTCACGCCGTCCCCCTGGAACCAGCCGCCCTATCCCCCGGCCGGGGACACGGATACCGCTTCTTGCACGGTGACCGGGGTGGCGCCGTAGCATTTGGTGGAACAGCGTAGTTTTCAACAAGATGAGGATATCCTGATGAAAATCCGCACGCCGGCCATGATCGTGATTATTGTTCTGACGGCATTGTTCATCGCACACCCCCTGTATGCCCAGACCACCTGGTATGTGGACGACGACGCGCCGGGGGATCCCGGCCCGGGTGACACATCGATCAGCGATCCCCTGGAGGACGGCACGGCCGACCATCCCTTCGACGCCATCCAGGAGGGGACCTATGCCGCGGCGCCCGGCGACACGGTGCTGGTGGCCGATGGCACTTACACCGGTATCGGTAACCGGGAAATACGGTATCAGGGGAAGGCGATCACGGTGCGGTCGGAAAACGGGCCGGAAAACTGCACGGTGGATTGCGGGGCAATTGAAACCGAAACCCGCGGCGGATTCTATTTCTATTCCGGGGAGGGGCCCGGCGCGGTGCTCGAAGGAATGACCATCACCGGGTCTAGTTTCAATGCCGCCCACCCGGAACTCTTCGGCAACGGGATATATATCAACAACAGTTCACCAACCATCACCGGCAATGTGATCACCCACAGCCACAACGATGACGGGATCTACTGCGGGGGGGGAAGCGGTCCGGCGATTATCGGCAACACCATCGCGGACTGTGATGAATCGGGGATAGTCATCGGCAATGGTAACCCGATAATCCGTGACAATATCATCGTGCGAAACGGATCGACTTCCAGGGACGGGGGAGGAATTCATTTTACCGGTGCCAGTGCGGCGGGCCGGATTGAGGGCAACTACATCGCCGGCAACGAGAGCGAGTCGGGGGGCGGCATCTATCTGTATCAGCTCCCTAACAACACCTGTACCCCGGTGATTGACAACAACGTCATCACAGGGAACTACGCAATGCACAGTGGAGGCGGCATCTACATTTTCTATGCCAACCCCCTCTCGCTTACCAACAACCTGATTGCCGGTAACACCGCCGCCGCATCCGGCGGCGGTGTGTTTCTGGTTTCAGATGATCTATCTGCACCGGGCGTTGAACCGATACTGTTGAACTGCACGCTGGCCCACAATACGGCCTTCTATGATGGCGGTGGATTGTATGTCCGTGCATGGAACGAAGAAACGGCAGCCATTACCCTGAAGAACACCATTCTGTCCGGCAACGAGGCGGCTAGTGGCGAGAATTTCTTCCTCCGTGGAGCAGAATCGACGGTAACCATCACACTCGACCACTGCCTTATTGAAGATGTCTATCAGACGGTGCACATCGGCCAGCAAACGCTGATCCAGGTCGGTCCGCTGCTCACCGACGACCCGCTTTTCACCGACGGTCCGGAGGGCGACTACCACCTCAGCCAGACCGCGGCCGGCCAGGCGGCGGACAGCCCCGCCGTCGACGCGGGCAGCGACCTGGCGGCCACGATCTGTTTCAACGGGCTGGACGAAACCATCTGCCTGGACAGCCTGTCCACCCGTAGCGATGGTATCGCCGATGCTGGCACAGTGGATCTCGGCTTCCACTACCCGGAGGCGACCAGGTCCATTTTCGCCACCCTGGGCTGCGTGCCGGCCAGCGGCACACTGCCCATCAACACGCTGATGACCGTTGCCCTTCACAATCTCCACCCCAGCGCCACCCGGCGGATCGCGGGAAAGATCAATGTGGACCTGGCCGGCGGCCAGGGATATTCGAACTGGCGCGCCGGGTTCACCAACGTGGGCGCCGGCGGCAGCTATCTCACCTCCTGGGTCCAGAACATTCCGGCCCTCGGTTCGCTGGTCGGGGACAGCCTCTTTACCCTGGCGGCCGAGGACGTCACGCCGTCCCCCTGGAACCTGCCGCCCTATCCCCCGGCAGGGGACACGGATACCGCTTCCTGCACGATCACCGGCGTGGCGCCGTAGGGCTGTGCCACGGGAAATTCCGGGTCCCTACTCCGGGGCCCGGGCCCCGGTTTTCCCCCTGGGAAACATCCCTTCCTGCAACCTGTTGAAAACACGCCCCGAATCCCCCGAATTTATTGACTCGATTATGGTTCTGTGTTAGATTTTCGAGTCTTTTGCCGCCCGCGGTCTGCCCGAGGTGTCGGTTGGCGCGGGCAAGTGATTTTTTTCACAACGACTTAGGTGATTCGAAGAGCACCTGCGGGGAACTGCCTGCACCCGGAGGGCTTTTATTTTTTCCTTTCACACTTTTCGTATCGCAGTAAGCGAGGGGGGCCCCGTAGATGGAAGACATCATTAACGCGGTCAAGGATCAGTACCCCCAGGGCATCATCGTTGCGATCGCCATCCTCATCATGATCTGGCTCCTGAAGAAGAATCTCTTCGAGCCGCTGCTGGCCATCTCTTCCAAGCGGGCCAGCGACAAGGAGAGCCTGATGCACGAAGCAGGCTCCTCCTCCGGCGAGCTGGAGCGTCTGGCGAACGAACGGAAGCAGGGACTGCTCAACGTTCGCTCCGACGTGGTGAGGATGAAGGACGCCGCACGATCGCAAGCCCAGGAGGAGGGCCGGGTGAAGCTCGAAGCCACCACCACCCGGCTGACCAGCATCAAGGAAGAAAAAGCGAAGGAGCTCGAGCAGGAGATGGCCGCGGCCCGCCAGACCATGGCCCAGGAGATCCCGCTGATGGCCCGCCAGATCGCCGAGCAGGTGCTCGGGCGCCCGCTGGCTTGACCGAGACTTCGAGTTTTCCCCCGCCATGCGGGGAAGCGACAACAACCGAACCGGAGAAATCGCTGATGAGACGAACTCCCTTGATAATCCTGGCGGCGACCGTGGTGCTGCTGGTGCTGCTGGCCCCCACGGTGGTTCTGGCCGAGACCGGCGGGCAAGGCGGTGACGGGGCTGCCGAGCACCATGGGGTCAACTGGGGCACCCTGTTCTGGAAAACGGTCAACTTCATTGTCTTCTTTGGCGCGCTCGGCTATTTCCTGGCCAAGCCCATCGCCGCCTTCCTCCGCTCCCGCTCCGAAAACATCACCAAAGAGCTCGATGACGCGCGGGACGCGCGGGATCAGGCCCAGGCCGAACTGGCCGAGGCCAGGAGCAAAGTGGCGAACCTCGAGCAGGAGCTGGCCGAGATGCGGGCCAAGGGCGGGCACGACGCCGAAGAACTGGGCAAGAAGATGGTGGCCCAGGCCCAGGCCGAATGCGAACGGATCGAAAAGCAGGCGGCCAGGGACCTCGACCAGATGGGCAAGAGTGCCCGGCGCCAGCTGCGCGACTACGCCGCCGAGCTCTCCATCGAGACGGCGGAGAAGCTGGTGCGTGAAGCGATCAACGACAAGGACCGCGGGCGGATTCTCACCGCCAGCCTCGAGCGGGTAGGAGGCGAAAAGTGATCGGAACAGCAATCGGCAATCGCTACGCAAAAGCCCTCCTCTCCGTAGCGCTTGAGCACAACAGCGCCGACCAGGCGCGCGAGGAGCTCGAAGGGCTGCAGGCCTGGCTCGACGAGAACCGACAGGTCCGTGCCTTCTTCTCGCTGATCACCGCGGAGAAGCAGGAAAAGCGGTCGGTGATGCTCGAGCTTCTGCCCCACCTCGGGCTCTCCGCCTTTGTCGGCAACCTGGTCCGCCTGCTGGCCGAAAACGGCCGGCTGCACCAGATCGGCGAAGTTGTTGATGCTTACCGCGGCCTGTTCAGGGAGAACCAGGGCATCCTCGGTGTGGACGTGTCCACGGCGGCGGAGCTGGAAGACCAGGAACGGGACGAGATCCGGCAGGCCATCGCGGCCGGCACGGGTAAGAAGATCATCCTCGAGGAATCGGTGGACCCGGAGATCATTGGCGGGCTCCGCTACCGTATCGGCAGCACGCTGTACGACGGAAGCGTAAAGAGCCAGCTTTTACAGTTGAAGCTCAGCCTAATGAAGGAGTAGTCGCATGGACATCAACGCGGCGGAGATTTCCAAGATCATCAAAGAGAGGATCGAGCAGTTCGAAAGCTCGATCGATGTCAGCGAGGTGGGAACGGTGATCACCGTCGGTGACGGTGTGGCCCGGATGCACGGCCTGGACAAGGTGATGTCCGGTGAGCTGCTCGAGTGCCCCAACGGCGTGTTCGCCATCGCCCTCAACCTCGAAGAGGACAATGTCGGCGCTGTTTTGATGGGCGACTCGTCGCTGGTCAAGGAGGGTGACACGGTCAAGCGCACCGGCCGGATCATGTCGGTGCCGGTGGGCGAGGGCCTGATCGGCCGCGTGGTCAACGCGCTGGGCCAGCCGCTGGACGGCAAGGGTGAGGTGCCGTCCGACCATTTTTCCAACATCGAGCGCATCGCCCCCGGCGTCATCGACCGCCAGTCGGTGAAAGAGCCGCTGCAGACCGGCCTCAAAGCCGTCGATTCGATGATCCCCATCGGCCGCGGCCAGCGCGAGCTGATCATCGGTGACCGGCAGACCGGCAAGACCGCGCTGTGCGTGGACACGATCATCAATCAAAAGGGCGGCGACGTGATCTGCATCTACGTCGCCATTGGCCAGAAGCAGTCCACCGTGGCCCAGGTGGTGAAGACCTTTGAAGATCACGGCGCCATGGAACACACCATCGTGGTCGTCGCCTCGGCCAGCTCCCCCGCCCCGCTGCAGTACATCGCGCCCTACAGCGGCTGCGCCATGGGCGAATACTTCCGCGACCAGGGGAAGCACGCCCTGACCATTTACGACGATCTCTCCAAGCACGCGGTGGCCTACCGCGAGATCTCGCTGCTGCTGCGCCGGCCCCCCGGCCGCGAGGCCTATCCCGGAGACATCTTCTACCTCCACTCCCGGCTGCTCGAGCGGGCGGCCAAGCTCAACGACGAGCTGGGCGGCGGTTCACTGACCTCGCTGCCGGTGATCGAAACCCAGGCCGGTGACGTCTCGGCGTATATTCCGACCAACGTGATCTCGATCACCGACGGCCAGATCTACCTCGAGTCGGACCTCTTCTTCTCCGGCGTCCGCCCGGCGGTGAACGTGGGCCTCTCGGTCTCCCGTGTGGGCGGCAGCGCGCAGAACAAGGCGATGCGCAAGGTCGCCGGTTCGCTCCGTCTCGACCTGGCCCAGTACCGCGAGCTGGCCGCCTTTGCCCAGTTCGGATCCGACCTGGACAAGGCGACCCAGAACCAGCTGGCCAAGGGCGCACGGATGGTGGAGCTGCTCAAGCAGAAGCAATACGTGCCGATGCCGGTGGAAGAACAGGTGGTGGAGATTTTCCTCGGCATCTCCGGCCTGCTCACCGATGTGCCGGTGAGCGAGGTGCAGGCCTTCAACAAGGGCTTCATCGAGTATTTCCGCAGCCACGAGGACGAAGCCCTGGCCACGCTCCGTGACAAGAAAGAGATGACCGACGAGATCCGCGAGAAGATCACCGCGGCGTGCAAGGCTTACAAGGCCGAGCGCGGCGTGGCGGTCAAGGAGGGCTAACCGTGGCAAACGTTCAGGACATTCGCCGCCGGATCCGCAGCGTGAAAAACACGCAGCAGATCACAAAGGCGATGAAGATGGTCGCCGCGGCCAAGCTGCGCCGGGCCCAGGAAAACATGGAAGGCGCCCGGCCCTACGCCGGTCGCATCGACGCGTTTCTCGGCGCCCTGCTCTCCCGCCCCGAGGTGAGCGAACACCCGTTGACCACCCCCCGCGAGGTACACAACGTCGAAGTGGTGATCGTCACCTCGGACAAGGGGCTCTGCGGCGGTTTCAACTCCACCATGCTCCGCGAAGCTGTGGCGATGATCGACCGGCTGATCGGCGAGGGCAAGAAGGTCCGGCTGACCCTGATCGGCAGGAAGGGCTGGGACTTCTTCCGCCGCCGGCCCTACGACGTCCGGGTCAAGCACGTGGAGATGTTCTCGGCACTCTCCTACCGCGACGCTTTCCCGGTGGCCGACGAACTGATCACCCTCTTCCAGGAGGGCGGTGCCGACGAGGTCGTCATGATCGGCAACTTCTTCAAGTCGATCATGGCCCCGCTGGTCAAGACCACCCGGCTGCTGCCCGTTGCCACGAAAATGGACCAGGAGCCGGCCGAGGCCTATGACCCCATCTTCGAGCCGGGGGAGGACAAAATCGTCGCCCAGCTGGTGCCGCGGGTGGTGCGGGTGCTCATCGCCCAGGCGCTCTTCGAGTCATACGCCTCCGAGCAGGCCTCGCGGATGACGGCGATGGACACGGCGACC
>JAQAZP010000103.1:0-65753 GCA_032127265.1 Acidobacteriota bacterium
TGGTGCTTCATCCGTGAACTGTTGCCAGTCCATCAGCAGGCGTGGATGTGGAGTATGCCATTGGAACTCCCATGGGACAAATTATGGAGACCATAGGTTCACCACGTCGATTCAGCTGGCGCCTGGCCAGGATGAAAACCAACTGGTGGTGTCCCACAGGTGCAATGACCGAATCGATGACGAAGCGGCATGAAATTGCTCGATGGAAGCCAATGATCAGGTCATTACGATAATGTAACAGTTTTGAGCATTGTTCAGTTTTCGGTCAGAAATCCAACATCACATCGAGATCAAATCCTCTCTGTTGACCGGCTTTTTCTGAGCCGATTTCCAGTATCAACACATCCTGGCATCAGGATTGCTCTCTATCATTGCGCTATTGGTAAAGAACGGCAACCGATGTGTCGAGGAGTTGCATGAGCGAAGATACAAGCGAAAAGGTATTCAACATGAACACTATAAAAAGAAAAAGCGATACTGGATCTTCCATCCTTCTCGCGCTCTTTGTCGTCCTGCTCGGCTCCTCGATGATCATCGTCGGGCTCACCCTGCTGATGACCACCCGGGACGCCATCGTTCACGAACTGCATCTCAGGGGGCAGGCCACCAGCGTGGCCGAAGCGGGACTCACCGACGCACTCTACTGGTTCCGCCGGCAGGAAACCCAGCCAGTGGTGGCCTTCACTCCGATCCTTGACCCGGACAACAACATCTATGACACCGACGATCCGGAAATCGGCATCGTACGGGAGATCGAGATCAGCCCCCAGACCGATCTCTACGGCCGTTATGAGGTGATGAAGGTGGACCCGGTAACCGGCGATCCCGTGGTCCAGGACATCTCGAACCAACGGGTGGCCGATGCGGGTGCAGCATCAGCGGGAACCGCCTGGTATCTGGAAAGCCGTGGGGTGGTCTTCGAGAAAAACGACCCGACCAAGGCATACAACGAACCGCCGAACCGGGTGATCCGCCGGGTGACCCTGGCCCGTGAAATCCGGCGGCTGCCCATCGCACCCACCGCGGCAGCGGCGCTGATCTCCGATGTGGGCCATGTGATCATCGAAACCGGTGGCCGGCTCCGCGGCTTTGACGGTCTGGCCCTGGTCTGGGACAAGCAGGGCGGGGGTACGACGAGAACCAACCGCGGCGAAGTGGACGGCGGCAGGGCCTGGGCTTCGGTGTTTGCCGGTGAAGCTGACGACTTTTCCGCCCTGGTGACCAGGGTGTTTGCCACCACCCCGGAAGAGTTGCAGAACATGTCCGACATCTACGCCACTTCAGTGGATGAGCTTCCCATCCGACTACCGGACCTGGGCATCATTTACATCGACGGTGATGCGACATTCACTTCGGCCACCCCGCTCTACGGCGGCGGAGCCCTGGTGGTCAACGGCAACCTGACCCTCAGCGATAACAGTTCTTCCTACTATTCCGGACTGGTGGTGGTCAATGGGGACTATACCCAACGATCACCATCGCTGGTCAGCGGTTCGGTGATCGTACTCGGTGACAGCGACGTCCGGGGCGGAATGGAGATGGCAGAAATCATCTACGAAGACGAAATCCTGAGCGTGGTACGCCAGAAACTGGGGCAGTACCGCTTTTCCCGGTCACCCTACCACGCGCCCAACCGGGGGGGGATCTGATGAGCCCGATTACGGCCGCTGGCAAAACCGGAGAAATACAATGAACTGGACAAGCAGAACAGGTAAACAGAAGTTGAGAAAGGGTGACAGCGGCGTCTCGCTGGCTGAGATGCTGATCTCGCTCTTTCTTCTCTCGACCACGCTGATCATGATCGCCAACTACGTCGGCCTCTCCTTCACCACCACCAAGAGTAACAAGGAGAAAGATTTCGCCACCCAGAAGGCGATCCAGATCGTCAATGAACTGCGGGCCTACGTGGAGAGCGGCAGCGAAACCCCGGCGTCGATGCTGGACAACTTCGATGACGGTGAGACCTTCAACACCATCCTCACTACCCAGCGCGGCGTGGTGGATCCCGACGATCCACTGAGTAAAAACGTTCTCGATTCCGGAAATAACTGGCACTACCTGCGTAATGTCCGGGTCACCGCCCTGCCCACCGAAAACCCGCGGGACCTGCGCGTCGTCAACATCAAACTCTACCGTGCCGAGGGCGGGGAAGCGCAGAAGGTTCTGGCCGACGTGACCACGGTGATCCGAACCTTTATCACCGACTACTTCCCACCCAGCCAGGTCTACGACGTGTACTGCGTCGCCCTGGAGAACGTCCCCGACTGGTGGGTGCACATGTCAGCCCTGCGGCCGATGATAGAAAGCTCCTTCATCGACCTCCAGTCCCGCAACCCGGGCCTCGAGTTTCGCCTGCACTGGATCTCCCGCATGGGCTACGGACGGGACAAGCTCTACGCACCGTTCCTCAACCTGGCCGGCGGCCCGGAGGCCGCTGTGAACTGGACCTTTCACTACCCGGGCCTGATCCGCGTCTCGGACAACTTCCTCTACTACGACCCGATGACATTCCAGAGCCGGCTCAATGTGGACGGCACGATGCAGAACGCCACGTCCTATGCCCTGGCCGACCAGTTCAATCACGCGGTCCGTTATCCCGAAGAACTGCGGATCAGGGCCGGACGACCCCAGGACACCGAGGTGAGCTACCGTGAACTGATCGAGCGGTTGAACAGTTCACCCGAGGAATTCGTCAACGCGATCATCATCAACCTCCACGGCGAACTGCTCCCCATCCCGCCGATCCGTAACTTCTCGGATGCAGCCAAGGACCCGGAAACCGACGGAACCAGCTTCGACAATTACTACAACGGGGGGAGCCGGCAGGGCATCCGCGTGGTGACCCACCCGGAGAAGCTGGAATACCAGAACACGGATGATGTGACCCTGAGGGTTTATGCCTACGCGGACCGGCCGCTGAAACAGGACCCCCAGGCGAACTGTTTTTACAACGCTACCGGAAACGTGGACGCCGGAGACAACGTCAACATAATGGACGACATGATCGTCCTGCGTCTGCCGGGAATCGTCATTAACGACACCTTCACCCAGGGGAATACCGGTGACCCTGACCTGTCGGTCAGCCTGATCCGCGGGGGGGCGGTGAGCTGGTGGTGCCATCCGGCCAACAACGACCCCAATGCACCGCCCATCGACATGAACACGATGTACAACTATGTCAACATTCCGGCAAGCACGCTCAACGACCGGGAACTGACCTACTCTCCAGCCACCGACTGGATGTGTTTTCGGGTGTTCAATGTCCCGGACGATGGGGGTACACCGGAAGACGAGACTGCCGCCGTCATCTGCCTCTACAACACGCCGCTGACCTGCCCGCAGGCAAGCGGCGCCTATGGCGCCCCCGCGGGCAATGCCAGCGGTCTGGATGTCAACGACCGGCTGTACGGCCTGGACTACATCCCCTGCCCGGTGCACAGCGATTTCATTCAGGACTTGACCGAGACATCCAACAATCCGAAGAACACGGCACGATGGATCATCACCCTCAAAAACCGGGTGATCCCCGACAATGACAGGCTTACCGTCCAGACCCGGATCACCGACCGCGACGTGGACGTGACCAGCTGGAACCTGCTCGACGGTTCGGGCCTGGCCGTCAACCAGACCGGCGAATCGGACAACCATCCCTACAACCTCTCAGAGACCTACGCCTGGATCGGCAACGCCACCCTGCCGGCCACCGAACGTTACCAGTTGATCGGCGACCCCCGGCACAATCCGTATCTCGACGTCAAACTGCGCCACGGTTACAACTGGTATTGGATCGACAACGGGGCCATGCCGGGATACAGTGGGTTCGACCGGGCCGACTACGGCTGGAGTTCACACTATGTCGAAGTCGACTACCCGCGGGCCTGCAACCTGGTGCGCAGCGGCCTGCTGCAATCCGGCACCCTCTACACCTCGATGACCGGTTACACCAATTACTTCATCGGTCTGGGCGGCGAAGTCGGGGCCGATGACGCCAATGGCTTTGAGGACGGCATCCCGGTAAACGGCCAACCCTACCAGGGGTATGTGGGCAGCTACCACCGCAAGGACAAGCAGGACGGCACCCGGACCATCGAGGAGGCGGCAAACAGCGGTGACGCCAAGTGGGTCGGCCTGACCTGGCTGGGCGAGACATTTCCCGACACCGAATACCTCGCCAACTCGGTCTATCAGACCAACGGCAACCTCTCCTCGAGCCTGTTCTACCAGGTCAAATGGAACGACCTTTCCCACTCGGCATTTGGTTGGTGCAACAAGGCGCGGACCAGGAAAACCGGCGTTCACGGGCCCGGGACCTTCTTCAATGCCAAGGGTGACAGCAGCGGCCCGTTCAGCCATGCCTTCAACCAGGGTGCTTCGGGCACCCTGCAGCCCGAGGGCGAGGAGATGGCCGGCATCTTCCACTTCCCGCTGCCCACCAATTTTCCGGCGGCCCGGCCATTCAACCTCGATGCGCCGCCGCACCCTCCGGAATGGGACATGCCGGAGTACACCAACGTGCACAACACCAACCAGTTTCTCTCCGAGTACTACACCAATGCCACCGGAAAATACTCCAGCGCGCTGATCCAGATGCAGAGCGCAACCAATACGGAAATGGACCTGACTACCGATGACTACTGCTTTGTCGTGGCCAACGGCCTCGACAAGGGAGTCTACAGCGGTGAGGGGTACTTCACCCGCTTTACCTTCATGAGCCTGATCTACGGCGTACTGCGCTCCGGTGTTCCGGGAACGGATGGTCGGATGCACCAGATCCCCCGGGTGGAAATCACCGAACCCTCGGCCGCGGACGGCCTGGAAAACCCCGGTGTGGAGACCGTGACCTGGGACACCGAGTGGTTCCGCTGGGATAACAAGAAGTATCTCGACACATACTCGGAAGGGTTCAGCGAATCCGACACCATGATCTACGCACTGAAGTACTCGCCGGACGATGGCGCCACCTGGCGCTACGTGCAGGACCGATCACTGACCGAGGCCGGCGAACGCCCGGACGACGCTCACGAATGTTCGAGTTCATCCCAGGAGACCTGGAATCTCACAAGCGCGACAGACTACCCCCAGGGGAACTACCTGCTTCGCCTGGAGGCATTCAGGGAACTCATCCCGAGCCACTACTCATATCACCAGCGCCGAGTTCTCATCGACCGCTATTGAGTAGAGGAGTCAGCAACGGGACCGCGAAAGGCAACGACCATGAACGGGATCAAAATAAAGCGTCCGGAAAAACTGAAACGGGATGGCGGGGTTTCGCTGATCGAGTTGATTATCGTTCTCTTCCTTTTCGCCGTCGTCGGAATCATGACCTATGGCATCCTGGTGGGAACCGCTCGCACCAACCTCTTCCTCGAATCCCACAACGACCTGGGCGAGTTCGGCCAGCGGCTGGTCAACCAGATCAAGACCGAGGCGTTGCAGTCGAAACGCCTGTTGGACAACAGCACCGCAGGCAACGAATACCTTGCGGTCCTGGATCTGACAGGCGCACCGAATCCGCTGGACAGCACCACACTGCCCACCATCGAGGTCTCGGGATCATTTTCACCGAGCATGGCCGACGACACGGAAAACCCATTTGTCGCCGCCAGCGTGGGCAATGCCCTGCTCTTTGTCGAATCGATTGCCCCTTACGTGGACGCAGCCAACAACGCCCGGATCGACATCTACCGCTTCAATTTCTACTATCTTTCGAACAACAGCGATCTCAGCATCGCCGGCAAGGATCACACCCTCGACATCATGCATTGGCAAAGCATCCAGTTCGCCAACTACGATCAGCTCAAGCTGCTCGAGAATCACGACACCAGCGGGGCCGCTCTGGCGGCTGCGCTCAGCGGCCTGCAGACTGCCGACCCGGCGACGGAACGGGAAGCAATCACCTGTGCCTGGGCCCCGGCCAAACCGGCGGGCAGGGCTTTCTACAACGTCAATGGAGCGACATCGCTCCCCGATGACCCTGACAGCAACTACACCATCGGGATGGGTTCGATCCGACAGGCAATCGCCAACCTCAACGAAGTGCGCATCGGCGGCGACATGCCGTACACCGTGGCTTTCAACTCCGGTGAAAGTTTCCCGATACTCGAGCCGGTTCCGCTCTTTGCCACAGCCGACGAAACGGGAGACGGGTTCCCCAACGGCCTGGAGACGATGATTGCCGGTCCATCCGGCGGCCGCAAGATTTTCATCAGGCTTGTGCTGGTGGCTGACAACGGCGGGGGCAATCTCGCGGCACAGGAAAACGTGGTGCTGATCAACGCAATGGACTTCTAGGCGGATCCCGAGGGAGCCTGGCTTCGCTGAGCCTCTTCCTCTCCGTGTTATATCTTGTTTGAAAGCAAGGCCCGGCCGGGATCAATCCCGACCGGGCCTTTTCATTCCGTCATCGACTCAACCAGCCTGGGGTCCCGCCGCCTTCACCTCGTCGGTCACCCTCTCCTCGTACTGGGTGAAGTTCTCGCGGAACCGGCCGGCCAGTTCGGCAGCCTGGCGGTCGTAAGCCTCGCCGTCGGCCCAGGTGCCCCGGGGGTCGAGCACCTCCCTGGGCAGCCCGGGGCAGTCCAGCGGCACGTCGAACCCGAACACCGGGTCCTTACGGAACTCGGCACCATCCAGTGCACCGACCATGGCCGCCTTGAGCAGCGCCCGGGTGTGGCCGATGGGCATGCGGTGCCCGGTGCCGTACGGCCCGCCGGTCCAGCCGGTATTCACCAGCCAGCAGTTGCTGCCGTGGGCCTCGATCTTCTCGCTGAGCAGCCGGGCGTATTCAAAGGGGTGGAGAAGGAGGAACGGCGCCCCGAAACAGGCGCTGAATGTGGCCTGGGGCTCTTTGCCCATCCCCCTTTCGGTGCCGGCCACTTTCGCCGTGTAGCCGGAGATGAAGTGATACATCACCTGGTCCGGCGTGAGTCGGGACAGCGGCGGCATCACGCCGAAAGCGTCGGCGGTGAGCAGGATCACGTTCTTCGGGTGGCCGGCCATCCCCTCCCTGAGCGCCCCGGGGATGTGGCTGATGGGGTAGGCGGCGCGGGTGTTCTCGGTGAGCGTGGAATCCTCGAGGTCCACCCGGCGGCTCCAGCAGTCGAAGCCCACGTTCTCCAGGACGGTGCCGAAACGGCGGGTGCAGGCGTAGATATCCGGCTCGGCCGCGGGGTCGAGGCGGATGACCTTGGCGTAACAGCCTCCCTCGAAGTTGAAGACCCCGCGGTCGCTCCAGCCATGCTCGTCGTCGCCGATCAGGGCCCGCTCGGGGTCGGCGGAAAGGGTGGTCTTGCCGGTGCCGGAGAGGCCGAAGAAAACGGCCGAGTCGCCGTCCGCACCGACATTGGCCGAACAGTGCATCGGCAGCACCTCCTGGCCGGGCAGCAAGAAGTTCATTACGCTGAAGATCGATTTCTTGATCTCCCCGGCGTAGCTGGTGCCGCCGATGAGCACCAGTTTGCGGGCCAGGTTGACGATGACGAAAACTTCGGAGCGGGTCCTGTCCAGTTCGGGGTTGGCGATGAAGTTCGGCACGTGGAGCACGGTGAACTGCGGCTCGTGGTCGTGCAGCGCATCCGGCTGGGCCCGAATGAACATGTTGCGGGCAAAGAGATTGTGCCAGGCCGTTTCGTTGATCACCCGGATCGGCATGCGGAACTGCGGGTCGGCGCCGGCATAGCAGTCCTGGACAAACAGGTCCTTGCCCTGGAGATAGGCCATCAACCGATGGAACATCTGGTCGAAGGTCTCCACGGGGTAGGGCTGGTTGGCCGCGTTCCACCAGACCTGGCCCGAGGTCGTGGGCTCGTCGACGATATACTTGTCGCCGGCCGAACGGCCGGTGTGCTGGCCGGTGCGCACCACCACCGGGCCAAGGTGCGAGATCGAGCCCTCGCTGCGGCGGACGATCTCCTCGTAGAGCCCGGGGGTTCGCAGGTTCCAGTGCACCTGGTGCACGTTGCGGATCCCGTGGGTTTCCAGGCCGTGCTTGCTGACGTATTTTTCAGGCCGCATGGCAGTCCTCCTTGTATCCACCACCCCGTGCTGGTGGTTTAATGATCCATTCAGTTGAGGTAGCCAAGGGCCCGCAGGTGGGCGCGGGTTTCGGCATCGATCTCGGCCTTCTCACCGCTGGTTTCCAGGATGGAAGCCAGTTCCCGCTGACGTGTCAGGTGATCCATCAGCAGTCCCTTGAGTTCCAGCCTCAGGTCAGGCCTTTCGTAGATCAGGTTCCGCTGTTCGCCAGGGTCCTCCAGCAGGTCGTACAGCTCCTCCCGGCCGGTCACCTCGCTGAGCACGAACTTGTACCGCCCATTGCTCACAGCCTTCTTTTCACCGAAGTAGGCCATCGCCTCGTAAAAGGCCGGGCGGTCCTCCGGCTCCTCCTCGCCGCGGATCACCGGCAGCAGGCTAAAACCCTCGGCGTAGTCCAGGCCGGGCAGTCCGAGGAAATCGAGGATGGTGGGCGCCAGGTCCACCAGGCTGACCTGGGCTGCGATACTCCGGTTCCGCTCCAGCTGTTCCTCGTCGGCCGGACGGATGATCAACGGCACGTTGACCAGCTCGGTGAAGCAGGTGTGGCCATGGGAGACACTGTCGTGCTCCCAGAACTCCTCTCCATGGTCGCTAGTGAAGATAATCATCGTGTTGCGGGTCAGTCCCAACTGCCTCACCCGGTCGAGGAATTGGCCGAGGACCATGTCAGTGTATTCCACCTCCCGGTTGTAGAGATCCTCGATATGCCGGCGATCCTCGCGGTTCAGAACCCTGCCGGTGCGATAGGAGACGACCATCCCGGAGTTGAGCCGCTGGATCTGGTGCCCCTGGTAGTCCCGGCCCGCATCGGCAATCCAGCGGTCCCGGGCCACGTAGGGTTCGTGAGGATCGATCACATGGAGCCAGAAAAAGAAATTGCTCGAGCGATTGGCCTCGAGAAACTCCAGTGCGTATTGCAGGTTGAACGCACAGTTGACCGACTCATCCTGACCCTCGTCCTGCACCGGGTTCACCTTCCACCAAACCGGTTTGACGGCACGATACCAGAGGTGACCGGTCCAGTAGGCGGCCCGCAAGCGGTGTTTCATGTGATCGAAAACGGCGAAGCCCTGGTGAACGCCGAAAGGCTCCAGCAGCCAGCCGTTGGAAACCACCGCACCA
The DNA here is from genome assembly GCA_032127265.1 of Acidobacteriota bacterium. Taxonomy (GTDB): domain Bacteria; phylum Acidobacteriota; class JAQAZP01; order JAQAZP01; family JAQAZP01; genus JAQAZP01. The sequence goes on from JAQAZP010000103.1 coordinate 9,157, forward strand.
GTGTTGTAGCCCCCGGCAGCCACCTTTTCGGCCACCGTTTCGCGCATGCTGTCCAGCTGATCCTGCATCGCCAGCACCCCGTGGGCCGTGGGGTACATCGAGGTGAGCATGGAGCAGATTGAGGACAGGGTCCAGGAAGACTGGGCCTGGGCACGGGAAAAGAGGATGCCCTCCTCGGCCAGCCGATCAAAGTTCGGGGTATTGCAGGGATCGTTGCCCGAGCTGGAGATCCGGTCGGCCCGCAGAGTGTCCACCGAGACAAGTATTACATTGCGGTCCAGAACACCTTTACCAAGCCCATCCACCCGGACCTCCGTTTCGGCCGGCCTGGCGAGATAGGGCAGAAACACGGGCAGGGTGAGACACAGAACCACCAGCAGGGACAGGTGGCGCACCAGCGGATACCGCGACGATCCCTTGAGATAGCGGGGCGAGAGCCAGGCTGCGGTGAGCCAGACCGTAGCGGCCAGGAGCAGCAGGAACAGTGCCGCCACGCCAAAAAAGAGCAGGGAGAAACTGAATTTGAGATACACCCGGTTGACCCACAACGCGGCCGGGGTGAGCAGGAGCACCCACAGCGACAGAGCCACGAGGAATGACTTGACCCGGTGGCCCCAGGCCCGTGTACGCACGGTGCGGACCAGGAATCCCACGGCCAGCCCGGTGAGTATGCCGGAAAAGACCAAACGGAGGTTGAAGAGCAGCTTCTGGGGATCGATCAACAGGGCCAGGCCGAAGCTGTTGTTGAGCAGGAAGAAAACGAAGACGGTGTTCCCCAGGCCGGCCGTCAGGCCGCTGAACAGGGGAATGAAGCCCTCCGTTGTGCTGAAGAACCGGAACCAGCGGCCGAAGGCCAGATGCAGGGCCAGCGCACCCAGCAGGCCCAGCAGGCCCCAGAGCAGCATTTCGGCAAAAATCGGTGTGAAGTAGATCTGAACCAGCTGGGCCACGCGGGTCAGGGGGACGTCGACCGAGGTACCCGTCTTGGCCGTGGCCGCGAGAAAGCCCTCCTGGAAGCCGATACAGCCTCCGATCACCACGCCCACCTTCCAACCAAACCCGGCGAACCACTTCCAGCCGGCATCACTTTTCATTGATCTCAACTCCCCTTCCATCCCGGCTGCCCATGGCCGGCAGCGGTCGCATATCAGCGCATCAACATGTCACGGGACAAGGGAAAAAGTATAGACCGTGCTCTATCAGGGATGCAATGGCGGCTTTGCTGAGAATTCTGTTGGCGGATGCTTCATTCAAACGAAATCTACAGCAGGGAGACCGGGTCCTGACCAAAGCAGGCCTTGAGCTGCTCGTAGAGCTCAGGGTGGTGGTGCTGCAGCGGCACCGGCCGGACAAAGAAATACTCGGTGAGCACGGCAAAGAACTCGGCGGGATGAGTGGCCGCGTAGGGATCGAGGAAGGTGGGCCGGCCCCACTCGACCTGCTGTTCCAGGTGATGGTATTCGCGGCCCAACACCTCGGCCCACCGTCGGCGTGCCGCCGGGGAGGGAAGGAACGGCGCCCCGTCCACCGGCCCGTTCTCGGCGTCCAGTTGGTGGGCGAACTCGTGATACACCACGTCAAGGCAACCCCGGGGGGCCATATCACCGCTCAGCACCTCGTCCCAGGCCAGCACCACCGCCCCGGATGCCCAGGACTCCCCCAGCCTGGAATCCTGACCCTCGAAAACCGTGCCGTCCGACATGATCTCGCCTCCCGGGGCCAGATACTCCGACGGATAGACCAGCACGGTGCGCAGCTTGGAAAAGATATCCCCCTCCCGGCCCACCAGCAGCACCGCGGCCCGGCCGGCCACGGTGAGCCGCACCTCGTCGGTGATTTCCTGACCGCCGCACCCCTCGAAGTCGATTCCGTCAAGAAAGACCTGGACCAGCCCCGCGAACCGCTGCCGGTGATCCGGCGGCAACCGGCGGCAGTACGGCACGGCGCGCTGCACCACGGCACGCTGGGCCTCGTCCAGCGGTGTCTTCAGCAGTCGATTGCGGCGGCATCCCATGATCCGGAACATGGCTTCTCCCCTCCCGCCCACGGACAGGGCGACGATGCTATTTTAGCACCCTCCGGTCCTTCCGTCCTTTCGCGGGTCGACCACCGGTCGTTTGCTCCATGGTTCACAACCCTGCGATAATGAAACCATGGTCACCAAGGATGCCAGCTCGACTCCCCGGGACCGCGGCGTGATTCGCGACACCCTGGGCACCGTCTCCCAGGCCCTGGCCGGCTGTATCAGTTTCGAGGATTTTTTCGACGCCGTCCACGACGCGCTCTCCCCTTTCATCCCCCATGACGCCATGGGAATCTACAACTACGACGCCCGCAAGCAGCAGTTCCGGCCGCTGATCATGGACATCCGGGATGAGCTGCCCGAGGCCATCGAAAAGATCTACTCCCTGCCCTCGGACGATACGCTGAAGGCCCGGGCGATCCGCGAGAACCGCGCCTTCCGCATCGAAGACACCGCCCAAGCCGATTACGCCGAAGCGCCCCTGCTGGTGGAGATTGGCCTGCGCAGCCACATGGTGATCCCGCTGGTCAGCCGGGGCCGGCCCCTGGGGGTGCTTTACGCCGTACACCGCGATCCCGGGGTCTACGACGACTTCCACCTCGCCCTGCTCACCGAACTGGCCGCGCCGGTGGCCGTGGCCCTGGAGGAGGTGCGGGAGCTGACCACCAGCCGCGCCCTGCAGCAGGTGGGCGAGGTGATGGCCGCCACCCTGGACATCCCGGAACTGTTCCTGCTGGTCTCCGAGCGGCTCCAGCCGGTGCTGCCGCACACCATCGCCTGCATCTTCGCCGTGGATGAAGCCACGAGCGAGCTGGGCCGGACCCCGCTGGTCCGCGCGACGATCCCCGGGTTCCCGCTGCCGGAAAAGGAGTGCCGGGACCTGCCCCGGGAGATGGTCGACCAGGCTCTGGTGCGGGGAACCCCGGTGCTGATCCCCAGCCTGATGCTGTACATCACCCGGCACGAGAGTTATGCCGGACTGATCGAGGCCGGGATCCAGTCCTGCATGGCCTGCCGTCTGGAGGTGGCCGGCCGCCCCTATGGTCTGCTCTTCATGGGCGACCGGCGCCACGAGGCCTATGCCCGCACCGACCTGGAAAACTTCCTCTGGGTCGGCCGCCAGCTGAGCCTGGCCGTGGCCCACTCCATCGCCTTCAAGGGGGTGGAGCAGTTGAGCCGCCAGTTGCAGGAGGAGAACATCTACCTCAAGGAGGAGGTCGCCGCGAAAAGCAATCTCGGCGAGATCATCAGTGCCAGCCCGGCCCTGCAGAATGTTCTGGAGCAGGCGGAGATGGTGGCCTCCACCGACATCACCGTGCTGATCACCGGCGAGACCGGCACCGGCAAGGAGCTGATCGCCCGGGCGATCCACGAGCTGGGGCCCCGGGCCGGGAAGTCGATGATCCGGGTCAACTGCGCCGCCCTGCCCCGGGACCTGATCGAGTCGGAGCTGTTCGGCCACGAGCGGGGCTCGTTCACCGGGGCCGAAAGACGGCACATCGGCCGTTTCGAACTGGCCCACGGCGGCACGCTCTTTCTCGACGAAGTGGGCGACATGCCGCTGGAGGCCCAGGCCCGGCTGCTCCGCGCGCTGCAGGAGGGGGAGTTCGAACGGGTGGGCGGGGAGAGCCTGATCCGGGTGGACGTGCGGGTGGTGGCGGCCACCAACCAGGACCTCCAGCGGGCGGTGAGCCAGGGCGACTTCCGTGAAGATCTCTACTACCGGCTCATGGTCTTCCCGATCCACATCCCGCCGCTGCGTGAGCGGGTGGAGGATATCGTCCCCCTGGCCCGCCACTTCGCCCTGCGCACCGCCGAACGGCTGAAGAAACCGGTGCGCCGGCTGACCCGGGAGAGCCAGAGCGAGATGCTCCGCTACTCCTGGCCGGGCAACGTCCGCGAGCTGGAGCACATGATCGAGCGGGGCATGATCCTGGCCAAAACAAGCGCCCTGGACCTGGTGCCGCTGATCAGGGCCGTAGCGCGGCTGAACATCCGCGGCGGCCGCCACTCCTTCCCCACCCTCGATGAGGCCGAGCGGGAGCACATCATCTCCGCGCTGGAGGAAACAGGGTGGAAGGTGTCGGGCAAGGGGGGCGCCGCCGAGCTGCTCGACGTTCCACGCACCACCCTCCAGGCCCGGATGCGCAAGCTGGGGATCGGCCGCAACGGCCGGCGCTGATTCTGTCGAACAATCCCCCCCGAAACTGTTATACTCGCCAAAACGTATACTATCCACGTACCAGATTACAAATCCGAGGGTCAACACACCGGGCAATAATCCTGCCCGGGAACAAACCATAGAGGAGGAGGCACAACATGGCCGCAAAAGTCGGGGGCTCGAAGGCGCCCATATCGATCGTCATCATCCTGGTCATCATCCTGGCGGTGGCCGGGATCTTCTCCAAATACCTGGTGGAGACCAACAACGCCGGCTATATCAAGCTCCGGCAGATGCCGGTCACCGGAACTCTGGATATCTACTCCGATCCGGGGATGTTCGGCCAGTGGTTCGGCCTGGTCACCGAATACAAGCAGGCCGGTACCTATTCCTTTACTGACGAGGCGCTCCCCGCGGATCAGGTGGAGGACAGCGCCGTATCCGCGGCCATTGAGGTGCGCTTCAACGACGGCGGCATCGCCAGGCTTGCCGGCAACGCCCGTTTCGAGCTGCCGCTGACACCGGCGGCGATGACCCAGATCCACAACAAGTTCCGCAGCTACGACCATATCTCCCAGTCGCTGGTCAAGCCGGCCATCGCCGAGGCGCTGATCCTCACCGCCTCCTTGATGAGCGCCGAGGAGAGTTATTCAGGCCGCCGGGCCGAGTTCTCCCAACTGGCCTGGGACCAGGTGCTCAACGGAGTCTACATCACCGAATCGGAGGAGCGGGAGACCATCGACCCGGCCACCGGCGAGAAGAAAAACAAACGGATCGTGCACATCAAGTACTCCGCCGACGGGCAGCCGGTACGCAAGCAGAACTCGCTGGCCCTCTACGAGATCCGGATCACCCAGTTCTTCCTCGACAAGGACTTCGGTTACGAGCATGGCGTGCTGCAGCAGATCAGCAACCAGCGGGACGCGATGATGAAGACCGTGGCGGCCAAGGCCGAGGCGGAGAAGTCCCAGCAGGACCGGCTCACCGCCGAAGCCCAGGGGCAGGCCAACGTGATGACCGCCAAGTACGAAGCCGAGGTGGAAAAGGAACGGGCCGTGGTGGAGGCACGCAAGCGCAAGGAAGTGGCCGAGACCGAGGCCTCCCAGCGGCTGGAGGTGGCCAAGCTGGACAAGACGGCGGCCGAGGAATACAAGCTGATGCAGTTGCTCCGCGCCGAGGGAGACTCGGAATACAAGCGGCGGGTGATGCAGGCCGACGGCGCCCTGGCCCAGAAGCTGGAGGCCTGGACGGACGTGAACAAGCGCTACGCCCAGGCCATCGAGAACTACAAGGGTAACTGGGTGCCCAACCTGGTGATGGGAGGGTCGGGCACCGGCAGCACCATGGGCTCGCAGGACCTGATCAACCTGCTCACGGCTAAAACGGCCCAGGAACTGGCCCTCGACCTGAGCCTGCCCAAGGGCAACACCCGCCCCCCGCAGTAGGGGCGGGATAAATTTTTCGTACATTTCAAGGGGGACGTCGCAACCGCGATGTCCCCCTTTTCTTTTCTTCTCCAAGTTTGTTCAGAAATTGAAGTGGCTTCAGAACCTCAGCTGTGGCTCGATAACAAGGCGCCGGCCGACGAGAAAGCGGAGCATACTTTTGTGGGATGTGACGCTTCTCGAGGAGGCCGGCAACGCCGTTATCGGGCCGCAAGCTGGGGTTATGGAGCCGCTTCACTCGACTTCGGCGAAGATTTCCTTGAGCATGGCGTCCATCGCCGCGGGGTCTTCCACCAGCCCGTCCACCCGTGCTTCGTCCTCGGCCCCGAAGTCGGTGAGCGCCTTGAAGCTGCGGACAAAATCCTCGACGCAGTGCAGAACCTTGGCCTGGGACTCGAAGGTACCCGGGGCGCCCACATCCCCCTGGTCCACCTGCTCGACGATCCGGTTGTAGGCCACGATCAGGCGGTAGACGTCGCGGCGCCGCTCGCCGAACCAGGGGACGGCCAGCAGGCGGTCCACGGTGTCCTTGGCCTCGGCCCGGCCGTTCTGGGCAAAGGAGTCGATCATCCGGAAGTAGGTCGACTGCAGCCGCTGAAGGTCGTGGAAGCGGTGGCTGCGATAGAGAGCCAGCAGGAGGTAGAAGACGTCGGAAAGAAACCGCACGGCGTCGCTGTTCTCCCGGACCCAGGGTATCCGGAACGCCTGGCGCCAGACAGAATAGGGAACCATGAAACCGCCTCCGCTCTAAAAAGAATGTATTGACCCGCAGTCGGGACATTCCCAAGTCAGGTTGTTGCAGGTCAGGCCCCAGGAGTTTTCATCCATGCAGACCTGGCAGATCATGAAGCCGCAATCAGCGCAGTGCCAGCAGAACAGGCCCTCGGCGCTGCAGACCGAACAGGTCCGCTCCCGCATCCGCCTGCGCCCTTTCCGAGGTTCTCCGGTCATCTTGAATTTCAGATGTGTGCCTATGTCCAATGATACAGGAAATTGCTGAAGAATCGAACCACCGTCATGGCGGTGTTCAATATTCCTCCCAGCTCTTGATTAACAGATCCTCACGCTTCATGCCCTGCAGCGCCTCCACCAGGCGCTTGGCCAGTTGAAGATTGGTTACCAGCGGGACACCGAAATCCACCGCCTGACGGCGGACCAGGTAGTCGTTGGTCACCTCCTCCTCCTGGAAGTTCTTGGGAATGTTGATCACCAGGTCCACATTGCCGTCGGCAATGGTGCTCATCACGTTCGGCTCCCCCTTCTCCAGCGGCCAGTGGAGGATGGTGGTCTCCAGGCCGTTGCGGGCGAGAAACTCGCCGGTGCCCCGGGTGGCGTAAAAACGGATGCCCATGGAGGCCAGAATCCGGGCGTACTCGAGAAAGTCGGCCTTGCTCTCGATGGGGCCGGTGGAAAGCAGCACCGAGCCGATGCTCAGCGGGTAGCCCACAGAGTGCATCGCCTTGAGGAAGGCCTCACTGAACGTATCGCCGAGACAGCCCACTTCCCCGGTGGAGGCCATCTCCACTCCCAGCACCGGGTCGGCACCGTGGAGCCGGGTGAAGGAGAACTGCGGCGCCTTGACCCCCACATAGTCCAGTTCGAAGAAGGAGCGCCGGCGCCACTCCACCTTCTCCCCCATCACCGCTTTGGTGGCGGCCTCGATGAAGTTTTCCTTGCAGACCTTGGAAACGAAGGGGAAGCTGCGCGACGCGCGCAGGTTGCACTCGATCACCTTCACCGCATTCTCCCGGGCGATGAACTGGATGTTGAACGGACCGCTGACCTCCAGCGCCCGGGCGATCTCCCTGGTAATCCGTTTGATCCGCCGGGTGGTTTCGAGGTAGGTGCGCTGGGGCGGCAGGACCAGCGTGGCGTCGCCGGAGTGGACACCGGCGTTCTCCACGTGCTCGGAGATGGCATACATCTCCACCTCGCCATTCGCGGCCACGGCATCCATCTCGATCTCCTTGGCCCCCATGATGAACTTGCTCACCACCACCGGGTGCTCCAGCGAGACGTCCTCCGCCCGGGCGAGGAAGCGGGCCAGTTGCTCGCCGTTCACCGCCACGCCCATGGCCGACCCGCTGAGCACGTACGAGGGGCGAACCAGCACCGGGTAGCCCACCTTTTCGGCAAAGGCGGCCGCTTCTTCTATCGACGCAACCTCGGTCCACTCCGGCTGGTCGATGCCCAGGCTGTCCAGCAGGCTGGAGAACTTGTGGCGGTCCTCGGCCCGGTCGATGCTCGCCGACGAGGTGCCGAGGATCGGCAGCCCGGCCGCGGCCAGCTGGGGGGCGAGGATGTTGGGCACCTGGCCGCCCATGGAGACCACCACACCCTTGGGCCGCTCCTTGGCGCAGATCTCCAGCACCGTCTCGAGGTTCAGCTCGTCGAAGTAGAGCCGGTCGCACTCGTCATAGTCGGTGCTCACCGTCTCCGGATTGTAATTGGCCATCAGCGTGCGGTAGCCCAGTTTCTTCAGCGTGCGCACCGCGTTGACACAGCACCAGTCGAACTCCACCGAGCTGCCGATACGGTAGGCCCCCGAGCCGAGGACCAGCACCGACTCCCCTTTCTGGTCGAAGGTCACGTCGTCCTCGCGGCCCTGGTAGGTCAGGTAGAGATAGTTGGTGGCCGCGGGATACTCGGCGGCCAGGGTGTCGATCTGTTTGACGCAGGGCACGATGCCCCGGCTGCGCCGCATCCGGCGCACCGCGTCCTCGCTGCGCTCGATGAGCAGGCCGATCTGCTCGTCGGCGAACCCGGCCTGCTTGGCCTCCCGCAGCACGCCGCCCGGAAGGTCACCGCCGGCAAACTGGCGCAGGGTGGCGGCGATGCGGACCACCTCCTCGATCTGATGCAGGAACCAGAAATCGATGCGGGTCAGGTCGTGGATCTTCTCCAGGGTCCAGCCGGCGTCCATGGCCCGGGCCAGGGCGAATATCCGCTCGTCGGTGGGGTGGCGCAGCTCCTCTTCCAGGTCGTCGAAGCTGATCTGCTGGTCGCCGATCAGCCCGCGGGCGCCGATCTCCAGCATGCGCAGCGCTTTCTGCAGCGCCTCGGGGAAGGTGCGGCCGATGGCCATCACCTCGCCCACCGACTTCATCCCGGTACCGATGGTCTTCACCGCCCGGCGAAACTTGCGCAGATCCCAGCGCGGAATCTTGACCACCACGTAGTCCAGCGCCGGCTCGAAGCAGGCCATGGTCACCCTGGTCACCGCGTTGGGGATCTCAGTGAGCGAAAACCCGAGGGCCAGCCGGGCGGCCACCGCGGCCAGCGGGTAGCCGGTGGCCTTGGAGGCCAGGGCCGAACTGCGGGAGAGTCGGGCATTGACCTCGATCACCCGGCATTCGTCCGACTCGGGGTCGAGGGCGAACTGGATGTTGCACTCGCCGACGATGCCCAGGTGGCGGATGACCCGGATGGAGATCTCCCTCAGCCGGTGATACTCCTCGTTGCTCAGGGTCTGGCTCGGGGCCACCACGATGGACTCGCCGGTGTGAATGCCCAGCGGGTCGAGGTTCTCCATGTTGCAGATGGTGACGCAGTTGTCCTGCCCGTCCCGCATCACCTCGTATTCCAGTTCCTTCCAGCCGTGGAGATACTCCTCCACCAGGATGTGGTCGGCCAGGGCCAGCGCCTTGACCGCCGTATCGCGCAGCGATTTTTTTGTGGGGCAGATCCCGGACCCCAGGCCGCCGAGGGAGAACCCGGAACGGATCATGATCGGATAGCCGATCTCCTCGGCAATGACCAGCGCCTCCTCCACCGCGCCCACGGCCCTGGAGCGGGGCACCTGCACCCCGATCTCGGCCAGGCTGTCGGCGAAGAGCTGGCGGTCCTCGGTTAGCCGGATCGCGGCCACCGGTGTGCCAAGCACTCTGACTCCGTAACGCTCGAAAACACCGTCGGCTTCCAGTTGGAGCCCGCAATTGAGCGCGGTCTGCCCGCCAAAACCGAGCAGCACGCCTTCCGGACGCTCCCGCTCGATCACCCCGGCCACGAAATCCTTCTCCACCGGCAGGAAGTAGACCCGGTCGGCCAGGTGCTCGGAGGTCTGGATGGTGGCGATGTTGGGGTTGACCAGGATGACGTGAATACCCTCTTCCTTGAGCGCCTTGATCGCCTGGCTGCCCGAGTAGTCGAACTCTCCGGCCTCGCCGATTTTCAGTGCCCCGGAACCGAGAATCAGCACGCTCTTCGGCTTGGTGATCGTCGATTTCATTTGCCGCCCCCCTTGCTGCCGAGCATGGCGACGAACTCGTCGAAGAGAAAATCGGTGTCCACCGGGCCGGGCCGGGCTTCGGGGTGGAACTGCACGCTGCGCAGCGGCTTGTCCCGGTGCCTGATCCCCTCGTTGGTGCCGTCGTTGGCGTTGAAGAACCAGGGCTGCCAGCCCTCGGGCAGGCTCCGGTCGTCCACCGCATAGCCATGGTTCTGGGAGGTGATGTGACAGCGCCGGCTGCCAACCCGCATACAGGGCTGGTTCTGGCCCCGATGGCCGAATTTCAGTTTGTAGGTGTCGGCCCCGGCGGCCAGAGCCATGATCTGGTTCCCGAGGCAGATCCCGAACAGCGGGATGCTGCCGTCCTCGATCAGTTTCCGGACGTTCTCCACCGTGGGCCCGCACAGCTTGGGGTCACCGGGGCCGTTGGAGATCACCACCCCATCCACCCGCTCACTGCTCAAATCGTAATCCCAGGGGACGCGCAGCACGCTGACCCCCCGCTGCAGCAGGCTGCGAATGATACCGGCCTTGGCGCCGCAGTCGATCAGTGCCACGCGCTGCCGGCCGCTGCCGATAATCGTCGGCTCGGTCACGCTGACCAACTGCACCAATGCATCGTATTCCGGCTCCGGCGCCGGACTCTCCCGGTCGGAGAGGATCACCCGCCCCTTCATCGTGCCCCGGTGGCGCAGCCGCTTGGTCAGCGCCCGGGTGTCCACCCCGGTGATCCCCGGAATCCCCTCCCGGTCGAGCCAGGCGTGCAGGCTCTCGGCGGCCCGCCAGTGGGAATAGTGACGGGAGTATTCGGCCACTACCAGGGCCCGGGCGTGAATCCGCTCCGATTCGAAGGGGCTGCGGGCCAGGTCGGCCGTCCCATTGATGCGGCTTTGGGGTACGCCGTAGTTGCCCACCAGAGGGTAGGTCAGGACCAGAATCTGGCCGGAATAGGACGGGTCGGTGAGGCTCTCCGGGTAGCCGACCATGCCGGTGTTGAAGACCACTTCACCAGAGGCGGGGAAGCAACCGCCAAACAGTTCCCCGGCCCACTCGGACCCGTCTTCTAGGAGAAGTGTCGCTCTCAATACGATCCTTTCCCGGTGATGTGGCTCGACTGCCGCACCTCGCCGGTTGAGCTTCGTGCGGCCACCGGCGACCATGGAGTACAGAATGCAGCGAAAATAGCAGAGGGGTCAACAGGCTGTCAATCTGATCACCTCCAGCCGCACCGGGCCTGTCCTCCCTGGGAACTAAAGCGATCCGAACCGTCCACTTTTGTATCCACCTCTGTAAACCAGGGTTGACTGTGACGGGTTCGGAAACCCGCGGCCACCCATCTGGACATCCGGACCTCTGTCGCCTCAGGGACGCATCGGACCAGTAAAATATTTAAAATCTATAACTTGCACCCAAAGTCAAGGTCGTGATTGGCCCATATCCCCCTCTGATGATCCCTGGAAGATAGTGTAAAATCCTGCAGCGAACCGTAAAAACGCCGGCATGAAGACATCAAAAATGAGAGTGAAATGCCCATATTTCGGCACATTGCCCGTATTAGGGCAATGTGAAATTTATTAATCCACGGTCAGATGGGATTAGAAATAAGACTAACGCATTGTAAACAATCGACTTGTAAATTATTTTCAAATTCTTCTGAACGCTGGCACATTGTTTGCGTATAGATAGTGACGTGCAGCGGCATAAGGCCGGATGAAAACTGAATAGGTTGTTGGACCATTCAACGCTGTGAGCAATATCCAAGTGCCTGATGAAACGGAACTGGAACTTGCCGGGCAGCTTGAACGAGCTTTAGAGCAGCGCTGGCAGGAATTGTCAGCACGCCGTTATTCCTCACCGTGCCGGGCGGTGGCCGACCTCACCCGGGATGGCGAGGGTATCCTTGAGGCGGCCGGTCTGGAAGGGGTTCCACCCTTCCCCGGATGTCTCAAAATCGGATGCGGCAACGGCCGCTCGAATTCGGATCTCCGCCTTTACAGCTGCACGGCGCTGACGAGGGAGCACGGAGATCAGTCGCTGGTCATCCACCTCAAGGTCGAACTGGCCCAGACGGGTGGTGATCAGGAGTTGGCGCTCAAAGAGATGCTCGTTGGCTGCCCTGAAGTTCGGGTGGTCTCTCCCGGCACAACCGGTTGAGATAGCCCAGTAAAGAAGGACATAACCTCCTCCTTGCGAGGGGTTCTGCTAGCCAGATGCAATCCCAAAAAGAGGATTGCCGATTGAAGGGTTTTTTTCCCCAGCCGCTGAAGCGGCTTAATTAATAGATTTGCCGGCTCTTCGGAGCCGGCCTGCCATCATAAGATGTCCCCCCGGCAGGTCGAATCATGACCAGCCAACGTTCCTAACGAAACTACGCCCCGGTCGGGTCTGAATACCGACCGGGGCCCCTCCAACTCTCTCGAACCTTTCCCCCTTTGCTTCCAAAGTCCAACTGAACTACTATTCTTGCGCATGCTCCGCTGACGATGCGTCCAGGTATTCCGCGCCCGGCGGCCGGAATGACCGCGGCTTCCGCCCCGGCGGAGAGGATGGGACCATGGTAATGAACCTGCTGCAAGTGGACACGGAAATCCGGTGGGGCGGCGGCCAGCAGCAGGTGGCCCACCTCTGTGAAGGCCTGGCCGGCAAAGGACACCGCGTCGTCCTGGTCTGCCACCGCGATGGAATTCTCCGCCACCGGGTGGAAAGCGCCGCGGTTCGCGTCCTCCCCCTCGCCTCCTTTGGCGAGGTCGATCCCCGGGGTGTGTTCGGCCTGGCCCGGATCATCCGCAGCCAGCGCTTTGACCTGATGCACATGCACTCCTCCCGGGCGCACACCATGGGTGTCGTGGCCGGCGCACTGACCCGGTTCCGGCCCCGCGTGGTCTCCAGGCGGTTCAACCACTCTCCGCGGCGGGACCCTTTCAACCGCTGGAAATACGGCAGCGGCATCGACCGGGTGGTGGCCATTTCCCGGGCGGTGCAGCAGTCGCTGATCGATGCGGGATTCGATTCCGCTGACATTGACCTGGTACCCAGCGGTATCGTTCCACCAGATCGGGTGGCCGGGGCCCGGGTCGCTGTATTCGAAGAATTCAATTTGCCCCCCGAGGCCCGGTTGGCGATCTGCGTGGCCAACCTGGTGGAGATCAAGGGCCACAGGACACTGATCGAAGCGGTGCGGCTGCTTCGAGGGGAATGGCCCGGCCTTCGCGTCCTGTTCGCCGGAGACGGCCCCCTGCGACGAAACCTGGAGGCACTGAGCCATGATGCCGGTGTCGAGGATCACATCCTCTTTGCCGGATTCCGCACCGACATTGACCGTCTGCTCTCCGCCGCCGACCTGGCCGTCTGCCCGTCGCTCACCGAAGGTCTGGGGCTCTCGATCCTCGATGCTCTGGCCATGGAACTGCCGGTGGCCGCCTCGGAAACCGGCGGAATCCCCGAAATCGTCCGGCACGACGAAACCGGCTTGCTGGTTCCTCCGGGGGAACCAGATCCGCTGGCCAAAGCGGTGGAGAAGCTGCTCTCCAATCCCGAGGAGTCGGCCCGCCTGGGCCGGAACGGCCGGCGGATGGTGCTCGAGAAATTCAGTGTCCAGGCGATGGTGGACGGGACCGAAGCGGTATATCACCGACTGCTGGAAGCGGCCTCATAACCTCACCTGGGGCCACTTTCTTGATGTCGCTGACCAGGAAGATCGAGCCGGCCACCAGCACCAGGCCGTTGGGCCCGGCCAGGCGTCGGGAAAGTTCCAGCGCCCTGCGGGGATCGGGCTCCAGGTGCATCTCGGCCGCGTAGCGTCCACCGATCCGGGCCGCCTCCATCGGTTCCATGGCCCGCTTGCAGTCCGGCCGGGTGAGCACCACCCGGAGGGCCCGGGGAAAGAGCAGCGACGTCATCTCCTCGACGTTTTTATCGCCCATCACCCCGAACAGCAGCGTCACCGGCCGGTTGACCTCCCGGTCCAGATAGTCGGCCAGGGACCGGGCACCGTCCGGATTGTGCGCGCAGTCGAAAAGCAGGGGCGGCGACCCGGGCACCAGTTCCAGTCTTCCCGGCCAGCTCACCGACGACAGGCCCTCCCGGATCCGGGCCTCGTCCACCGGCAGCCCCTGCCGGGCCAGGGTTTCCAGGGCCAGCACGGCCGCGGCGGCATTCTCCAACTGGTGCTCCCCGCGCAAGGGCAGATGCAGGTCCGCGTAGGACGCCTCGGGAGTGCTCAGGTCGAAGCGGTATCCCCCGGTCTCCAGGGGCCTTGCCTCTGAACGGCGGCACAGCTCGGAAGCCACCCGAAGATCGGCGCCGCAGCGCCGGGCCACCTCCCGGACCACGTCCAGGGCATCGCCCGGTTCGCAGGAAGTGACCACCGGCCGGCGGGGCCGGATGATACCCGCTTTCTCGAAGGCCACCTGACGAAGGGTGCTGCCGAGAAAGTGTGTGTGGTCCAGGGCCACGCGGGTAATCACCGATATATCGGGATCTACGGCATTGGTCGCGTCAAACCGCCCGCCAAGGCCCACCTCCAGGACCGCCGCATCCAGCCCCTGCTCGGCAAAGTGGGTCAGGGCCATGGCGGTGACCAGCTCGAAATAGGTGGGATGGCTCTCCAGTGCGCCGCGCTCCACCAGCGACCGCACCAACTCCCGCAGCCGGGTGGTGATCCGTGCCACGTCCTCCCTGGGGATCGGCTGGCGTCCAGCCACGATCCGCTCCTCGAAATCGATGATGTGGGGCGAGGTGTAGCGGCCGGTCCGCAACCCGGCGGCGGAGAGCACGGCGTGGATCATGGCGGCCACCGAGCCCTTGCCGTTGGTCCCGGCCACGAGGACGGTGCGCATCCGGCGCTCCGGTGAGCCGAGCGCCTCCAGCAGAACCCGGATCCGTCGCAGGCCGAGCTTTATCCCCACGTTGGACAGGCCAAAAAGATAGTCGATGGTTTCAGCGTAGTTCATGGAGGACCGGAGGCAATACTCCCCCGGGATCAGCTGTGGTAGAGGTGGTCAAGGCAGCGGATCAGGGTGCTGCGCATGTTCTTGCGGTCCACGATCATGTCCAGCATGCCGTGCTCGATGAGGAATTCCGACCGCTGAAACCCCTCGGGCAAATCCTTGAGGATGGTCTGCTTGATCACCCTGGGGCCGGCAAACCCGATCAGGGCCTTCGGCTCGGCAATATTGAGATCGCCCAGCATGGCAAAACTGGCCGTGACACCGCCGGTGGTTGGATCGGCGAGGATGGAGATATAGGGGATCGCCTCCTTGTGCAGCCGGGAGAGCGCCGCGCTGATCTTGGCCATCTGCATCAGCGAGAGGGCGCCTTCCTGCATCCTCGCTCCTCCGGAACAGGAGATCACAATCAGGGGCGAGCGTTCCTCGAGGGCCTTCTCCACGGCCCGGGTGATCTTTTCGCCCATCACCGAACCCATGCTGCCGCCCATGAAGCTGAACTCCATGGCGCAGATGATGATCGGCTTCCCGCCCATCTTCCCGCTGGCCGCCACCAGAGCGTCGGGCATCTTGCATTTTTCGATGGAGGCTTTCAGCCGGTCCTTGTAGCGCTTGGTGTCCTTGAACTGCAGCGGATCCATGGAGGACACGCCGGTGGCGAATTCGGTGTACTTGCCGTCATCAAAAAGCAGTTCCAGCCGGCTTTTGGCGCTTATCCGGAAGTGGTAGTCGCACTTGGGGCAAACGTGGAGATTTCTGGCCAGTTCCTTGGAATAGACGATCTCCTTGCAGTTGTTGCAGCGGGTCCAGAGGCCTTCGGGGATCTTCTTCCTCGAACCGGCCACCGTGCCCTTGCTCGCCGTGTTTTTCCTGAACCAGGCCATTGCGTTTTCCACTCCTGCAGATAGTGCCGGAAAAAGGAGGTTATGTTATCCGTGGAACCGGGTTCCGTCAAGTGCCGGCAAGGGTCCACGGACGGCCCCGGGACAACCGCCGGGATAGTGTATCTTGTTCGGGCACAGGCGGCTGGGCTATCATCTCCTGCCTGCGCTGGAGGGGACGATGCACCGTGAAGCAGAACCTGAATCGAAGCCACTGGACCGGGAGGCCGAGGCCGGGTTCCGTAGCTACACCGACGGCCTGGGCCTGGAACTGCCGCATGGTCCGACCCTGACACCAACGGTCTGGCCCGCGGACGGGGCCCTGATGGTCCTCGACCAGCGGCGGTTGCCGGAGCAGATGGCGGCGCTGGTCTGCCGGCCCGCGGAGCAGGCGGCCTGGGCCATTCGCAGGCTGACGGTGCGCGGCGCCCCGGCCATGGCCCTGGGGGCGGTGGAAATCTTCCGCACCGCCGGCAGTGACACCGAACGGGGAGTGGCCGTTCCGCCTCTGGACGGTGTTCTCCCCAGCCCCGGCCACCGGCCGGAGACGAACGGAAACGGCAAGGGAATATGATCACCCTCGGCATCGATACCTCCTGCGACGACACCTCGGCGGCCGTATTGCACGGCGAACGCGAGATTCTCTCCAGTATCGTCTCCTCCCAGGAGGATGTGCACCGCCGCTATGGTGGAGTGGTTCCCGAACTGGCTTCGCGAAGCCACCTGGAGCAGATCATCCCGGTGATCCGGAAAGCACTCGAGCAGGCGTACATCAAGCTCTCCGACGTCGACCTGGTGGCGGTGACCTGCGGCCCCGGACTGGTGGGCAGCCTGCTGGTCGGCCTGTCCACGGCCAAGGGCATCTGCTTCACCACCGGAAAACCGCTGGCCGGCGTGAACCACCTGCGCGGTCACATGGAGTCGATCTTTCTCTCGCACCCCAAGCCGAAGCTCCCGGCGATCTCTCTGGTGGTCTCCGGCGGCCACACCGAAATCCACCTGGTGAGCGTGGGCCAGACCATGCGCACCCTGGGCCGGGCCAGGGATGACGCGGCCGGGGAGGCCTTCGACAAGGTGGCCAAGCATCTCGGTCTGGGCTATCCCGGTGGGCCGGTGGTGGAAAAAGCGGCCCGGGGCGGCCGCGAGGACGCCTACCCCTTCCGGCCGGCCTCGATGAGTGACGGCAGCCTCGATTTCAGCTTCAGCGGCCTCAAGTCGGCGGTGGTCCGCGCGGTGGCCGACGATCCATCGCTGCTCGACCCGGCGGCGGAGGAGGCCCGCCGCGACCTGATGGCCAGCTTTCAGTGGGCCGCCATCCGCTCACTGCTCCACACTTCGCTCAAGGCCGCGCTGGAACAAAAGGCCCGCTCGATCTTTGTCTCCGGCGGGGTCTCGTCCAACACACACCTGCGGGAGCGTTTCTCCGAGGCCTGCAGCGAACGCGGGGTCGAGGTCTACTTCCCGAACCGCGGCCTGACCACCGACAACGCGGCGATGATCGCGGCCGCCGGGGTCAAGCAGTTCACCCGCAAGGGCCCCCACGATCTGACCCTGGACGCGGTGAGCAAACTGAAGCTGACTGGAGATGGATGGGAAAACCCATAACTTCATCTGGAGCCCTCTGCTCTGTTGCCGGCCTCCTCAAAAAGCGTCACATACCACAAAAGCATGCTCCGCTTCTTTCGTCGGCCGGCGCCTTGCTCTCGAACTCCAGACGAAGTTATGAGTCCAGTCAAGGCAAATGCCGAAAGAAAATAGAAATACGGGGAGGAGAGGGCCGGCAACAAAGCAAAGGGCCTCAGGCGAGGGTAGGGAGCCGCTTCTACCGCTTGCCGGCGGCCAGCGCCTGCACTGCGGGGATGGCGGCGGCGATGTCCGCCTCGGTGCTCATCGGTCCGAGGCTGAGCCGGACCGTGCCGTCGGGGGAGGTGCCGATGGTCTCGTGGACCAGCGGCGCGCACTGCAGACCGGTGCGGCAGGCCACGTCGTAGTCGACGTCGAGAAACATGCCGACCTCCGCCGGGTCTTTATAGCCGGCGATGTTGAACGAAAAGACCGGTGTGCGGTTCTCCAGGGAATTGCAGCAGTAGAGTGTGATCCCCTCGGTCTCGCGCAGGCACTCCCAGAGGGGGCGGGCAAGATCCATCTCGTGCTGGTGGATTTTTTCCACTCCGCCGGCGCGTCCGATGTAATTCACCCCTTCCAGCACCCCGGCCACACCCACCATGTTCGGTGTGCCGTATTCCATGCGGAAGGGATACATGTCGAGGTGCCGGCGCACGGCGGAAGCCACCCCGGTGCCGCCGGCGCGGGAGTGTGGGATTTCCACGTCCTGGCCCACACAGAGCCCGCCGATGCCGGTGGGACCAAGCAGTGACTTGTGCCCGGTAAAAGCGACGATGTCGATGTTCATCGCTTTCATGTCGATGGGAAACATCCCCGCGGTCTGGGCGGCGTCGACACAGAAGGGGATGCCGGCCTCGCGGCAGATGGCGCCCACCTCGGCCACCGGCTGAACCGTGCCGATGACGTTTGATCCATGGTTGACCACCACCAGCCTGGTGTCGGGCCGGATGGCCTTCCGGATGTCCTCGGGATCGATGTACCCGTTGCCGTCAAAGGAGATCAGGGTCGATTCCGCGCCGAAATCGTCTTCGCAGTGGGCGATGGGCCGCAGCACCGAGTTGTGCTCCAGACGGGTGGAAACCACGTGGCCGCCCTTGCGCAAGATGCCGAAAATCACCAGGTTGAGCGCGTCGGTGGCATTGTAGCCGAAGACCAGACGATTCGGGTCGTCCCCGTTGAACAGCTCGCACAGCTTCTGGCGGGCGGTGAACAGGACCGTTTCGGCCTCCAAAGCCAGGTCAAAAGTGGAACGGCCCGGGTTGACACAGGCCCGCGCGCAGAAGTCCATCATGAAACTGAGGACTTCCGGCGGCTTGGGGAACGTCGTTGCCGCATTGTCGAGATAATGCAGGTTCTTTCCAGCGTCGATCTGTGTCGTATCCATATCCATGGCGGCAAAAGATATCTGATTCACCCGCCGGTGTCAACGCCATAAACTATTTTCTTTGCTTCAGTAACCGACCGAATTTGCCGAATATTCAGAGTGTGCGGATTTTCTGCCTGCCGATATCCTGACAGTGAAAACGCCCATCCGCACCACGAGGAGGACGACCAATGAGGACCTGTACTGGTGACGAGGGGAAGAGCACCCTGGGAAACATTGTTTTTCTGCTGATTGTGCTGGCGCTGATCTATTTCGGGGTCAAGTTCATCCCGGTGCGGGTCAAGGCATTCTCCTTTCAGGACGCGATGAGCGAGGAGGCCAGTTTCGCCGCTCACCGCAACGACAAGGTGATCAAGGATAACCTGATCCGCTTCGCCAAGGAGAAGGGCCTGCCCATCATCGGGGAACAGATCGAGGTCAAACGCGAGCCGGGTCAGATAACCGTGGAAACCGACTACACCGTGGTGGTGGACACGATCTTCTTTACCTATGACTGGCAGTTCAAGGAAAAAATCGTTCGGGACATTTACTAGTCTCCAATTTCAGCACCACATTGACATCTCCGGAAGTCCCTTGCTACCGTTACGCGGCAGCGGTTTAAATACGCCGCGCAGGGGGGGGGCTGGAGTATGTCGCACATCGCTGAACAGCGGCCGGCGGTGGCCGGTGGTCTCTCCGGCAACAGGATTCTTACTGTACTGATCCTGATCCTGGCCGTGTTACTGATTGGCACGGAAGGGTGCGGCCGTGGCGGCAAAACCGGGGATGAGACTGTTCCCGCAGCGGTCCAGACCGCCGCCGGCATCCACCAGGTGGCCAACCGCCCGAAACTGGTGCAGCGCCTCTTCATCTTCGGCATCGACGGCGCCACCTGGCGTTTTATGGATCCGCTGATCAAGGCCGGCAAACTGCCCACCATCGCCCGGCTGGCCGGGAACGGCGTGCGGGCCAATCTGCAGACTCTCGAGCCCACGGTCTCCCCCGCCATCTGGACCACCATCGCCACCGGGGTGCTCCCGCAGACCCATGGAATCCTCGGCTTCGACGGGGTGCCCGGGGTGAGCATGACCACGCTGCCCAACTCGAAAATGCGGCGGGTCAAGGCCTACTGGAACATCCTCGGCGATTTTGACCGCACCAGCGCCACCGTGGGCTGGTGGGCCAGCTGGCCGGCGGACCAGGTTGGCGAGGGAAGCTGCATGGTGAGCGACCGGGTGCCCTACACCCGAATGGAGGCGGCGATCAAGCGCGACTCCCTCGGCCCGGAGGACGTCTACCCCGTCGGGCTGCTGGACCGGGTGAGGGCCCAGGTGGAACGGCCGGAGATGATCGACCCCGCGGCGGTGGAACGCTTCCTCCACTTCGACGCGGAAGAAATGGACCAATACCTGCTCAAGGCAGAATACCGGATGGGCAGCTTCTTGCCGGAGTTCAAGTATGTCTACCAGTCGGACCGGTCGACACTGAAGATATCACGGGAAATCCTCGCCGACGGGCCGTTTGACGTGGCCGCCGCCTACTTCACCGGGGTGGACACGGTGAGCCACCTCTACTGGCACTTCACCTACCCCAACGAGTTTCCCCGGCAGCGGATCGACCCGCAGGAGATCGAGCGCTACGGCCGGGTGATCCCGCGCTACTACGAGCTGATGGATGAATACCTGGCCTCGCTGCTCGAGGTGCTCGGCCCCGACACCACCGTGGTCATCCTCAGCGACCACGGGTTCGGCGGCACCGGCAACCTCCCCTGGTCCGGCGGCCATGGCCGAATCACCCCCGGCGCCCCCATCGCACCAGCCGGCGTGCTGATCCTCTCCGGCCCGGGAATCCGCGACGACGGACACTTCCTCAGCCAGGCCCACGTGCTCGACGTGGCCCCGACCATTCTGCACCTGATGGGGATTCCCGCGGCCGCCGATATGCCGGGCCGCGTACTGACCCAGGCGATGGCACCCGGCAGCCCGGCGGAGCTGCCCCGCATCGCCAGCCACGAGCGGATCGGCACCCCCTGGAATCCGGGCGCGATCCCGGTGGACCCGGCGGGTGATGCCGAACGCGTGGAGCGCCTCAAGCGCCTCGGCTACATCCAGTAGGGTAATTGGCTAGGGCATCTGCCTCGTTTTGACACCCGGAGGCGTTCACGATTATGGTATCCCATGCCGCGCCGCGGCACCACCCAGAGAGCCGGATTGCGAAACCGAGGATCATCGTCCGTGCCCTGGCCTGCCTGGCGCTGCTGGCCCTGCTGGCTCTGCAGGCCGGCAGCGGTTGCGGCCGGCCTGCAGAGCCAGTCAACGTGGTCTGGATCACCCTCGACGCCCTGCGCGCCGACCACCTCGGCTGCTACGGCTACCCGCGCCCCACCAGCCCCTTTCTCGACAGCCTGGCCGGGCAGGGCGTGAGGTTCGACGCGGCCTTTTCCCAGGCCCCGGCCACCAAAGCCTCGGTGGCCTCCATGTTCACCTCACTGCACCCCTCGATCCACCAGGCCGTGGCCCACGGCAGCACCGGGCGGGAAGGCGACGTGCTTCCGGCACGGGCCACCACCCTCGCCGAGCGGTTCGCCGAAACCGGGATGCTCACCGCCGGGTTCGTGGCCAACCCGCACCTGCAGGAGGTGTTCGGCTTTCACCAGGGATTCGACGTCTACCGCTACCTCTCCCGCGGGCCGGTGGCCAAGGCCGACACAGTTATCGGCGACGTTCTCGGCTGGCTCGGCGCCGAACCGCAGGTCCACACGCGGCCTTTCTTTCTCTACATCCACCTGATGGACACCCACTTCCCTTACGAGCCGCCCCAGCCCCACCGGGGGATGTTCGTGCCCCCGGCCCTTGAAAACGGCCATGCCGTCTATACCAACGGGATCCCCGACACCCCGCCCAGTCCACGGGATATGGAATTCATCCAGGGACTCTATGACGGGGCCCTTCATTTTGCCGACCAGCACATCGAAACCCTGGTCCGCGAGATGGGGCGGATGGGTCTGCTGGAGAATACCCTGCTGGTGGTGACCGCCGACCATGGTGACGAGTTCCTCGACCACGGCGGCCTGGGCCACGGCTCCTCGCTCTACAACGAGTTGATCCGCGTCCCGCTGATCATGGTGCACCCCACCCGGCTACCCGCCGGCCGGGTGATCCGCACACCGGTGGCCCTGGTGGATCTCGGCCCCACCATTCTCGCCTGGTGCGGTATCAACTGGGACCCCGCACTGGTCACCGGCATCGACCGTTCGGCCCTGCTGAGCGGAGGCGACCTGACCGACCGGGCCGAAGCCGCCCCACCGCTGATCAGCGAACGCTCCCGGTTCCAGGTAGCGCTGATCGCCGATGGCCACAAATACGTTTTTCGCCGCAAACCGGGCAACGGCGAAAAACTGTTCGATCTGCACAGCGACAGCCTCGAAGCGAACAACCTGATGTGGTCGGACAAGGCACTGCGGGACCGGATGACGGCGGAAGCCGCCGCCAGCTGGGCGGAGATCAACGCCCTCAACGAGAAGCTGGGCCTCGAGCAGTCTAGTGCGCCGATGACCGACGGGACCCGCGATCAGTTGAGGCAGCTGGGATACATCGAATAGAATAGCGGTGGTGAGATGAGCATCGCGTCCCTGCACGTGCCCGGTTGAAATGGGGCGCGGCGGAGGATGGCAGCCTGGAGGTTGGATCGGAACTCCGCACGCACAGTGGCGGGTGATCCGCTGCACGCCGGAACACTGACCGGATCGTGACCCCCTCCACAACCTGGTGTCAGGAAGAGCAATGAGGCTTTCACAGATCATTCGCGGGGGATTTGTCTGCTTCGAGATGTCCACTCGGGACGAACCGCCCGAGGACCCGGACTACGACCGGGACAAGTATGTCCGCTCGGTGAAACGCAATGCGATAACCGAGATCTGCGGCCTGTTCGACGGCGGCGGCCAGGTGCTCAACCAGACCAAGCTGTTCAAGGACCTCTGGAACCGGGAGAAGCGGGCCACCACCGCCATGGGCTCGGGCATCGCCATCCCCCACGTCCGCACCATGCAGGCCCGGAGCCTGGTGCTGGGATTTTCCCGCTCCGGCAGCGGCATGCCCTTCGACGCGCCCGACGGCCAGCCGGTGCATCTCTTCTTCTCCATCATCGGCCCGCGCCACGAGGAAGCGGCCTACCTCAAGATCTACCGCGAAATCGCCCTGATCTTCCGCTATCCCGCCGCCCACCAGATGCTGATGGAAGCGTCGAGCGAGTGGGAGGTGCTGCGGGTGCTCGACGGCCACGTGGACTGAAACCGGCCCTCACGGCGACAATTGCCGATTCCCCATTTGATCCGGCGGAAGAATGAATTAATATGGAGATCCTGCGGACGGGCCGGGATGGCACCCGGCACGCCCGGCTGATCTGATGTCAAAACAGCGGCCGGCAGCCCGTCGAGAGCCCGGTCAGGAACAAAAGGAGAGAGTCCCGTGTCGAAGCTCAAAGACCAGATCGCCCCCGGCGTGGTCACCGGGAAGGATGTGCAGCAGATATTTTCAGTGGCCAAGGCGAACAAATTTGCGCTTCCAGCGGTTAACGTCGTCGGCACCAACTCGGTGAATGCCGTGCTGGAAACCGCCGCGGCGGTGGACTCGCCGGTGATGGTCCAGTTCTCCCACTCCGGCGCGGCCTTCTTCGCCGGCAAGGGAATGCCCGGTGAGGGGCACGCCGTGGCCGTGGCCGGAGCCATCTCCGGCGCCATCCATGTCCACCAGGTCTCCTCGGCTTACGGCATCCCGGTGATCGTGCACACCGACCACGCCGCGCGGAAGCTGCTGCCCTGGATCGACGCCCTGCTGGCCGCCGGTGAGGATTTCCACAAGGCCCACGGCATCCCCCTCTACAGCTCGCACATGATCGACCTCTCCAACGAACCGATCAAGGAGAACATCGAGACCTGCAAGCCGTATCTCGAGCGGATGAGCAAGCTGGGAATGACCCTGGAGATCGAACTGGGCGTCACCGGCGGTGAGGAGGACGGGGTGGACAACACCGACGTGGACAGCGCCCGCCTCTACACCCAGCCCGAGGAAGTGGCTTACGCCTACGAGCAGTTGAGCGCAATCAGCGACGCCTTCACCGTGGCCGCCGCCTTCGGCAATGTCCACGGGGTCTACAAGCCGGGCAACGTCCAGCTGCGGCCGGTGATCCTGCACAACACCCAGAAGTTCATCCAGGAGAAGTTCGGCACCGGCGAACTGCCGGTGAACTTCGTCTTCCACGGCGGCTCGGGTTCGAGCACCGAGGAGATCCGCGAGGCGATCTCCTACGGTGCAATCAAGATGAACCTCGACACCGACATGCAGTGGGCCTTCTGGGAGGGGGTGCACAACTACTACCGCGAGAAGAAGGACTACCTCCAGGGCCAGATCGGCAACCCCGAAGGGGAGGACAAGCCGAACAAGAAGCACTACGACCCGCGCGCCTGGCTCAGACAGGGCGAACTCTCCTTCATTGACCGGCTGACCAGGGCCTTCGAGGACCTCAACTGCATCGGCGCCATGGCGCTCTGACCGGCATTCGACCCTGCGGGGCCGGCACCTTTTGGTGCCGGCCCCGTTCCCATCGCCCCAAAAAAACGCTTGCTATTCTTCACATTCCTGCTAGGATTATTTTTAATAAGAAGATAAACCCCCATGATTCGTTAAAAGTTGTGCATTTCCCCCAGGCTGCGGACCGGTTTGCAAACCGATTCGCACCATGCCGGCGGAACCGGTGCGAATCGTCCCGGCCCATCGGCGACAACAGGAGGCAGCCATGGCCTACGCGCACACCAACTCCAAGGGCGTCACTTACATCCTTCATTCCAAGGCAGTGCAACTTAAGGGCGGCAAGGTGCAGACCATCTACTTCTTTGCCAAGGAGGAGAAGGCGGAGGGGGCCCTGCCCTCGGTCCCGGCAGGATATATGGTCTCGGAGACCAAGAACGGTCTGCCGGTGCTCAAGCGCGCCTGAGACTGGTGAGAGCAGGATGAAGGGGTGACCAGCAACCGGCCGCTGACGGTCCAAGCTATCCCCAAGCAGCCCGGTGCCATCTTGCTTGAAGGGGAGCTTTACTGTAAGCTTGTAAAAAGCTATACACTGATTCTCCTGCGAGATTCAGGGTTTTTCCATCGATCAGTCAACCGCAGCTATTTTTTAAACCCTGACTCGAGTTTCTTGTCTAGCTTAAGAGAAGGATACTCTGTACTTTATCGCTTGAACGACGGGGCAGGCCGAGAGTGCTGTCCGCGGGCCGAGAAGTAGCCTTGATTGCACCGGCCTGATTCAAGTGCGATGCAGGTTATGCCGATACTAACGAAACCGATTAAACTTCGTACCACATACAAGGGGGGATTCAGCAGGCCACTGCAGAAAGGAGGCGTTCAGTCCGACGTGATGTTGCAGATGCCGGATTTCCGGCTTTCCCGTAGTCCCCTGACAAAACAATAGTTCGAGCAGAGGGAATTCACCAGATGAAGAAATCGATTTATTTCAGCGTTATTTTCATTGCCATGCTCTTCTGCTTTGCCTCGGTCAATGCATCGGCCCAAACCGGCAGTCTCCAGGGTACGGTCACCGACCTGGACACCGGCCTGCCCCTGGAAGGGGTGATGGTCAAGGCAATGCCCATTGACGAAGAGACCGACGGCCACGGCGGCGGACATGGCGGCGGACATGGCGGCGGTCACGGCGGATGGTGGAACTGCGCCACCACCGGCGCGGACGGCACCTACCTCATCGATGAGCTGGATCCCGGCATGTACGACGTGACAGCCATGGGCCCCGGCTACTATAGCGCGGACACCGAGGTCGAGATCGTCGACGGCGAGGCCGCCACCGCTGACTTCGCCCTTGAAATGCTGATGTTCGGCTCGCTCTCCGGCACCGTGACCGACGCTGACAGCGGCCTGCCTCTGGGCGGCGCTTTTATCCGAGTGGCGGTGACCGAACCCAAGAAATCAAAGACGCATGTTCTCGGCACCGGGAATCGCCACCACGGCGGCGGCTGCGGACAATACTACCACGCCATGACCGGCGAGGACGGCACCTATCTCATCGACAACGTCATCGTGGATTACTACGAAGTCCGCGCGTCGAAGTGTGGCTATAACCCCACCGACGCGGTGAGCCTCTTTGTGATCGAGGACGAGACGGCCGTAGCCGACTTTGCGCTCACGCCGCTGACCTACGGCGCGCTCGAGGGCTACGTCACCGACGCCGGCACCGGCGAACCCATCGAGGGCGCCTGGGTAATGCTGCGTATTGATGACGGCACGCTGCACCATGGCGGCCACGGCGGTGGCGGATGGGGCGGCGGCCACTGCTGGGCCACCACCGACGAGAACGGTTACTACCTGATGGACGAGGTAGTGACTGGTGCCTACATTGGTTATGCCATGGCTTGGTACTATGAGTATGGCGAGGGTTCGGTGGTCATCGTCGAGGGCGAGACCGCACAGCTGGACTTCGCGCTCGTGCTTGACACTGAATAACTGAAAACTTGGCCCCTTTCAACGGCTGCAGGCCCCAGGCATGCAGCCGTTTCTTTTTTTCAACCATGTTCTATGGGTGATTGAAAAACCTCACCTAAGGCTCAAGGGCAAGGCGCGCGCCGCTGAGCAAGCGGAGCCTACTCTGTAGTAGGTGAGCATTGCGAAGTGGCGCGCAACGCAGCCATTGAGTCTTAGGTGAGGTTTTTCAAGAGTGATTCGTACTGGCCCATAACCCGGTCCCAGGTATAGTTGGCCAGGTAGTAGGCATTGCCCTGGCGGCCCAGGGTATGCCCCAGGTCGGGCCGCTCCAGCAGCAGGTTCAGCGCGTGGGAGAACTCCTCGAAGCTCCGGTAGCTCAGACCGCCGTCGGCGCGACGCACCTGGCCCTCGAGCACCGGGCAGCTGGCGTTGACCAGCACCGGTCGGTTACGCCCCCAGGCTTCCAGCACCACCATGCAGAGGCTTTCATAGCGCGAGGGGACCACCAGCATGGAGCAGGCATCCAACGCCTGGTATTTCTCCCGGTCATCCACCCCGCCGAGGTGGATGATGTCCGGGTGCTGGGGAATCTGAAGCACCGGGGTGCCGATGAGCACCAGCCGGGTGAAGAGATGGCGGATCCGGCTGTGGCTGATAAAGTGGTCGAAGAGCTGGTCGCAGCCCTTGTTCCAGTCGATCCGTCCGATGTAGAGAAGAAACGGCCCGTCCAGGCCATGCTTTTGCCGAAAGTCTTCGGTGGATCCCACGTTCCCGGGAATTTCCACGCCCACCCCCACGACCTCGCCGGGGGCGGCACGTCCACCGGTGACCCGGTGGACCAGTTCACGTTCCTCCACCGAGTTGTGCACGATGGCCCGGGGGAGGCCGAACATCCGGGCAAAGATCCCGAGAAAAACCGCTTCGTCTTCCTCCGCGGTGGGGACGAGGATTGCTTTGCGGCCCAGCGCCTTCACGCCGTGAAAGCTGGTGTAGTAGCGGTAACAGAAGAAAAAGACAAAGTCGAAACGGCTCTCTTCGCGCTGGATCGCTTCCACCAGCGCCGGGGCGTAGGGGCCGTTCTCTTCCACCCAGAGCAGCTCGTCCTCCTTGCTGTGCTCCTGATGAAAAACATGGTGCGAGATATCCGAGAAGCGGTCCAGGTTTCGCTGCCGCGCGACGGCGAACCGGTGAACCGGAATGCCGTTTACCTCCTCGGTACTCTGGGGGTAGTGATTTTTCCAGAGCAGGTATTCAAAGGCGCAGGTGGTGAACACCTCCACATCGTGGTTCACGGAGAGCCGTTCCGCGATCCAGCGGCAGTGCAGCTCGGCGCCGCCGTTGATCTCCAGTCCATATCGCTGAACCACGAATGCCAGACGCATCAGATCCTTCTCCGGCCGGTCAGCGGCCCTGGCTAGCTCTCACCGTCCCCCGGACGGCCCGGCTTGCCGGGCAGCGCTTCCGGTTCCAGCTGGATACCCTCCTGCCGCAAGCGCTCGCGCAGGCGGTGAATCTCCCGTTCCAGCGCGGCCAGCTTGTGCCGCTGGTCCAACTGGTCCCGGCGCTGGAGGGCCAGGTCGCGAACCAGGACGCGGATGGCGCGAAAGTGGTAGAGGTTGAGCTGGGCCTGACGGTTGACCAGGAAATCGGTGTAGAGCCGGACAAAGGGCCGGAGCAGTTTCTTGCACCAGATGATGAGGAAACTGGGGCCGTTGCGGTGCGAGGAAATCCGGTAGTCAGGGTCGATGTTCCAGTCGTCGTCCTCGACCAGAAGCCGGTCGGCCAGATCTTTGGGTATCCCGCTTCTGGTGGCCAGATCCCGCAGCTCCAGTTCCACTTCACGGGCCAGGTCGATGTCGATGTACTCTCCGGCAGTCTGCTTGCGCCTGATCTCGGCCCGGATCGCCTCCTGGAGCGTACTGGTATCCCGGTGGCCTTCGCGGTGAAGGGGAATTATCACACCGTCCTGGTCGGTTTTGCCGGCCATCGGGTCTCCCATCTCAGTTTCCGTCCCACCGGGATCCGAACAGCGCGGTTCCCACCCGGATGATGGTGGCACCTTCCTCCACCGCCACCTCCAGATCGTGGCTCATTCCCATGGACAGGTGCCGAAAGGTATCCAGGCCTTTCGCCTCGCCCCTGGCCAGCCCGTCGCGGAGCTCGCGCAGCCGCCTGAACCAGGGACGCACCTCTTCCGGCTCCGCTCCCCAGGGGGGGATGGTCATCAGCCCGCAAAGCCGGAGGTTCGGCAGATCACGCACGGCCGCCACCATCCGGGGGAGGTCCTCCTCGGCGGCGCCATGCTTGGTTGCCTCCTCCCCCTGGTGGACCTGGAGCAGGATATCGCGGGTCGTTTCAAATGTCCCGGCCCAGCGGTCCAGACGAACGGCAAGATCCTCGCTGTCCACGGTGTGGATCATCTGGAAGCAGCGGGCCGCGTCACGGGCCTTGTTCTTTTGCAGGTGGCCGATAAAATGCCAGACAGCGTCCCCGAGATCTTCCGCCTGGTCTACCTTGGCCGCCCCTTCCTGGATGCGGTTCTCCCCGAAGAGCCGCAGCCCGGCCCGGTATCCCTCGCGGATGGCCTCCAGCGGTACGGTCTTGCTCACCGCAAGGAGTTCTATCTCACCGGGGTCGCGGCCGGCACGCTGCGCGGCCCGGTCGATCCGCGCCCGCACATCTTCGATGTTTCGCTGCCGGAAGGCCAAGCTCAGCCCCCTTTTCTCGCAGGACTTCGTCGCGAGATGGTGGAGATGCCCATGGTTACAAGGCGCACGAGCAAGACCCGGCGAAGACATATTGAAATATGTCGAGGTGGGTTTTGCTCGTGCAACGCAGTAAACATGGGCATCTCCGCCTTCGCAGCAGATGGACTGTGAGAAACGGGGGCTAACTGGTCTCCTCCGAACCCACGGCCGAGGCCGGCGGCTTGTTGCCGGACCAGAAGAGTATCCGCTTGCAGTTGTCACAGTGCATGATCTCGGTGAGCAGCTTCACTTCGCAAACCAGCTGCGGGCGGAGCCGGACGTGGCAGGACATGCAGGTCTCGCCCACTACCCGGGCCACACCCACGCCTCCGCGGGCGGCGGCCACCCGTTTGAAGACAGAGATGATCGAGGGGTCGATGACGGTTTCCAGGGCCTCGATCCTTCTGGCCAGCTCGTCCTTTTCGGCGGCCAGCTTCTCCCGCTTGGCCTCCAGTTCGGCACGCTCCTCCTCACACTGTTTGCAGAGCAGTTCGTGGTCGGCCTTGTGCCGCAGCAGCTCGCTGGAGATCCGCTTGGACAGTTCTTCCTGCTCGTACTGTCCCTCGAGAATGCGGTATGAAGATTCCTCGGCGGCCTCAATCTGGCGCTCCATGGCCCGGTACTGTACGTTGGTCTTGATTTCCTTGCTGTTGTTCAGCTGGCTCTTGTATCCGGAGATCTTGACCTGGAGGCCCTCCATCTCGCCGCCCAGACGCCGCATCTCTTTGCCCGCCTCTTCTCTCTGGCCTTGCAGTTCGGCAAATGTCTCGTCAGATAGCTTGAGCTTCTCCCCGGTCTGCTCGATCCGCCCGGGGATGGTCTCCATCTCGACCTCCATCTGCACGATGATCAGGGAGAGGCGCTGCAATTCCATCAGTTTCTTCATTTGCTCTTCCACAGTAACCTCGATTGCCCGGCGACCGGGTGGGGGCCCGGATGGCCTCTGTTCAGCCGTACATGAAAAAGGGTGCCGCACGCACGGCACCCTGCAAGATCCTCGGGCCGGCAAAACACCGCCACGAGGGGGGGGGCGCGGGTGATGCCGCGAACCGACCCGCCCTGTGAACGGGGAGCTGGCACCGGATTTCCATGATCTGCCACGCCTCATTCAGTTATGGTGGGCCCACCTGGGATCGAACCAGGGACCAGCCGGTTATGAGCCGGCGGCTCTGCCAACTGAGCTATGGGCCCACGTGGATGGACGAAAACGTACACCGGGGCTCTCAGTAGCGGCCGCCTTCCAGGAACGCCTTGAGCTTGCGGCTCCGGGAAGGGTGGCGCAACTTGCGCAGCGCCTTCGACTCGATCTGCCTGATCCGCTCCCTGGTAACGGCAAAGCTCTGCCCCACCTCTTCCAGAGTGTGCTCGGAATCAACCCCCACTCCGAAGCGCATCTTGAGCACCTTCTCTTCGCGCGGGGTGAGCGTTTTCAATACCTTTTGCGTCTGCTCCCGCAGGTTGATGTGCACGATGGTATCCGCCGGGCTGACCACCCCGCGGTCCTCGATGAAATCGCCGAGATGGCTGTCCTCCTCCTCGCCGATGGGTGTCTCCAGCGAGATAGGTTCCTGGGCGATCTTGAGCACCTTGCGCACCTTGCCCACGGCGATGTCCATTCGGCTGGCGATCTCTTCCGAGGTGGGCTCGCGGCCCATCTCCTGCACCAGTATCCGCGAGGTGCGGATGAGCTTGTTGATCGTCTCGATCATGTGCACCGGGATGCGGATGGTCCGCGCCTGGTCGGCAATGGCCCGGGTGATCGCCTGGCGTATCCACCAGGTGGCGTAGGTGGAGAACTTGTATCCCCGGCGGTATTCGAACTTGTCCACCGCCTTCATCAGCCCGATGTTCCCCTCCTGAATCAGGTCGAGAAACTGCAGGCCCCGGTTGGTGTATTTCTTGGCGATTGACACAACCAGCCGGAGGTTGGCCTCCACCAGCTCGCGCTTGGCTTTTTCCGCTTCGTACTCGCCGTCGAGGATGGTCTCCATGGTGGCCCTCAGCTGCTCGGGGGTCAGCAGGAGTTCCTCCTCGATAACGGCGATCTCACTCCGCACTTCCTTGAGCCGTTTCCGCTGCTTGGCCTTGATTTCCTTGCCCTTGGCCGATTTGACCTTGGAAACAAGTTTATTCCTCCGCCGTATGAGGAAGGATACCCGCTCACTGCCCAGCTTGAGCCGTTCCACAACCTGGGAATGGAAACCCACGGTGAAATCGAGCAAGCGTATCGCACGGGAGATCAGCACGTAGGCCCGCTGCAGCTCATAGGACAGTTTCTTTTCCCGTTTCGTGCTGATCCGCGCCGCGCCGAGCTTCTTGCGCAACACTTCCACTTCATGACGCAGGGCCTCGATATCGTGAAGGATGGCCAGGCATCGTTCGCGGGCCTTGACCAGCCGCCCCTCTTCGGGGTCCTCGTCGCCCACGTTGACCACCGAGCGGAAATCGATCTCGTTGTTCCGCACCCGTTCAGACACCTGGATCAGCGTCTCGACGATATACGGTGTGCGGCAGAGCGCCTTGTGCGCCTTGAGGTGGCTGCGCTCGATACGTTTGGCGATCTCCACCTCGCCCTCACGGGTCAACAGCGGCACCGTGCCCATCTCGCGGAGATACATCCGCACCGGGTCATTGGCCTTGTCCAGCGTCCCCGGCGCCAACTCGGTCTCGGCCCTGACCTTGGCGGCCTTGGTCTTCTCGTCGGAGACCTCGTCACCCTTGTACTTGTCCGCCGAGTCCACCAGTTCGATACCAAGGTTTCCGAACATGACGAAGATGTCGTCCAGCTCCTCGGAGGAGTTGATCTCCTTGGGCAGCAGGTCGTTCACCTCGTCGTAGAGCAGGTAGCCCTTTTCACGGCCGAGGCCAATGAGCTGCTTCACCTCGTCGTATCGGTCCTCGATTCTCACCGTGGTTTTTTCTTTAGCCACTGTTCGAACCCTGTCCTTCCGTCGTTAATTCGCCAGTGAACCGGATGAACCCACTCGGCCCGCTCCGGCCCGGGCCCACCCCTTTCCCGCAGGGGGACCCGACACTTGGCAGAAGACTAGTCAAACGGTTATATTACCATAAAACATGTCATTTCATCGCATCAAAACTACAATCCAGGTCACCGATACAGCCCGATCTCCCTGAGCAGCGACATCTTCTCCTCCAGAAGCTCCCGCTGCAGGTCCTGGTTGGCGGCTGCCTCGGGGTCCTTGAGCCGCCGCTGGACAACCTTCAGCCGTTCCTGGAGCAGCGAGGTGAGCACCGCTCCCAGGCAACTCTCCGCCTCTTCGTGGGGGTCAAAAGCCGTCCCACCATTGCCGTTGGCTTCCACCGGTTCCTGGGCGATGGCCGCCAGCATTTCGCGCATCCCCCCGGATTCCGGCAGCATCTCGTGGACCCGGGGCACAGTTACCTCCTCTCCGCTGCCCGCCAGATCCGCCATCCTGCCGATTATCTGCCCGCAGACCAGTCGCCCCAGGTCGTGCCCCTTGAGCAATTTCAGAGCGCGGGTGCGGACCATCGGGTAACTGATCATCAGCGCCAGCAGGCGCTTTTCGGCAATGCCAGGTTGTTGCGCCGCCATGGGCCGGGAGTCACGGATCGGCTCGCGCCGCTGCAGACCCTGGGACATCTGCAGCAGTTTTTCCAGCACCAGCCCCTCCTCCACCCGCGCCCGCTGGGAAATCAGGGGCAAATATTCCCGCTGCTTGATCTTCTCCGGCACCGAGAGGAGAAAGGGCAGCACATCCTCGACAATCGCCAGTTTGCCACCCGGCAGGTTCAGATCGTGCCGGCCCAGACTGCGATTGA
Organism: Acidobacteriota bacterium; assembly: GCA_032127265.1. Lineage (GTDB taxonomy): Bacteria > Acidobacteriota > JAQAZP01 > JAQAZP01 > JAQAZP01 > JAQAZP01. Next base: position 41,868 of record JAQAZP010000103.1, read on the forward strand.
GCAGGTGCTCGAAGAAAGGCAGCGCCCGCTCGAGAAGTTCGCCGAAAGCCCCGGCGCCGTGAGCGCGGATGTAATCGTCCGGATCCTCGCCCCGGGGCAGGTCCACCACCTGAACCTCGAAGCCCTCCTTGAGAAAGATGTGGATGCTGCGCCGCGAGGCCTCGTCGCCGGCCTGGTCGGGGTCGAAGCTGATCAACACCCGCCTGGCGTAGCGCGAGAGCAGCCGGGCCTGACCTTCGGTAAGACTGGTGCCCAGCGGGGCCACCACGTTGGTTACCCCGGCCCGGGAGACCTGGATCACGTCGAAATATCCCTCCACCACCACTGCCGCGCCCTTCTCGCGGATCGCCTTGCCGGCCAGGTCGAGGCCGTAGAGTTGCTCTCCCTTGCGGTAGATCAGTGTCTCGGGGGAGTTGAGGAACTTGGGATCCCGCGGCCCCGGTTCACCATTGACCCTTCCGCCAAAAGCGATGATATTGCCCTGGGGGTCCCTGATGGGGATGGTGATCCGGTTGCGAAACCGGTCGTAGTGGCCCTGCTCGCTGCTTCGGGATACGGCAAGACCGCACTTTTCCAATTCGGCGGATGAAACGGAGACGCGCCCCGCCTCCTTGACCAGCCCGTCCCAGCCGGCCGGAGCATAGCCCAGGCCAAAGGTCTCGGCGGCCTCCTTGCCCAGCCCCCGTTTTTCCAGATACTCGGCCACCTTGCGGCCCTCACTGGTCTCAACCAGGCAACGGCGGAAGAATTCCTGGGCCAGGCGGTGGATCTTCCGCGCCCGCTCCCGGTCGCTGACGCTGGCCCCGGGCCGGCCGCCGGACCGCCGCGGCAGTTCGATTCCCGCCTTTTCGGCCAGCTGACCCAGCGCCTCGGGGAACTCGAGGTTCTCGATCAGCATCAGGAACTTGTAGACGTCCCCGCCCCGGTTGCAGCCGAAGCAGTAGAACATCTGGCGGTCTTCGCTCACCGAGAACGAGGGGGCCTTCTCGCCGTGGAAGGGGCATAGCCCCATCATCTTCGTCCCCGCCTTGCGCAGCTGGACATACTGTCCGACAAGGGAAACGATGTTGGTCGCCCCGCGAACCTGCTCCACGATTGCCCTGTCATCCAGAGTGTTCAACCCGTCCCTACTCCTTCAACTGCACAACGGTCACTCCGCTGCCGCCTTCCTGCTGGGCCGCCGCCCGAAACCCGGCCACGTGGGGATGACCATCCAGCAGCTCGGCCACCGCCCGGCGCAGCGCACCGGTGCCGTGCCCGTGGATCACCCGCACCGTCTGAAGCCCGGAGATCGTGGCATCGTCGAGGAACTTGTCCACCAGGGGCAGGGCCTCTTCCACCCGCTGCCCGATCACTTTCAGCTCATTCCCCGACAGCATGTCACCGCGGCCCACCAGCTCGATCTGCGCCGTGTCGCCGATGGTGAACCCGCCGCCGCCGGACACCGGCCCGGCCGATTTCTTCGTGGCGGCCTCAACCGGTGCGTCACCCGCGATGAGGTTCTGGCGAAAGACGGTCATCCGCTTGCCCTCCACGGTGAGCACCGTTTCGCCCCGCTCGACGTGGTCGCTGACCACCGTGCCGCGAAGTGAGGTGTTGCGCAGCTTCACCCGCTCCCCCGGCTCCAGGGGGCGGGTGGGCGCGGCCTCCTCGCCCCGGGTGGGGGTAAGGGCCCCGCGGGTCTCGCTCACCGCGCCGGCCAGGCGATTCCGCTCGCGGTCCGCCGCGGCACGGACCTTCTCCGCCACGGCCCGGTCTTTCAGGCCGGCCACCAGTTCCTCCACCTGCCTGCTGAACCGGGCCAGCACCTTCTCCGCCTCTTCCATGCTGCCGGCCAGGAACTCGTTTTCCCGCTGGATGAACGCTTTCTGCTCCCGTTCCTTCTCCTGCACCAGCTGCTGCAGGCGGTCCCGTTCGGCTTTGACCGATTCTTCCTCGCGCCGGGCGCGGGCCAGGGTCTCCTCCAGCCGGGCCACCATCTGTTCCACCCTCCGGTCCTGGTCACCGAGATAGGCCCGGGCCTGATCGATGATCTCCCCGGGGAATCCCACGGTCTCGGCCACGCGAAAGGCATTGGAGCTGCCCGGGACACCCAGAATCAGCTTGAAGGAGGGCGTCAGGGTCTCCTCGTCAAAGGACATGGAGCCGTTGACCACCCCGTCGGTGGCAAAGGCATAGGACTTCAATGCCTGGTGGTGGGTGGTGGCCAGGGTCCAGGCCCCGCGGGCGTGGAAGTGGTCGAGGATCGCCATGGCCAGCGCCGCCCCCTCCGCCGGGTCGGTGCCCGAACCGATCTCGTCCAGCAGAACCAGGGACGGCGGTTCGAGACTGCTGATGATGCGGTTGATGCCGGTGAGCCGCGCGGTGAAGGTGCTGAGGTTGGCGATGATGTCCTGACGGTCGCCGATATGCGCGGCCACCGCTTTAAATACCGGCAGCACGCTCCCCTCCCCCACCACCGGCGGCAGGCCGCTCTGCAGCATCAGCACCGCCAGCCCGGCCGTCTTCAGCGCCACGGTCTTTCCACCGGCGTTGGGCCCGGTGATCACCATCGAGCGGGCCCCCTCTTCCAGCACCAGGTCCAGCGGGACCACGCGGTCCACCGGCGACGACCCGGCCAGCCCGGAGGTGAGGCCCACCGCGCGGCGCTGCCCGGCCAGCCGTTCATCCAGCAGCGGGTGCCTGGCGCCCACCAGCTTGAAGTCCTCCCCGGCAGCGGCGATACTGGGGCGCGCCGATTGGGCCGCCTCGGCGAATTTCGCCTTGCCGGCGAGGAAGTCGAACCGTGAGAGCCCCTGCACGAGAACGGCCAATTCGTCGCGGCGCTCCCGGATCTGGTGGGTCAGGGCCAAAAGGATCCTGGCACATTCCTGCCGCTCCTCCTCGCGGGCCATGATCAGCTTGTTGTTCACCTCCACCGTCTGGAACGGCTCGACAAAGAAGGTGGCCTCGGTGGAGGACCGGCCGTGGACGATGCCGGGCACCGCGTTCTTGTGCTCCGATTTGACCAGCACCACGTAGCGGTCGTCGCGCAGGGTGATGTAATCCTCCTGCAGGATGTGGGACAGGTCTTTCTCCCCGGTGAGCCGCTCGAGACGCTTGACGATCTCGCCGCGCAGCGATTTGAGGCTTTGCCGGATCCGGGCCAGCTCGGGCGAGGCGTTGTCCAGCAGCTCGCCCTTGCGGTTGATCACCCTGCGCACCGCCCGGACCATCTCAGACAAGTCGGGGAGAATCGCCGATTCGGCGGCCAGCCGCGGGCAGCGTCCGGCCAGGTCGCCCACCCCTTCGCGGATCCGCCGGCCGGCCTCGGCGTTGAGCACCATGATCAGGAATTCGGCCGGCTCGAGGCTCCGGTTGACCACCCGCAGCTTGGGCAGCACCCCCTCCAGGGCTTCCACCCCGGTGAGGTCCAGCTCGAACCCGCCGGCCAGGGCATCCCGCATCTCCCAGGTGACCGCCTGCTCGCCGGCCACCCATTCAGGGTCACGGCTGAACGTGGCGGCCTCCACGGCGGAAGCTCCAAGCGGGGTCTGGCAGAACAGGGCGACAATCCGCCGGACCTTGTCCAACTCGAGCAGGGACACCACTTCCTCGAGATTCATCGCGCTATCCATAATGAATGTTTCACCGGAATGGTACAGATCACCGGCCTCTTGGGGAAGATCGCCCAGGGGAGGGGCTTGGAACCCGCCGGATCACCCCCGGTTCTTCTGACCCGGCATAGAAAAATCCCCAGCGGCGCAGCGTCGATCGGGGATAAATGCCGGAATTCATGACCTCAAGTCTGAACGGAAGAATATAGGTTTCGGTCAGCGAAGTTGTCAAGATAAAATCGTCAAAAAACTGTCATTTTGCCGCATAATCGGGAGTCCTGCCCCTTCTATGATGCTTTTGAATATTCGCCAACTTCTTTTGTCAGCCGGTCTCCGAGTCGGTCTATTTAGAGGTCCAGCTCATAGTCCAGCTGCAGGCCAAGCCAGAATTCTGGCGGCATCTTGAAGTATTTTGCCAAACGGAGCGCGGTATCAGCGGTTACAGCGCCAGCGTGCAGGCAATCCGCTGCATGCTCCGGTTCGGCTTCTGCTGTCCGGTCATACGACAAGTCCAAAGACCTTACCCACGGCAGCGGTCAATGCCATCGCCAGCGTTCCCCAGAAACAGACTCGCACGGCACCCCGAACTGGCGCCGCGCCTCCTGCAACGGCCGCAATTGCTCCCAAAGCTCCCAACAGGACAATCGCCAAAACAGGAATGAGCCACAGCAACGAAGAAACCGAAGCCATTGATGCGGTGGCAACGGGAACAGCAGCCCCAACGGTAAATGCTGTGGCAGACCAGAAGGCCGCCTGGAACGGGCGAGCACTTAACGCCGTGGTGATGCCAATCTCGTCCCGCGCGTGTGCGGCGAGTGCATCATGTTTCATCAACTGGCGCGCCACCTCGTCAGCGAGCGTGTCTTCTAAACCGCGATCCCGATAAATGGCCGCCAATTCTTTCTGCTCTTCGTCCTGGTTGTTTTCGAGTGCGTCGGTTTCCATCCTGATGTCCGCACTTTCGGTATCCGCCTGGGACTGTACTGAAACGTATTCCCCGGCCGCCATAGACATTGCTCCCGCTACCAATCCGGCCGTGCCGGCCAGAACAATGCTACCCTTGCTTCCACCACCTGCAGCGACTCCCACAATCAGACTGGCCGTGGATACAATGCCGTCGTTGGCGCCCAGGACTGCTGCTCGCAGCCAGCCTGAACGGTGGATTCGATGGTGTTCAGAATGTGTTGTCTTCAAGTATTTTCTCGTGTTGTTTTAGTGCCGAACGCCCCGCATCAGCCGCAAGCCGAGACGGCGCGCTGGTTGCTTTGGACCGCCTTAAAGCCCCGTAACGAGCCTCTGATCAGCCGTTCGGTTTACAACCAGCGTGACGGAAGCGGCTTGACCGTTGAATGCGGTCGTTGGCCAGTTACTTTATATCTTCTTTGGAAAGTACTTGACGTCAGGCAAACCCTTGAAATCAATATCCTGCGTCCATAAAGTAGCTTCATATAATCGTGCCGTTGCCAGGATGATGCTGTCTGCCATGGGCAAAGAGTGCTTAATGCTGAATTTGGCGGCAGATAAAGAAAGCCCAGGCGTGAGTTCTGCCACGATGCCCCGTTGCATGGCACTGACAGCCTGAAGTGCTTCATGCTCACCACGTTCTCGAAGTACGACTTTGAAAACTTCATATAGTGCAACGGTAGGCATAACCAGAGATTCAATATCTTTCAGTGCAGGCAGGAAGTGTTTTGCATTCCTCCCGTCGGCGAAGTACTCAAGCCACCCGGAGGAGTCGACGATGTTCATACCCTGTCTTCCTCCCGCTCAAATTCTGTGTTGATTCCTTTCAAAAATCCACGTAGCTCTTCGATATCACGCTCTGGAATCAGCTCAACTCTGCCATCATACTCAACAACCTGCATTTTCTGTCCTGGCCGGAGGCGCAAGTTATCTCGGATTGGCCGCGGGATAACGACCTGATATTTGGGGGATACAGTTACGGTGATCATGTTCTTTCCTCCATCGATGCATATCGGTATTACATTACATCCATCGATGGCGATTCGTCAAGTAATATTTTTTTGGCCACCAATTAATTATCTGGATATCCGTATATTCACATCCTCAAGTTATTTTATAACTCGTTCCAGGCTCTGATTGGCTTGGTTCGATGATGGCATGAGACCTGCATAACTAGCTGAAGAATCTAGTAGATATTACCCTTGCTGGGCGATAATGACAAGTGTTTGCGTAATGTACAATGGCTCATGCGTCCAGATAAGCCCGGCAGGGCGTTGATATGTGGAAGGTAAGGGCGAACATGAGATCAGCACGGTTTGGTTATCCTGATAGCAATGATGTCTGTATATGCACGAAATCTCGTGCTTATCTGGAAAGGATGCTGGCTGAAACCAGCTTATCCACAAGTGATGAGGTGTAATCGCGTCCGAAGAGCAGGAAGGCCTGGCGGGGTTTGCCTCCTGGCTCCGTGAGCGGTGGATGGCCCGCGAAAACCGGGTCCCCTACTTCCTGAAATGGGTCCAACGGTTTCTCGGTTTGGCCCGGGCCAGACCGGGGGAATCCTGGCACGATTCCCTGCGCATCTTCCTCGAGGACCTGGAAGCGGGCGGAGCGCCCGACTGGCAGGTCCGCCAGGCCGCCGATGCGGTGAGCCTGTACCACGGTCAGTTTCTGGAGTCCGCCGGTGGGCGATTGACCGCCGAGGGAACCGAGCCCGGCCCGAAGGAGGATGGTCCACCATCTCCCGATGAGAAGCCGCCGGTCGATTCACCTTTTGATCGCGCTACGCCTGCCGATCCGAGAGTGATCGTGAACGAGCTCGAGCGACCCTGCTTTCGCCACTTTTCCGGATTCCGGCAGCTTACCCGGATCTGGAATGGCCGGACATCGGGAAGTCTCTTCACTCTGCGGCAGAAACTTTGAGAGAGTGCGGGCCCCGGCGGTCCGGCCTGCCCCGCACCATCGGTCGCACGGTACTTCACCGGGGGAAACAGGGCCGAAACAGGGGTAAGTAATTGATCCCCGGGAGCCAATTTGTAAAAATATGTTATAGTTATGAGTTAACAGGAGAAACAGCGTGGTAGTTTGCGGCAGCCGAGGGGCTGTTGTTCGTGAACTCCGTTCTGTATCGGAAAGTAACATGGGAAAAAACGAAAACAAGCCGGGTAACGGGGTCGCTGTCCCCTTCAGGATCAGGGACTGCGCCCTGATCCCGCTGGCCACAGGCCAGAAGGCGCAGAACCTCAAGGAACTGCACCACTTGCTGCAGGAGGCCGATGCCGGTTGCATCTACTACGCCTTCTGGGGCGGCCTGCTCAAGCCGGGGTTCGAGAACCCGGAGTATGCCAACGATTTTGCTGCCTGGGCCCACCGGGCCCTGCACGACGACGTGCTGGCGGAGAAGTTGGGGGTAATCGACCCCACCGAGTTCGACGACCTGGAGTCGCTGCGCCGGGAACTGCTGGACGTGATCGAGGAACACCTGGACACCATCGAGATTATCACCTGGACCCGGCGGGACCAGCAGTTCAACTTTATTACCTCCCAGATCGTGGTCTTCGACGCCCAGCGGGAGATCACCGAGCCGCGGCAGCTCGCCGAGGTGGTGGGCGGGATGAGCAGCAGCAGCATCTTCTACCACTTCATCGACGCCCGCCGGCGGTCCGAGGAGGCGAACGACGATTTCGGATCCTGGCTCAGCGGCTTCGGGGACCAGTACTGGGATCTGCAGCGCTTGCTGGCCGAGGTGGACCCCTACTTTTCCACCCTGGTGGAACTTCGTGACCAGCTTGCCACGCTTTTCGAAAACTATTTCACCGCCAATCGGCACTGAGGACCATGCTCGAAGAATATACAGACATCGTCGGCAGGGACGTCATCGATCACCTGCGGCAGCTGGTGGCCCCGATGCGCGGGATCAAGGTGGTTCACGTCAACTCCACCCGCGAGGGCGGGGGCGTGGCCGAGATCCTGCACAAGCTGGTGCCTCTGCAGCAAGACCTGGGGATCGATTCCTCCTGGGAGGTGATCACCGGCAACCCCGACTTCTACCACTGCACCAAGAACTTCCACAACGGGCTCCAGGGCAACCGGGTGGTGCTGACGGACAGCCAGCTGCGCAACTACATGAAGACCAACGAGGAAAACTGCGAACGGCTGCGGGGGACACTGGCCGAGGCTGACATGGTCTTTATCCACGACCCGCAGCCGGCGGCCTTCCTCCGCTACTGCCCCGAACGGAAGGGCAAGTGGGTCTGGCGCTGTCACATCGACGCCAGCACACCCTACCGCCCGGTGTGGCGGTTTCTCCGCGACCTGGTCAAGGATTACGACGCCAGCATCTTCTCCCTGGCCGCCTTTGCCAAGCGCCTGCCGCATCCGATCTACCTCATCCCGCCCAGCATCGATCCGCTGACCGACAAGAACATCGACCTCGAGGATGCAGAGGTCAACCAGCTCTACCCCAGGTTCGGCCTCGATCCCGACCGGCCGATCATGACCCAGGTCTCCCGCTTCGACCGCTTCAAGGACCCGCTGGGGGTGGTCCAGGCCTACCGGCTGACCAAGAAGTTCCACCCCACGCTCCAGCTGGTGCTGGCCGGCGGCGGAGCCAGCGACGACCCGGAAGGGGCGGTAGTGCTGGACGAGGTGAACCAGGCCTGCCACGGGGACAAGGACGCCCACGTGCTGATGCTGCCCCCCGACGCCCACCGGACAATCAACGGCCTCCAGCGTCTCTCGGACATCATGCTGCAGAAATCGATCCGCGAGGGATTCGGTCTGACGGTGACCGAGGCGATGTGGAAGGGCAAGCCGGTGATCGGGGGCAATACCGGTGGAATCCGCCTGCAGGTGGTGAACCACCACACCGGCTTCCTAGTCAGTTCGCCCGAGGGCGCCGCCCTGCGGATCCGCTACATGCTGCGCCACCGCGACCGGACGCTGGAAATGGGCCGCAAGGCCCGCGAGTTCGTGCGGGAGAATTTTCTGCTCACCCGGCTGCTCAGGGAACACCTGACACTGATGGCGGCGCTGAACAACGGCATCAAGGACCGCATCGAGCTGAACTGACAGATCATGGAACTCCTCGACCAGACCTTCGATTCGGCACGGTTCTGGGCCACGGTGGCCGGCAGCGGGCAATCGCTGCTGATGCTCGACTACGACGGTACCTTGGCGCCATTCGTGACCCGGCGTGACCAGGCGGTACCCTACCCCGGGGTGCGGGAGGCCCTGCGGCAACTTGCCGCTACCGGCCGCACCCGGGTGGTGGTGATCACCGGCCGCAACGCCGGCGACCTGGTGCCACTGCTGGGCCTGGAACCATCGCCGGAAATCTGGGGCTCCCACGGCGGGGAACGGATGATGCCCGACGGCAGCTACAGTGTGCAGCCCCTGGAAGAGGCCCACCTGATCGGGCTCCAGGAAGCGGACGCCGTGATCGAGGAATCAACCCTGCCCCAGCACTTCGAGATCAAGCCGCTGGGCCGTGCCTTTCACTGGCGCGGGCTGCCGGAGGAGGAGGTCCGCCGGGCCGACCGGACGGTTACCGGGCCGTGGCGCACGGTCGCCGAAACCAGCGGCCTTGAGCTGCGGGACTTTGACGGCGGCGTTGAGCTGCGGGTCCCGGGGGTGGACAAGGGGCAGGCGGTGAGCCAGCTGATGAGAGAGATGGGCCAGGGGACCCCGTCCGCCTATCTCGGCGATGACCGTACGGACGAGGACGCGTTTCGCGCCCTGGGGCCGCAGGGCCTCTCGGTGATGGTCCGTACCGCCTACCGCTCCACTGCGGCGCGGCTCTGGCTCAAGCCGCCGGAGGAGCTGATCGGTTTTCTGCTGCGCTGGCTCGATGCCACGGAACAGGGGAAGGAGGAACGATGATTGACGCCGTTAACGTGACAAACAGCCGGCTGATAATCGTCTCCAACCGCCTCCCCGTGGTACTGGCCAAGGGCGAGGATGGATCCTGGCAGGCCACCGCCGGGTCCGGGGGCCTGGTCACCGCCATGGCCCCGGTACTTCGTGACCGCGGCGGCAGCTGGATCGGCTGGACCGGCACGGCCGAGGAAGAACATGCCGACCTGGGAGATCTGCTGGGCCAGGCCACCAGCAAATCGGGGTACACCATGTCGCCGGTGCGCCTGACCCGTAACGAGGTGCGGAATTTCTATCTCGGATTTTCCAACGAATCGCTCTGGCCTCTGTTCCACGACCTGTTCCAGCTCTGTATCTTCGACTCCGTCTACTGGAAGGCCTATATCGACGTCAACCGCAAGTTCGCGGAGGTGATTTCCGAAAAGAGCGGCGAGGACGACTTCATCTGGGTCCACGACTACCACCTGATGGACGTGGCGCGGGTTCTGGCGAATTGGAAAGTCAGGCGCCGCATCGGTTTCTTCCTCCACATCCCCTTCCCGCCGCTGGACGTCTTTCTCAAGCTCCCCTGGCGGTCGGAGATCCTCAGCGCGCTGCTGGGTTACGACCTGCTGGGGTTCCAGACCATGCGGGACCGGCGGAACTTCCTCCATTGCGTCAAGTCGCTGATCAAGGGGGTGGCGGTGCGCGGCAAGGGCCACGTGGTCACGGTGCACACCAAGGACCGCGAGATCCGGGTGGGCACCTTTCCCATCAGCATCGATTTCAACGAATTCGCCCAGCAGGCCGCCTCCGACGAGGTTGCCAAAGCCGCCTGGTATATCCACGAGAAGCTGCCCGAAATCCAGATCATCCTCGGGGTGGACCGACTGGATTACACCAAGGGTATCCCCCTGCGGCTGAAAGCCTTCCGCAACGCCCTGCTCCGCTATCCCGAACTGCAGGAAAACGTGGTGCTGGTCCAGGTGACCGTGCCCAGCCGCAGCGAGATCGCCATGTACCAGGAACTGAAATCGGAAATCGAACGGCTGGTGGGCGAGATCAACGGAGAGTTCACCCGGTCGGGCTGGGTACCGATCCACTACATCTGCCGCCACCTCGAGCGGGAGGAACTGCTGGCCTATTACCGTGCGGCCGAAATCGCGCTGGTCACGCCGATGAAGGACGGGATGAACCTGGTGGCCAAGGAATACTGCGCGTCGAACGTCGATGCCAAGGGTGTGTTGATTCTCAGCGAGTTCGCCGGCGCGGCAGCCCAGTTGCAGAAGGGGTCACTGCTGGTCAACCCCTACGATCTGGACAAAGTGGCCGACGCCATCCACCAGGCGTTCCACATGGCAAAGGAGGAGAGGGAGGCCCGGATGCGCCGGATGCGACAGCTGATAAAACGGCAAGACATCTTCGCCTGGGTCAACTCGTTTCTCAGCGCCGCCATCGACCGGGACCTCACCTCATATCCCGTACTCGAGGATTACGTGCCGCAGTTCGAGTTGTAAATGGGAACGATAGAAGCGGTTCCATAACCTCAACTGTGGTGCGAGAGCTTCTTCTCCACCAGGCGGCAGATCTGCGCCGCCATGTATCCCGCGCCGAACCCGTTGTCGATGTTGACCACGGTGAGCCCGCTGGCACAGGAGTTGAGCATGCCCAGCAGTGCGGCCACGCCGCCGAACGCCGTTCCGTAGCCTATGGAGGTGGGAACAGCGATCACCGGCACGCTGACCAGGCCGGCGACCACGCTGGGCAGCGCACCTTCCATGCCGGCCACGGCAATGATCACGTCGGCCCGGGCCAGCCGCCGTTCCTGGCTGAGCAGCCGGTGCAGGCCGGCCACGCCCACATCGTGGGCCCGTTCCACATTCTCCACCATCAGTTCGGCGGTGAGCGCCGCTTCCTCGGCCACCGGAATGTCCGATGTGCCGGCGGTGAGCACTAAAACGGTGCCCGGTGCGCGGTGGAAGCCGGGTTCCTCGATGATCACCGCCCGGGCCGCCGCACTGAATCGAGCCTCGGGAAACCGGCCGGCCACCAGGTCGTATTTTTCCCGGCCGACCCGAGTCACCAGCACCGGACAGCCGTTCTCGCGCAGCTTGGTTGCGATGGCCAGGATCTGCTCCGGCTCCTTCCCTTCACCGAAGATGACCTCCGGAAACCCCTGCCGCAGGTGGCGATGGTGGTCGAGCTTGGCGAAACCGAGGTCTTCAAAGGGCAGGTGCCTCAACCGCTCCAGCCCCTCCTCAACACCGAGTTTTCCTTCGCGCACGGCGCCCAGCAGCGCCTCCAGATCCTTCAGGTTCATCGACCCTGTCTCCTTCACTCCACCGGGCCAGCCGGCGACATCGCTTAATTGACACATCCCGGTCCCCATAATAACATGACCGCCGTTCCTGTTTCCGGCCTCCAGCAGCCGAAACTCCGGCAGAGGCCATTCTTCGCTACGACGGGAAGGGCCACATGGGCAGTAAAAAGGTCCACCAGGGAAATCTCGAAACGGTTTCCCCGTCAACGCTGATCGCTGACATCTTTCGCGGGCGGTTCACCGGCATTCTGACCCTGGAACAGGGGAAACGGAAAAAGTCGCTCTTCATCAAGGGCGGTTCGGTGATCTTCGCCGACTCCACCGACATGGAAGACCGGCTGGGACAGGTGCTGGTGCGCGGCAACCGGATCACCGAGGCAAAAATCACCTCGGCCCTGGAGATCCAGAAAAAAGAGGGGTCGGAGGACAAGCGGCTGCTCGGCGCGATCCTGGTCAAGGAGGGGTTCATCAAGCCGCTGGAGCTGGTTTGGGCGGTAAAGACCCAGGTCGAAGGCATCTTCTGCGACTGCTTCCTCTGGAACGAGGGGAGTTTTGCCTTTGCCGAAGAGGATGCCCCCGAATCCTGGCCGGTGATCACCCTCGACCTGTCGATGCCGGAGCTGCTGCGCATGGCCCTCAACATGGTGGAAGACCCGATCACCATGGCCAATCTGCTGGGCGACTTCAGCCAGTTGATCGACGTCTCCGCCAAGTGGCTGGATATGGTGGAACAGTTCAAGCTGAAGCCGCTGGAGTTCGACCTGCTGGGCCGGGCCCAGGCCGGTGCCGACACCCTGGCCACTCTGATCCTCGCCTCGCCCTACCCCGCCGCCGAGACCGGCCGCGGCGCCCTGCTGCTGAGTTGTCTGGGTGTGATTACGCTGAGCCCGACTTCCTGAAGAGTGAAAAAGGTATAATTTCCATACCTTTTTTATACCATTTCCCTGCCTTCTCCCTATCCCTGTATTGAGGCCAGGGGTTTGGCGGGGTTATCCGGGTCAGGCGGGGCAGGTGTCGCGGGCCGGGGGTAAGCGCCCCGGGTTCAGGCGGGGTCGCGGAACCGCTCACGGATCGTCTCGATGATCGAAGTGCTGGCCTTGCCCTGCACCAGGGGGATCACCACCACCCGGCCGCCGGCCGCTTCCACCTCTTCCCGGCCCACGATCTGCTCGGGCTTCCAGTCACCGCCCTTGACCAGCACGTCGGGCTTGACCCGCTTGATCAACTCCAGCGGTGTGTCCTCCTCGAAGGGGACCACCCGGTCCACGCAGTCGAGGGCGGAGAGAATGGCCGCGCGTTCCTCCTGGGGCAGGATGGGCCGCTTGTCGCCTTTCAGGCGGCGGACCGAGTCGTCGCTGTTCAGTCCCAGCACCAGCAGGTCCCCTTCGGCCCTGGCCCGCTGGAGGACCCGGATGTGACCGCTGTGCAGCAGGTCGAAGCAGCCGTTGGTGAAGACCACCCTGCGGCCCTCGACCCTCGCCCGTTCCAGAAATCCGGTGAGGTCGCCCTGCTCCGCATCAGGGGTTTGCCCGGATGCTTCCCCGTCATCGACCACGGAGGTCACCGGGATCCCTTCGGAGAACGACCAGTTGTGGGCCAGCCGAACGATGCCCACGTCCTTGAGCCGCGAGCGGACACGGAATGAGTGGAGCCCGCGGTGGTAGTCGAAGGCATAACCGTCCTTGCGATGCACGGCGAGGTCGAGGAAGTAGTTCCCCTCGACCAGGTCGAGGGAGGGGATCTCGAAGGAGAAGGAGTGCGGGCCGGGTTCCACCTCTCCGGACCGCAGCCCCTCGATATCGGTATTGGTCCCGTAGCAGCAGGTGCCGCCGGCGTCGAAGATACCCACGCCGAAGACGAGGCCCTTTTCACCGGCCAGATTAACCTCCAGATCAGCCGTGATGGTCATGGCATCCCCCGGCTGGTAGACATACCGCTCACTGCCCTCACCGCCGAACAGGGTCACCGCCTTGATCTCGATCTCCCTGGTGCCCCAGCGGCGGCGCTCGGGCTCGGAGGGCTTGGCGGCCTCGCCGTCCCCCTCGGCCGTCTCTTCGCTGCCGGTCACCACCTCTTCGGCCGGCGCATCGGCGTCCACCCTGCCCCCCCGGCCCACCAGTTCGGCGTCCTCCTTGCCGGCCACGTCGAGCAGGTAGGCGTCGATGACCCGCCGCGGGTCACCGCTGTCGCGCATCTTCCCGTTATCGATCCAGATCGCCCGGTCGCAGAGCCCCTCCACCATGTCCAGCGAGTGGGTGACCAGCACGATGGTCTTGCCCCGGCGCTGGAAGTTGCGGATCCGCTCGATGCACTTGTGGGAGAAGGCCTCGTCGCCCACGGCGAGGATCTCGTCGATGAGCAGGATCTCGGGGTCCACGTGCACGGCCACCGAGAACCCGAGACGCATATACATCCCCGATGAATACGTCTTCACCGGAGCGTCGATGAACTCCTCCAGACCGGCAAAACTGACGATCTCCTCGAAGCGCCGGGTGATCTCCTGCTTGCTCAGGCCAAGCATGATGCCGTTGATGAAGACATTCTCCCGCCCGCTGATCTCGGGGTGGAAACCGGCGCCCAGTTCGATCAGCGCGGCGATCCGGCCGCTGGTGGTCACCGTGCCGCTGGTGGGACGGCTGATCCCGGCGATCAGTTTGAGCAGGGTGCTCTTGCCCGATCCGTTCGAACCGATGACACCCACCGTGCCGCCGGCGGGGACACTGAAACTGACCCGGTCCAGGGCCTGGATCACCTGGCTGCGCGCAGCGCCGATGGCCCGGTCGCGGCCGAGGAGCATGCTCTTGAGCGACTGGAAGCGGCGCCGGTAGGCGTAGCGGCGATAGGCCTTGGAGACGTCCTGCAGTATCACCGGGTCCATCTCTATACCTCCTCCACCAGCGTGTCGCGCAGCCGGTCGAATACCCAGTAGCCGAACACGAAGACCAGCAGGGCCAGCAGGGCCATGACCGCCAGCCGCTGGTAGTGGATCTCGCCGGGGAAGAGGAAGGCCCCCTGGTAACCCATCATCAGGTGGGTCATGGGATTGACCTCCAGCGCCACACGGAGGAACGGCGGCAGATCGGCGACAAAGGAATAGGGGTAGATCACCGGGGAGGCGAAAAACCAGAGGGTCAGCAGGTTGGCCAGGATGTCCTTCAGGTCGCGGAAGTGGACGCTGAGCGAGGAAATGAGCAGGGCCAGCCCCATGGTGAAAAAGAACTGGATCAACACCACCGGGAAGAACCAGAGAGTGTGCAGTCCGGGGTAGATGCCGAAGAAGAGCATGCAGGCCAGCAGTACCGGCAGGGCGAGGAGGAAGTGGACCAGGTTGGCCAGCACGGTGACCACCGGCAGCACTTCCGCGGGAAAGAGGATCTTCTTCAGCAGGCCGCCGCCGGAGATGATCACCGTGGAGGACTCGATCACCGAAGAGCTGAACCAGGTCCAGGGCAGGATGCCGCAGAAGAGGAACAACGGGTAGTTGTCCACCTGGCCGAACTTGGCCTTGATGATGTAGGTGAAGACCACGGTGTAGACGAGCAGCAGGAGGAGCGGATTGAGCAGAGACCAGAAGTAGCCGAGGAATGACCCGCGGTAGCGGGCCTTCAGTTCACGGACCACCATGGTCTGGATCAGCGTCCGGTGACGGGTCAGCCGCTTCAGGTTGGCAAACACCACGCAACTCCTCCCGCCGGGGATCCGGCCGAGCCGAGCTCGAATCCGTCATATATGCGAGAGGGCCGCCAGAGGCGGCCCTTCCCCATTCAGTCGATTTCTGTACTATGCGCCGGCGCGCGGCGATTCCAGGTTATTCGGCGGCCTCGCCTTCATGCATCGCCGCGAAAGTTTCGTAAGGGATGTCCTGCCCCTGGTAGACCACGAACATCTTGATGAACTTCCTCACGTCACCCTTCTCGTCAAAGGAGGTCAGGCCGGAGACACCCGGGTAGTCGCGCAGGTTGAGCAGGGTCAGCTGGATCTTCTCCGGGTAGGGCCCTTCCTTCTCGATGGCGTGAGCCAGGATCTTCAGCGCATCGTACGCGTGAGCGGCATAGATATCGGGCTTTTTACCGTACTTGGCCTGGTAGGCCTGGGAGAAGGAATGGATCGGTTCCTCTTCCGCGTCGGGGTCGAACTCGAGCTTCGGGAAAATAACACCCTCGGCCGCAGAGCCCGCCTTCTCCATCAGGGCGGCGGAGTTGAATGCCCCGACGCTGAGTTTGACCACGTCGACATTCTGGCGCTCCAGCTCGAGCAGGATCTCGGCCAGGTCGTTGTAGTAGCCGGCAATGTACACGGCATTGGCGTCGGGCTCCGCGAAAGCCTTGATCTCGGCCACCATCTCGCTGAAGTTGGTCTGGTTCTCGGGGTAGACATACATCTTGAGGATCTTGCCGCCCATGTCGGTGTAGTTGTCCACAAAGACCTTCTTCAGGCCGCGGCCATAGTCGTTCTGCATGGCCATCACCACCATGTTCCGCTTGATGCCCAGGTTGTCGTAGGCAAAGGCCGCCATTCTCGCCCCTTCAAGCACGTCGGAGGGGAAGTTGCGGTAGATGTAGTTGCCGAGATCGGAGATCAGCGGGCTGGAGCTGGCCGGGCTGAGCAGCACCCGCTGGGCTTGCTCGGCTATGGGCGCCATGGCCCGGGTCACCGAACTGGAGACGCCGCCGATCACGGCCAGCACCTTTTCTTCACCAAGCAGCGAGGTGATCTCGGTCTCACCCACCGATGGCGTGGTCTGGCTGTCACGGACGAGGAGGTGCAGCTGGTTGCCCTTTATCCCGCCGGCGACATTGATTTCTTCCAGGGCCAGCTGAAGACCTTCGTTGACGCTCTTCCCGTAGTCGGACGCTTCACCGGTAAGCGGAATGACCGCGCCGATTTTCACTTCTTGTTGACAGCCGGTCACGACACAAAGTGTCAGGAGAATGATGATCAGCAAGGCGCCCTGTTTCGTTCGCATGATGCCCCCCAGGTAATGGGATTTTCAAGGATGTATCAAGATAACTTGGTTCCATATTTAGTTTCGATTCACGTAGGGTTGAATCTAGCAGAGCGGTTCGTGGATGTCAAGAATCCCGGCAGAGCAGTCTTGATCGTATCCTCCTCATTTCAGGCATCTTGCCTCTCAATTCAGGGGGACGGCGTCAGTGGCCGTTATTTTATGCCGGGTTGGGTGTGTCACGGAAGGCGCCGAGGTGCGGTGAACGGGTTCGGGGCCGCTGGTCGCACGGTGGGCAGGTTCCTGAGCAGGACTTCGAAGAGCGAGGAGGCTACTGGAGCAGTCCCTTCACCGCTGCGACCAGTTCAAGCCTGTCGAAAGGTTTGGAGAAGGTGTGGTTGGCGCCAAATTTCCTGGCCAGCTCGAGATACCCGTCAGGCCCCATTCGTCCGCCCCCGGACATGGCAATGATTTTGACATCCGGATTATTGCGCCGCAGTTCCAGGATGGTTTCGATGCCTTCCTTGCCCGGCATGATGATGTCAGTGATGATCAGGTCGATCTCGTTTTCGCTGAAAGTCTTCAGACCGCTGTCTCCGTCGCCGGCCTCGAGCACTTCAAAGCCTTCCAGCTCCAGCATCTGTCGGGTCAGTTTTCTGACCTGAACCTCGTCCTCGATGATCAGGATACGGGGCATCTACAGTACTCCCGGTAAAACATTCAAACAGGCATCAACGGCACATGCAGCCCCCTCCGAGAGAGCCACAACCTTCCTATCGGCAGTTCAGTTGGAAAACCTTCATGGAAATTACCAGCAAATACAATTTATCCGGTGGTCGGGCGTAATTTCCCAATACATCGAATTGCACGAATAGTACAGCAGTTGGACGATCAGACACAAGGCAAATAAAAATTCTCGAAACATCAGTTTTTTCAATGTGTTATTCACAGGGGAGCCTGGTCAGCGGGAAAGCGGTGTGCCACCCTTGAGCAGGGCTTCGGCCTCGGCGGTGTACAAGCCCGGCCGGCGGAAGAGCACCAGGGGCTCCAGTTCTGAAAGCACGGCGGGTGCGCCCTTCACCGCCTCCACCAGAATAAGGTTGGGCTCTTCATCCTCCCGCGGCAGGACGTGCCGCACCCTGGCCGGCTGCAACCCTTCCGCGGCCATCAACTGCTGCAGTTCCGGCCAGCGCCAGGGCCGGTGGATCAGGCCCATCCGGCCGCCCGGCCGGAGGAGACGTGCCGCCGCGGCAAAGAGACCGCCCGGCTCGAGAAGGATCTCCTGCCTGGCCACGGCCCGCTGCCGGTCAGTGCTGGGCCGAGTGGCCCCAACGGGATGGAATGGCGGATTGCTGACCACCAGATCGTAGCTGCCGGAGGGCTCCCCGGCGGCAAAGTCCTTCACGTCCTGGTGACGCACCTCGATCCGAGAGGCAAACCCGTTGAGTTGGACATTGCGCCGGGCCAGGGCGGCCAGCACGTCCTGCACTTCCACCGCCACCAGACGGCGAAACGGGTGGAAGTGGGCCAGCAGGATACCGACCACGCCGCACCCGGCGCCAAGGTCGGCCGCCGTGTCATCGGGACCAACCGTGACGAAGCCGGCCAGCAACGGTGCATCCACCGAAAAGCGGTATCCGCGCTTCGGCTGGTGAAAACGGAGTTGTCCGCCAAGGAAGGGGTCGAGGGTCGATTCGTTGTGCGGTTCAGGTTCCCGGCTCATTGTCCGGCTCCGAGCGCTGACGGTTCAGCTCGGCCTGGTATTTTTTCCACCCGGGGCACCAGCGAGTGTGCCAGAGCCAGAGCCGGGCGAGGAGCGAACCGGGGTTCTTCTCCGAGCGCTTGCGCAAGCCGCAATCTTCGCATCCCATGACAGACACCTCACGTGATGGAGAAAGTAGGGACGGGTACTACTTTTTCTCACACAGTTACCGTCTCTCCCGGGCCGAGCATGATGGTGACGATCTCCTGCATGTTGCTTTCCCGCCCCACCGCCACCCGTCTCTGCAGGCCGTAGTGAGCAAGGCAGGTGCCGCAGGAAACCAGGTCGACACCAGCCCTGTCCAGGGCCTCCAGCGCGTCGAGCACCAATGAGCCATCGGC
This sequence comes from Acidobacteriota bacterium, assembly GCA_032127265.1. Lineage (GTDB taxonomy): Bacteria > Acidobacteriota > JAQAZP01 > JAQAZP01 > JAQAZP01 > JAQAZP01. Next base: position 60,649 of record JAQAZP010000103.1, read on the forward strand.
CACCAGCCGGACCCCGGAGTTGTAAAAGATGATCGCCTCCGGCTTCAGCTCCGCCGCGGCCAGGGTGCGGAGAAACGAACCCATCAGCCTGGCGCCCAATCCGTCGTCACCCCGGCCCAGGGTCTCACAACCGACGATGATGCTCTTGCCCATCTCAGTCTCACGATCTTTAAAAAGCAGGCATCGGGCCTCTGCCCGGGTTATCTCAATCCAGTTCTACCGTTTCCTGGTACTCCGGCACATAGGGATGGAAATTCACCTTCTGCAGTTTTTCGGCCAGGGCGGCGCTGGATTCGGGCTCGCCGTGAACAACGAATGTTTTCTTCGGGGGACTGGTGAAGCCCTGCAGCCAGGCCAGGATCTCCTCGTAGTCGGCGTGGGCCGAGTAGCCCGAGATCTGCTCAATGGTGGCCTTCACCGGCACATACTCGCCGTGGATCTTCACCGATTCTGCCCCTTCGAGGATCGCCCGGCCCCGGGTCCCTTCGGCCTGATAGCCGATGAAAAGGATGGTGGTGCGCGGGTCGGGCATCTTGTTCGCCAGGTGATGAAGGATCCGGCCGCCGCTGAGCATGCCGCTGGCCGAGATGATGATCCCCGGACCTTTGAAGCTGTTCAACTCGATGGACTGCTTGGTGGATTCGGTAAACTTGATGTGCCGGGTGCGGAAGATGTCGACGCCCCGCACCTTGAGCAGAGCGGCCTGAAGGTCGTGATCCTGCACATTCTCCATGTAGACCCTGGTGGCCTTGATCGCCATGGGACTGTCGACAAAAACGGGCAGCTTCATGATCTCGTCCGCATCTTCCATCTCGCGGATGTTGTAGAGCAGTTCCTGGGTCCGGCCCACCGAGAATGCGGGGATCAGCAGAACACCGCCCCGGGCCGCGCTCTCCTTGATCACTTTGGCCAGCACCGACTGGGGGCTCTCCTCCCCGTGCAACCGGTTGCCATAGGTCGATTCCAGCACCAGCCAGTCCGCCTCGGAGACCTGCACCGGGTCGCGAAGCACCGGCTTATTCGAGCGGCCGAGGTCGCCGGAAAAGACGATCTTCTTCGTTTCGCCGTTCGAGGCCTTCCACTCGATGCTGACAAAAGAAGAACCAAGGATGTGCCCGGCGTTGAGGAACCAGAGCACCAATCCGTTGCCCAGCTCAAACCGGTGGCTGTACGGCGTCGGTTCGAGGAGGCTGATGGCCGCTTCGGCATCGGCGCTGTCGTAGAGCGGCAGGGCCTCCTCGTGTTTCGAGTAGCCCTTCTTGTTCGCCCAGCGCGCTTCCTCCTCCTGGAGGTGTGCCGAGTCCATCAGCATCACCGCGCAGAGTTCGGCGGTGCTCTTGGTGCAGTAAACCGGGCCGGAAAAACCGTCCTTGACCAGCCGCGGGAGATAGCCGGTGTGGTCGATGTGGGCGTGGGTCAGCACCACCGCATCCACGTCCGTCACGTCGATGGGCAACGGTTCGCGGTTGCGCAGCCGGAGCTTTTTCAAGCCCTGGAACATCCCGCAATCCACCAGCAGGCGGTACCCGTTGTGTTCGAAGAGGAATTTCGATCCGGTGGTGGTGCCGGTGGCACCGAGAAAAGTCAGTCTGGCCAAAACGCGCCTCCTGTTATTTTTTGTCGCCGCGATAATACTCCGGATAGAGTTTCTTGAAGCACTCGGGGCAGAGGCTGTGACTGAACTCGGCTTCCGAGTGCTCGCGGATGTAAATTTCCAGTTGCTGCCAGCGCCCCACATCATCACGGATCATGTTGCACGACGCACAGATCGGCAACAGGCCGGACAGCTGTTTGACCTTGGCCAGGGACTCGTTGAGTTCTGCGTTCAGACGACGCAGTTTGATTATATCGTCGAAACGGGCCATGGCTACGGTGATTGCCCGCTCCATATCCCGTGCGGTGGAGGGTTTGACAAGGTAGGCGCCGAGACCGGCGTCCACCGCCTCCCTCATCAACTCCGGGTTCTCGTAGGCGGTGAGCGCCACCACCGGTAAGGGATGGGCCTCCATGATCCGGCGGGTGGCCTCGATGCCGTCCATCTCCGGCATCTTGATATCCATCAGCACCACATCGGGCGACAGGCGAGCGATCATGGACAGCGCCTCCTTGCCGTCATTGGCCTCTCCGACAACCAGGTAGCCGATCTCCTCCAGGGTACCGCACACCATCTCGCTCACCAGGTGGTCGTCCTCCACCACCAGCACCCGGATCTGTTTCTGATCCTTATCCATCATCCTCTCCCCCCTGCACTTCGATCCAGCGGTCCAGCTCCGCCGACCGCATACAGGCTTCGCAAATACGCACCGCAGCCAGCCCCTCCGCGGCCGGCACCGGGTTGGCCCCGCGGCCCCGCAAACAGGCTTCCCACTGCCGGAGCAGGGGAATGAGGGTGGGCACCGGCGGCTCCTGGGGCCGGGGCTCGGGGCCCCGGGCCCCGACGAACTCCAGCGTTCCATACACCTGGTCGCCGCGCAAGGTCCCCCGCGAACCGACGAATTCAAAACGGCCGCTGCGGGCCAGGCCGACCTTGCTCGCCTCCACCAGGCCCGGCACACCGTCACCCAGTTCCAACTGGGCCGTGAACAGGTCCTCGAGGTGCGTGGTGCCCCTGCGGTAGGCCGCGGCCCGCACCCTCGCAACCTCGCGGCCGGTGATGAAGCGCAGGGCGTCGAAGGTGTGCACCGCGGTGTGCAGGATCACCCCGCCGCCGGCGGCCCCGGGATCGTCCAGCCACTTGTGGAACGGCGGCTCCAGACGCTGGTCCGCGCTACAGGAGTGCAGCCGCCCCACCTCCGGGAGGTGCTCCCGCAGGGCCCTGATCGTGCTGTTGAAGCGCAGGGTCTGACCCACGGTGAGCGGCACGTTCTTCTCCTCGAACGCGCGGATCATCGATGCCGCGGCATCGGCGGTCACGGCCAGCGGCTTCTCCACCAGCAGCGGTTTGCCCTGCCCGGCGCAGGCCAGGGCCAGGGCCGGATTGATGTCCGGCGTGGCCGCCGCCACCACCGCATCCACCCGTGGGTCGGCAACCAGCGCGGGCCAGGAACCGTGCCAGGCCGCGCCCCACTCCCGGGCCTGTGCCTCACCATCCGGCGAGCGCCGGCTGATGGCCGCGAGGCTGAGCCCCGGCAGGTCATTGAGGATATGGGCGGCATAGCGCGCCCCGTGCCGGCCCGGCCCGATGATCCCGACCTTGAGTGTGTCCTTCACGTGTCGGCCCATGGTGTTCAGCTTCTGCAGCCGGCGCCCGGCCGGGGGGGGATGGCCTCCAGCAGGCCGGGCGCGCTTGAATGGTCATTATAGACCAAGCCGTCCGCCTCGGCCATGACAGGTTCAGCTGGCGGATTTTTCTGATATCATGAGGCATTGGCCACCCGGCCGGCACGGCGAGGACCCTGATGGCAAAATCCCGATCGAAGAAAAGCGGCGGCAAGCGTCTCCATGGCGTGGGCAAGGGCAACGCGCCCTCGTCCTTCGAGGCGGTCTACGAGCTGGTGCGCCGGATCCCCCCCGGTCGAGTGTCCACCTACGGCCAGATCTCCAACCTGATGGGCAACCTGCTCTCGCCGCTGGCCGTGGGCTGGGCGCTGCACAGCTGCCCCGACGGCGTCCCATGGCATCGGGTAGTCAACGCCTCCGGCGCGCTGTCCACCGAGCGACTGCCCGATATCCCCCCGGGCCTGCAGCGGGCCATGCTCCAAAGCGAGGGGGTGGCGTTCGGCGAGGATGACACCATCGACCTGCAGCTTTTCCGGTGGGAGCCGTGAGATGAGAAATCTGCTGCTCCAGATCGCTCGCCGGCCGGTGCTTTCGGTTTTTCTCCTCGCCGCGGCGATCTCGCTGCTGACCCTCAACATCGGCGAGCTGGAGATCGACACTTCGGGCAAGGACCTCAGCGCTGCCGGCGACCCGGCGGCCGATGTGCTCGAGCGGTTCCGCGACACCTTCGGCAGCGACACCCTGACCCTGGTGGTGCTCAAAGCTCCCGGCGGGGACATCTTCACGCCCCAGGCGCTGCGGGCCATCCGGGAACTGACCAGCGCGCTGGGCCGCCTGGAGGGGGTCACCGAAGTGCAGAGCCTGGCCACGGTTCAGGGGTTCAGCTTCTTACTCGGGCTGCCCGTTCGCAGCGGACTGCTGCAGAAGATTCCGACGGACCAGGAAGATCTGGCTCGCCTGAAAGCACTGGTCCTGGGCAGCGACGTTCTCAGCGGCACCGTGGTTTCCGCCGGCGGCCACTGCGCCGCGATCAGCATCTTCACCGATCCGCCGCCAGGCGCCAACGAATTCAACGCCACCTTCGCCGACGCGGTGGATACCCTGGTCGCCGAGCACGCCGACGTTCTCGAGGGCTACCAGATCGGCGAGCCGATGGCGAAGAACGCGTTCAACCAATACATCCAGCGCGACCAGCGCCACCTGGTGCCCTGGTCCGTGGTCCTGCTGTTTCTGGTCCTCTTCGCCGCCTACCGCAGCATCACCGTAGCCTTCCTGCCGATCCTCACCGGCGGCCTGAGCGTGATGGCCACCCTCGGTTTCATGGCCCTGGTCGGGTTCCCGATCAACGTGGTCACTGCCATCGTCCCCTCGATCCTCATCGCCGTGGGCTGCACCGAGGACGTGCACATGATCTCCAAGTTCTACCACCAGCTGGGCAAGGGACGGGACAGGACCACGGCCGTATTGAAAATGGCGATGAACAGCGCGGTGCCCATCAGCCTCACCGCACTGACCACCTTCCTCGGCTTCGCCACCCTGGCGGTGAACAAGGTCACCATCCTGCGCCAGTTCGGCATCGTCTGCTCCTTCGGCCTGCTGGCCAACTTCCTGATCACCATCGTGGTCATCCCGGCGGCCCTGCGGCTGACCCGCCCCACCCGCTCGCTGCGCATTCAGGAGCGTCGCAGCGCGGGCTGGTGGAGCGCCCTGATCACCTGGCTGACCACGTTCACCGCCGACCGCAAGCCGCTGATCACCGTGGTCACGGTGATCCTCATTCTCCTGGCCGTGGTCGGTTGTTTCCGCCTGGAAGTGGACACCAACTTCACCAACTACTTCCGCGAGGGAGCCCCGGTTCGGGACCACACCGCCCGGGTCGCCCGGGA
>JAQAZP010000104.1:0-24079 GCA_032127265.1 Acidobacteriota bacterium
CGGTAGGTGATGGCCGCATCGCGCCGGCTGATCGAGGGCACATCTGAGTAACCATAGTCGTAGCCCTGCATCCAGATTGTGTCGGCGTAACGGGTCCACCAGGGGCTGAGCCAGGTGCCGGAGGTGACGTTGAGGAAGATCTCCGGGTTCTGTTCCCGCACCGATTGGCAGAGGTCGATCACCGTCTCCAGCACCGCCCGGCGGGAGTAGAGCCCGGTGGGATGGCCGTGGTCCGGCTCGCTGCAGGAGAACTGGACCCCGTCCCACTTGAAGCAGCCAACTCCCTGGTTGGCCACCATCTCCACCACTCGTTTTTTGAACAACTCCCGATACTTCTCCCCGGCGAGACAAAGCTGGTCACCCACCAGCTCGTATCCGTTGGCGCGCATGTATTCCAGCCGCCAGTCGCGGTGGGAGTACCCGCCGGTGGGGCCGAACCAGATCCCCAGGCCGGCATGGTCAGCGGCCAGGGAACGGGCCACCGGCCCCAGCCCGTCGGGGAACTGCTCCTGCCGCAGCACCCAGTCGCTGCGGTAGACATCCCAGCCGTCGTCGAGGACAAAAGCGTCGAGGCCCACGCCGTATGGTTCGATCAGATGTGTGCGGAACGAGGACATGATGCGATCCACGTTGGGCCCGTTCATCACGTTGGCCTCGTCCTCCACCATCTCCGGGGCGCGCAGGTCATACCAGCTGTTGTACAGCGTGTACGGGCGGAGCGGGGCGATACGAACCGACTCGAGGTAGCGGTCAAACCAGACCCGGAGGTGCGGATCGGGGGTGAGACCCTGCACCACCCAATCGCTGTCCAGCCAGTCGGGGCCGATCCTCTCTCCCCGCAGCTGGCCGCAGCGAACTTCAGCCGCCGTCCCGGTCTGCCGCGCGCTGTTCTGCGCCGCCGGGTATTCCATGCCGAAGAAGGCGCCCCCCGAACCGCAATTCAGGGCCGCGGGTTGGCCGAAGCCACCCGGCTTGACCACGGTGAGGCCTCCCGGTGCTCGGGCGGTGCAGGCCAGCGGCCAGACCTGGTGCAGGAAGTGCCCCCGGTCAGCGGTGTCGGCCAGGGACAATTGGCGGCGGACAAAGAAGTCGTCCGGTTCGAGACGGTAGCTCAGCCGCGCCTGCAGGCCGCTTTCCGGCAATTGGAACAACAGGGTCAGTTCGCAGCCCCCGCCCGGGAGTTCGGCGCTTTCATGACCGGCCAGCCTGAAATCCGCGGAAGTGAGGCTCACCGGGTTCTCGGCGTTGTTCACCATGCCCGGAGCCCGCCAGCCGGACCAGACCAGGTCGACGGCGAATCCGCCGTCAGTCTCGATGAGCGTCTGATCGCCCATGGACAGCCTTTCATGGAGCAAGCGGCCCTCGTCCACCGACAGGGTACAGGTCAGGCGGCCGTTGCCCAGACGAAAGCTGTGCACGCCGTCCAGTTCAACCTCTTCACATGTGACGGCGACGCCCGGAGCGGCAAGGGCCGGGGCGGCCGCCAGAAACAGTGCCAGAACACATCCCATCAGCTGCTGGATCAAGGGTCATCCCTCCCCGGTTCGTGAATCCGGCCCGTCTTTCCGGTTTTTCGGAGAATAGCCGCTCCACGCCCCTCGATCAACCGGCAGCGGCAACTTGATCCGCCGCCGACGCCCGGGGTAGATTGCAGGCAGCACGGATTCCGAGAGAGAGCACGGATTATGCAGCTGAACACGCTGGACTGGATCGTCATCACCGTCTGCCTCGTGGCCGCCTTCTCGCCGGCGCTTTTCTTCGCCCGCCGCGCCGGCCGGGGGACGGCCGAGTTCTTCGCCTCGGGCCGCGCCGCGCCCTGGTGGCTGATCGGCACCTCCATGGTGGCCACCACCTTCAGCACCGACACGCCGAACCTGGTCACCGACCTGGTGCGCGGCCAGGGGGTGGCGGCCAACTGGAGCTGGTGGGCTTTTCTGCTCACCGGGATGATGACCGTGTTCTTCTTCGCCCGGCTCTGGCGCCGCTGCGGCGTGCTCACCGACCTCGAATTCTACGAACTGCGCTACTCCGGCCGACCGGCGGCCTTTGTCCGCGGCTTCCGGGCTGTCTACCTCGGTCTGCTCTTCAACGGCGTGATCATGGCCACGGTGACCCTGGCCGCGGTGAAGATCGCCAATGTGATGCTCGGCTGGGACCGCTGGCAGACCGTGCTGGTCTGTGCGGCGATCTGCATCGTCTTCTCCACCCTCTCCGGGCTCTGGGGCGTGATGGCCACCGACATTATACAGTTTGCCATCGCCATGATCGGGGTGTTCGCCGCGGCCTTCTATGCACTGCGCCAGCCGGAGGTGGGCGGCCTGGAGGGACTGGTCACCCGTCTCGACCCCGCCACCCTGAGCCTGCTCCCCGACTTCGGCAACACCGAACTGCTGGTCACCCTGCTGGTGATCCCGCTGGCCGTCCAGTGGTGGTCGGTCTGGTATCCCGGCTCCGAACCGGGCGGCGGCAGCTACATCGCCCAGCGGATGCTGGCGGCCCGGGACGAGCGCCATTCCATGGCCGCCACCCTCTGGTTCAACATCGCCCACTACGCGCTGCGCCCCTGGCCCTGGATCATCGTCGCCCTGGCCTCGCTGCTGGTCTTCCCCACCCTCGGCGACATCAAGGCCGCGCTGCCCGGGATCGACGACCAGCTGCTGGGCAACGACATCGCCTACCCGGCCATGCTCACGCTGCTGCCCCACGGCCTGCTGGGCCTGCTGGTGGCTTCCCTGCTGGCGGCCTACGTCTCCACCATGTCGACACACCTCAACTGGGGTGCGTCCTACCTGGTGCACGACTTCTACCGCCGGTTCATCCGGCCGCAGGCCACCGAGCGGCACTACATCCGGGTCTCCCGGCTGGCCACCGCCGGGCTGATGCTGGTTGCCGCCGGCGGAGTCTACCTCCTCACCACCGCCGGGGAGGCCTTTCAGCTGCTGCTCTCCATCGGTGCGGGTACCGGACTGCTCTACCTCCTCCGCTGGTTCTGGTGGCGAATCAACGCCTGGAGCGAAATCGCGGCCATGGGCTCTTCCTTTCTTATCGCCGTGGGCCTGCTCATCGCTAAAAAACTGGGAGCGGAGATCCCGTCCCACCTGGCCCTCACCGGCAATGTGATTTTCACCACGGCCATCTGGGCCGCGGTGACGTTTCTCACCCGGCCGGCGGACCGGGAGACCCTGCTCCGCTTCTGCCGCCTGGTGCGTCCCGCCGGTCCGGGCTGGCGTGACATTCGCATCAGTGCCGGCGTGGAAGGGTCACCGGACAGCCTGCCCCAGGCTTTTCTCGGCTGGAGCCTTGGTTGCCTGATGGTCTACGCCACCCTCTTCGGCACCGGGAGCTTTCTCTATGGCCGGCAGGTCCAGGGATGGTGCTGCGCGGCTCTAGCCGCGGTCAGTGCCGCAGGACTGTGGCGCCTGCTGTCATCGATGTGGAAACAACAGGCAACTGACTGACTTCGAGGACTGTCATGAACGCACGCATCGCCATCGTCCTGCTCGTCATCATCCAGACCCTGGCCGTTGTCCCGGCCGCCGCCGATGGCCCGGCCATCATCCCTGCCCCGCTGATAGTGGAGAGCGGCACCGGGTCCTTCACGCTCACCCTGGGGACCACTATCCTGGTGGAGCCGGGCCACCGTGAGGTGCGCGAGACGGGCCGCTACCTGGCCGATCGTCTCGAGGAATCAGGGCAGCCACGGCTGATGCTGCTCGACGCCCGCGGACCCGATACCGCCCACGGCGCCATCCTGCTCACCACGGCCGGAGCGGACGCCACCCTTGGCCTGGAGGGCTACGAGCTGGAGATAACGCCCCGGGGAGTGTGTCTGCGCGCCCCCACCGCCCATGGCCTTTTCAACGGTGTGCAGACCATCCGCCAGCTGCTGCCGGCCAGGGGCCCGCTGGATGGAGAACCCACGGCCACCGGTGGAGGATTCGTGGTCCGACTGGACACTCGACTGCCCTGCCTGCGCATCGTCGACCAGCCGCGCTACCCTTGGCGGGGCATGCTGCTCGACTGCTGCCGCCACTTCATGGAGCCGAAGTTCGTCAAGCTCTGTATCGACCTGCTGGCCTACCACAAGATGAACGTGCTGCACTGGCACCTCACCGAGGACCAGGGCTGGCGCATCGAGATCAAAAAATATCCACGGCTGGCCGAGGTGGGCGCCTGGCGCGGGGAGGGCGAAGAACGCCACGGCGGCTTCTACACCCGGGAGCAGGTGCGGGACATCGTCGAGTATGCCCGCATCCGCCATGTCACCGTGGTACCTGAAATCGAGATGCCGGGGCACGCGCTGGCCGCCCTGGCCGCCTACCCCGCGTTTTCCTGCACCGGAGGCCCCTTCGAGGTCGGCACCCGCTGGGGTGTGTACAAGGACGTCTACTGCGCCGGCAACGATGACGTGTTCCGCTTTCTCGAAGACGTGCTCGGCGAGTGCCTCGACCTTTTCCCCTCGGAGTATATCCACATCGGCGGCGACGAGTGCCCGAAAGACCGCTGGCGTGAGTGCCCCAAGTGCCAGGCGAGGATCAAAGCCGAGGGGCTGGCGGACGAAGACGAACTGCAGAGCTGGTTTATCCGGCGTATCGAGGCCTGGCTCAACAGCAGGGGCCGCCGGCTCATCGGCTGGGACGAGATCCTCGAGGGCGGGCTGGCCCCCAACGCCACGGTGCAGTCCTGGCGCGGCATGGAGGGGGCGGTGGCGGCCGCCACTTCGGGCCACGACGTGATCTCATCACCGATCACCCACTGCTACTTCGATTACCCCCAGCTGGCCGATCCCGGCATGCCGAGATGGATGGGGGTGATCGACTGCGAGCGGACCTACTCGTTCGAACCCACCCCGGCCGAACTGACCAGCGATCAGGCGCGCCACGTCCTCGGCGCCGAGGGCAATGTCTGGACCGAGCGCCTCCCCCAGGAACGCGTTGAGCGGATGCTTTTTCCGCGGCTGGCGGCACTGGCCGAGGTGACCTGGTCACCGGCCCACCGCCGGGACTGGGACGACTTCTCGCGGCGGCTCAAGACCCATTTCACCCGTCTGGATGCCCTGGGGGTGGACTACTTCATCCCCCCGCCCCGTTCTCTCACACCGGTGACCGTGTTCACCGATGAACTGCAGGTGGTGCTGGACAGCCCGCTGGCGAAGGGAAGCGTCCGCTACACCCTTGACGGCAGCGACCCGGGGCCGCAGTCGACGCTCTACAGCAAACCGCTGCGGCTCGACAGCACCACCACGGTCAACGCCCGCACCTTCACCGCCGGGGGAACTGCCGGCGCCGCCACCCGGTATCGTTTTACCAGGCAGCAACCGTTGGAACCGGTCGAGCCGGCGAGAGCCGACAGGGGATTGAACTACAGCATCTTCACCGGGGAGCGGGAAGACCTCTCGGGCCTGGCCGACGAACGGCCTTCAGCATCGGGCGACACCGACGACCTCGAGCTCGACATCCGGCCCCGGGACCAGCACTACGCCATCGTCTTCACCGGCTATCTCGTCGTGCCCGAGGACGGCATCTACACCTTTCACCTCACTTCGGACGACGGCAGCCGGCTGTTCATCGGGGACGTGGAAGTGGTGGACAACGACGGCCGTCACGGCACGATGGAGACGCGGGGGCAGATCATCCTCCAGGCCGGCATGCATCCCCTGCGGGTGGAATACTTCCAGGGACGGGGTTTCCAGGACCTGCAGCTCGACTACCAGGGACCGGGCCTGGAACGGCAGCCGGTCCCGGCCTCAGCCTTCAGCCACTAAATGTACATTTTTGTTAACAGTGCCTGACGATCCGCTCCAGTTCCGGGGCGGCGCGGAGCAGGGAGCGGTGGTGGGCGAACTGGGCCCGGCAGCGCAGGAGGTTGTGGTCCGGGCGGCTGGTCCGGAAGTAGGTGTCGCCGCAGAGGTAGTCGGTGAGGAAGCGGACGCCGATTTCCAGCGTGATCAGTTGGCCCGAGGTCACCAGCAGCGCCCGCTCCCCCGGCACCAGCAGCGGGCCCATTTCCGAGAGATAGCCCCCGGCCAACGCCTCGAAGAACGGCAGGGACACCCCGGCCCCGGCGCTTTGGGCCTCGTCCTCGGCAGCGGTGCTGGTCATGGTGCGCACCATGTCGCCAAAATCGTAGAGCGCCAGCCCCGGCATCACCGTGTCCAGGTCCACCACGCACAGCCCTTCTCCAGTCTCCCGGTCGAAGAGAACATTGCTGGTCTTGGCGTCGTTGTGCACCACCCGCTCGGGGATTCGTCCCGCCCGCCAGGCTTCCAGCAGCACCGGGGCCGCGGAACGCTGACCAAGGGCGTACTCGATGTCCCGCCGGGCCATCCCCGCGCGGCCGCACGGATCCTCCCTTGCCGCCAGCTCCAGTGCATCAAAGCGCCGGGGGGTATCGTGAAACCCGGCAAGGGTCTCCCCCAGCCGCGGGCCGGGAAGGTCTGAAAGCCGCCTCTGGAATGCGCCGAAGGCCCTCCCCCCTTCCTCCGCCTCGGCCGGCGTGGAGACCGACATCACGGTTCGGGTGCCCTCGATAAAGGGGTAGAGCCGCCAGCTATCACCCTGATTGTCGGTGACAAAGGGATCACCTTCGGTGGAGAGGACCAGGGCCGGCACACGACGGCCGGCATCGGGGACTCCATCCGCCTCCAGCGAGGCAACCAGGTGCTCCGTAACCCGGCGGATGTTATCCAGCACCAGGTGCGGTTCAGGGAAGACCTTGCCGTTGATCCGTTGAAGAAGGAACCGCACAATCCCATCCGATCGCCGCACGGTGAGCCGCCAGGAGTCGTTGATGTGACCCCCGGCGTGTGTCTCCGCGGATTCGATCCCGCCATGCAGGGCGAAGCGGCCGGCGATTTCCTTAACGTCCGTCTTCATGTCCAGAGTTCCCGGGGATAGACCCCATCTTCGGTCAGCCGGGCCAGAACCCCCTCCACCCGGGGCTTGTCCTCGGGGTTGGTTATCCCGCACCAGCGGCCGGCGCCGCCAAGGACCTGCACCCCTGCCGCACCACGGGCGATCAGCCGGTTGATTTCGTTGGAAAGGTAGAACTCCTCCGTGTCGGAGCCGAGGCTGCGCCGGACGAACCGCTCGAACGATTCGCCCAGCTGGGGAAAAACCCGCGGTGTGAAGCCCCAGATGTTCATCGAAACCAGTTCGTCGCCACCCACCAGGCATCGGTGTCCCGCGGCATCCTCGTACACCCCGCCTTCCCCCGACCTGGCAATGGCCGGGATCTCCTCGATCGCCTCCAGCCGGCCGACTTCCGTGCAGCGGCACAGGGCGCGGGAGACGGCGCCGATCCCGGACAGGGTCTCACCCAGCCGGTAGCCCACCATGGCGTATTCCGGAGTGCCGCCATCCGCCGCACCGGCAAGAAAGCGGCCCAGCGATTCCAGTGCCGCCGCCCCGTAAAAATCATCGGCATTGACCACGGCAAAGGGCCGGTCAACCAGCTCCCTGGCCGCCAGCACCGCATGACCGGTGCCCCATGGTTTGAGCCGACCGGCGGGCAGGAAAAATCCGCCCGGCAGGTCGTCCAGCCGCTGGCGGACAAAAGCGACCGGTGTCCGGCGCCCGAAACGCTCCGCGGCCGCGGCCCGCAGACGCTCTTCGGCCTCCGCGCTGACCACGAAAACCACCCCGCCGAACCCGGCACGGAGGGCATCGTATACCGTGTACTCGAGGATCGCCCCGCCGCCGGGGCCCACCGGTTCCAGTTGCTTCAGGCCCCCGAAGCGGCTGCCGCGGCCGGCGGCCAGGATCAGCAGCAGGGGTTTTTCCACCATGTACGGCTACTCCTGTCCGGATGCACGGTCGCCCTTCCAGGCCTGCGGCAGATCAATGCCCAGGGTGGCGGCGAGGAAAGCCCACTCGTCGGCCAATTCCTCGATGGCCTTGTCCGTCGGCTTGCCGCCGCCGTGCCCGGCCCGGGTCTCGATGCGGATCAGCACCGGTGCCGGTCCCTCCTGGGCCCGCTGCATGGCGGCCGTGAATTTGAACGAGTGTCCCGGCACCACCCGGTCGTCGGTGTCGGCGGTGGTGACCAGGGTGGGCGGATAGGCCGTGCCGGGCCTGATGTTGTGATAGGGGGAATAGGCCAGCAGCGCCTTGAACTGCTCCGGGTCGTCGGACGATCCAAAGTCGTCGGTCCAGTAGCGGCCGGCAGTGAACTTGTGGAAGCGCAGCATGTCCATCACCCCCACCTCGGGCAGGCAGGCGCCGAACAGCTCGGGCCGCTGGGTCATCACCGCCCCCACCAGCAGGCCGCCGTTGCTGCCGCCCATCACCGCCAGCTTCGACCTGCTGGTATACTGCTCATCGATCAGCCACTCGGCGGCGGCGATGAAATCGTCGAAGGCGTTCTGCCGCTTCAGCTTTGTCGCTCCCTCGTGCCACTCCCTGCCATACTCGCCCCCGCCGCGGATATTGGCCAGGGCATAGATTCCGCCCATCTCCATCCAGGCGATCTTCGCTGCTGAAAACGAGGGGGTCATGGATAAATTGAAACCGCCGTAGGCATAGAGCAGGACAGGGTTCCGGCCATCCTGCTTCAGTCCCTTGCGGTGAACGAGGAACATCGGCACACGGGTACCGTCCTTCGACGTGTAAAACACCTGGCTGGTCACGAACTGAGCGGGATCGAAAACCGTCTCCGCCTGGCGGAAGAGCGTGCTCTTCCCGCTGGCCAGGTCGTAGCGGTAGATCACCGGCGGCGCATTGAAGCTGGAGAATCGGTAGAAGGTCTCACTGTCCAGCCGCCGGCCGCCGAAGCCGCTCACCGATCCCAGGCCGGGCAGTTCCACGTCGCGCACCTGCTCACCGGAAGTGTTGAAGACACGGACCCGGCTCCGGGCATGGTGCAGGTAATTGGCGAAGAAAAAGTTTCCCACCAGGCCCACCTGCTGCAGCGTGTCATCGTTCTGGGGGATCAGGGTGCGCCAGGCACTCCGCTCCGGGCGGTTGAGGTCCACCGCCACAACCCGGCCCCGGGAGGCGCCCAGGTCCGTGCGAAAGAAAAACAGCGGTCCGTCGTTGCCGATAAACCCATACCTGGCATCCCAGCCGTCGATGAGCAGGCGGGGCATGGCATAGGGCCGTGCCAGGTCACGGACATAGACCAGGTTGTTCTCCATCGCCTTCCAGACGGAGATCACCAGGTAGCGGCCGTCTTCGGTAACCGTGGCCGAGAAGGTCCACTCCGCGTGGTCGGGCTGCTCGAAAACCACACTGTCATCTGGCTGGGGTGTGCCCAGCCGGTGGTAGCACACCTTCTGGTTGAGGTTCGATTGCTGGAAGGCCGCTCCCTCGGCCGGCTCGTCGAACCGGCTGTAGAAGAAACCGAGGCCGTCGGTGGTCCAGGAGACCGCGGACCACTTGATCCAGGCCAGTTCCTCGGGCAGGTCCTTGCCCGAACGGAGGTCACGGATCCGCCAGCGGTTCCAGTCCGAGCCGGCCTCGGCCACCGACCAGGCCAGGTAGCGGCCATCGTCGGAGAAGGACGTGCCCCCCAGGGTCACCGTGCCGTCCCCGGACCAGCCGTTGGGGTCGATGAGCACCCGCGGTTCGCCGTCGAGGCGGTCCACGGCATAGAGCACGTCCTGGTTCTGCAGGCCGTCGTTTTTCTCATAGTAGTAGACGCCCCCGTACCGTGCCGGCAGGCCGTAGCGCTCGTAGTTCCAGAGTTCGGTGAGCCTGGCCTGGATAGCCGGTCGCTGGGGAATCGTACCGAGCCAGGAAAAGGTGAGCTCGTTCTGCGCCGCCACCCACCCGGCCACTTCGGGGCTGGTGCGCACGTCGTCCTCCAGCCAGCGGTAGGGGTCAGCCACCTCTACACCGTGGTAGTCGTCCACCTGGTCCACCCGCCGTGTTTCCGGATAGGCCGGCCGGTCACCGGCAGCGGCCGGGGGAGCGGCGGCCAGAACAGCCGCCAGGAAAAGAAGGAGTATGGGCTTTGACATGCGCATATCGAGCACTCCACTGGGATTGTGGCCGGCCGGGACCAGGGCATCACCGGAAGGCCGAACTGAACAACCGTGGTCGGCGGCTCATCATACAACGGACGGATGGATTCGGGGAACGGACCGGCCCGGCGCCGGTCCCACTTGACCAGCGGGGGCCCGTGGCGTAAAACTGTGGTCATGAAAAAGAACCTGGTCCTCATCGTGGACGACGAACCGGGAATCCTCGTCTCCCTGGCCAACATCTTCAAGGACGAGGGATACCGCACACTGACCACCGGTAGCGGCGAGGAGGCGCTGACCCTCTACCGGCAGCACCTTCCCGACGTGGTGTTCCTCGATATCTGGCTCCCCGACCGGGACGGGCTGGAGACCCTGCGCACACTTCTCGAGCTTGATTCCGGAGCGGCGGTGATCATGATGTCGGGCCACGGCACCACACCCACCGCGGTGCGGGCGATCAAGATGGGGGCCTGCGACTACCTGGAGAAGCCGCTCTCCTACGACCAGGTGGTTGACGCGGTGGACAACGCCCTGCGGGAGAAGCCGAGCCGGGCCAGCCAGCGGCCGAACCCGGTACTCGAGCTGGCCAAGGCGCGCATCGACGATGAAGTTCGGGTGATCCCCCCGCCGCAGCTCCCCCTGCTCCAGGAGACAAAAACACCGCAGCGCACCATCTGCTCCAGCAAGGCGATCTACGGCCTGGGTCTGCACTCGGGCAGCCGCACCGGGATGGTGATCCAGCCCCTGCCCCCGGACAGCGGTATCCATTTTGTCACCCTGCCCGGCGGCACGGTGATCCCGGCCCACATCTCCGCCGCCGGCAACACCGAGTATGCCACCACGCTCAACGGCCGCGGCGAGAGCATCCGCACCGTGGAGCACCTGCTCTCGGCCCTCCACGCCTGCGGGATCACCAACCTGCTGATCAAGGTCCACGGCGAAATACCGGTGCTCGACGGTTCGGCCCTGGAGTTCTGCCGCGAGCTGAAGAAGGTGGGTATCGAGGACCAGGGAGTCCCGCAGATGGAGTTGGTGATCGACCGGCGCTACCAGGTGGGCGAGGACGACGGGAAAAAAATGCTGGCCATCGAACCGTATGACGGCTTCTCGGTCTCCTACCAGCTGCGCTACCCGCCGCCGGTGGGCGACCAGTTCTATGAGTTCCTGCTGTCCAGCGCCGAGGCCTATCGCGAGCAGATAGCACCGGCCCGCACCTTCGGTTTCATGCGCGACCTGAAGATGATGAACGAGCTGGGGCTGGGCTCCGGTGGCCGGCTGGACAACTTCATCCTCGTTGGCGAGGACAACGTGATCAACACCGAGCTCCGCTTCCCCGACGAGTTCGTGCGGCACAAGATCCTCGACATCATCGGCGACTTCTACCTGCTCGGCTTCCCGGTGCGCGGCAGGGTCGTAGCCCGCTTCTCCGGCCACCGGGACAACATCGCCCTCCAGCAGCAGATCCTCGACGCGGTGGGTTGAATGGGGTACACAACATGGCGCGGGCGGAGGCCGTCATCGACTTCCACTCGCGCCATGCTTTTTCAGCAGGACTACTTCTTGCCGCTGCGGCCGCCACCGCCCGACGAACCGATGGAGCTTCCGCCACCCGACGAACCGATGGACGATCCCCGGCTCGCTGATATCCCGGTTGATCCCATTCCCCGCCGGCCTGTGATACGGGGGGCCTCATTCCTCATCCGAATCGCCATCCGTTCTCGCTCGACGGTCTGGATGGCTTTCAGTTCCGTTGTCTTCCGCGGATCACTGGCCGTCCAGATCCCGCCGGTCCCGTATTCATCGAAAAAACCCTCACCAAAAGTCCACCAGCGGTCGCTGGGCACATCATAGCGGCCCCAGCGGAAGGTCCAGGGGTACCAGTCCCCCCCGGAATAGCGGCGGCCATGGCAACCCGGATGGAAGCAGGGATAGAAAGCCTCAAGCGCTAACCGGTCCGGGTCATAGTAAGGAAGATACCGGGCCGTATGATCCCCGGCATGGGACCACCCACCCATGGACAACGAGTACGGTATCTCCTGGGCCCTGACCGTTCCAGTTGCCAAAAAAATCAGTGTGACGAACAGGACGATGGCCGCCAGGAAAAAGAGAGTGCCGGCCCCGGACGCGATACGCTCGAATCCTGAATCGGACATCTCGCACCTCCTTTCGGTTGGCATGATGCAGAATGATCGGACGTTCTGACTTAAGGTATTGCAATCTTTTTGCCAACTCCGCAACAGGCAGGATCACCGGTAAATCTGATGAAACCCTGCCGGAAACTGAAAAAGTGTGAAAAAGAGCTGACCGCAATATTGGACACGCTGATTGTAGGGACAGGTAACGAATTAATCGCACATTCCTGCCATCCGGCGATTGAGGCCGTATAATGGGTGAACGAATAACCGGACCATCCACATCGAGGTGATCGATGAACAGGTATCTGTCCCTGACCATTCTGGCTCTGCTTCTGCTCTCAGCCGCCGTGTCCACCGAATCCGCGGAATCGACCGAGGTCCGCGACTGGTGGCACACCGATGACTACGGCGGGATCCACTGGGACCTCGAGCCGGACGAAACACTGCCCCACCAGGACCACATGGCCATGTCCGGCCGTGCCGTGGATCTGATTCTGGAGTGGGAGGTTGACGCGGAGGGGCATTTCCACTCCACCAGTGTTGTGCGCTGGCCCATGCTGCGCACCCTGCCCGACGACACCCATGCCAGCCTGTCGAGAGAACTGAACGACGGGATGGATCCCCGGCCACTGGTGGAAGGGCAGCCCCTCTCCGCCGGTTCGGTCCAGCAGGTAAGGATTCACGGCCTGCTGGCCGTATCCAGCGATCATCCGGAGGGGGTGTGGACCGAGCAGACCATTTTTCCCAGCCCGCACTCCCCGGCAGTCATCAATCACTGGGTTCTGGAAAACACCGGCACCCGGACCTTGCAGATCACCGTCCCCGGCTGGAGGATCTCCCACACCACCACAGCCGAGGCGGGCCTGTTCGGCTCCTACATCGTGGACCAGTTCCTGGTGGGGGAAGCGAGCCGCCGGCTGGCCCCGGGAGAGAGCTTCAGCTGGGCCATCGTCCGTTCCGCGAGGAAGAAAGATGATGCTCCTTTCTCCTGTGATCCGGCTGCCGAACTGGCCGCCAGGAACATTATCATCACCGGCATCGAGGCCGACCTGGTGCTGGATACACCTGACGAAGCGATCAACCGGCTCTTCGCCTTTTCCAAACTGCGGGGGACGGAGAGCATCTTCGCCACTCGCGGAGGGCTGATGCACGGGCCCGGCGGATACAACAAATACCTGGCCGCCATCTGGGCCAACGACCAGGCCGAGTACATCAACCCCTTCTTCCCCTTCCTTGGCAACGATGCGGGCAACGAGAGCGCGATGAACGCCTTTCGTCATTTCGCGGCGTACATGAACCCGGAGTACCAGCCAATCCCCAGCTCGATCATCGCCGAGGGCCGCGGTTTCTGGAATGGTGCGGGTGACCGCGGCGACGCGGCGATGATCGCCTATGGCGCCGGGCGTTTTGCCCTGGCTTCCGGGAACCGGGCCTGGGCGGAAGAACTGTGGCCGCTGATCAGCTGGTGCCTGGAGTATTGCCGTCGGCAGACCACGGCCGAAGGCATCATCGCTTCGGACACCGACGAACTGGAGGGCCGGTTCCCCGCCGGCAAGGCCAACCTCTGCACTTCCTGCCTCTGTTATGACGCCCTGCTCTCCGCCGCCTGGCTGGCCGAGGACCTGGGGCAGGACGAGGCCGGCGAGTTTCGGAACCGGGCCGCCACGCTGCGTGAGGCCATCGACCGGCAGTTCGCCGCCGAGGTGGAGGGCTATCAGACCTATCGCTATTTCGAGGGAAACGAACTCCTGCGCAGCTGGATCTGCATGCCGCTCACCGTGGGCATCTTTGATCGGGCCCAGGGCACAGTAAGCGCGCTCTTTTCACCCCGCCTCTGGACCCGGGCCGGGCTGCTGACCCAGGCGGGCACCGAAACGGTCTGGGACCGTGCCACCCTCTACGCCCTGCGCGGCGTGTTCGCCAGCGGCGGCCAGGATCGGGCCCTGGAAAAGTTGAGTGACTTCTCCCGCTGGCGTCTGCTGGGCGACCACGTGCCCTACGTGATCGAGGCCTACCCCGAGTTCAACCAGAGCCACCTTTCGGCGGAGAGCGGGCTCTACTGCCGGATCATCACCGAAGGCCTGTTCGGCATCCGGCCCACCGGACTGCACCGCTTCGAATGCATCCCCCGGCTGCCCGAGGAGTGGGACGGGATGGATCTGTTGCGGATCAAGGCCTTCGGCCGGACCTGGGACATGCTGGTCACACGAAAGGGTGAGGGTGTCGAGGTGCGGATCATGGACTCGGGTCGGCTACCCGGCACGGCGGGCAAAGACATCTACTGCCGAACCCTGCCCGCCGGCGAGGCGCACCAGGTGAACCTTGGCCTGGATCACTCGCCGTCCGGCGACGAATCATCCTCGAGGTAGCCCAACACCTTCAGTTGACGATCCTGGCCGGCATCGGGGACGAATTCCTCCTCCGTCCGCGGCAACTGTTTTCTCAGCCGGGCGGTTCGTGTGATCCACTGGAGGAAGGACTTCACAAGTTCGTCTTCGTCCGGGAACCGGACCGCCTGGACGGGTTGCAGCTCGTGCCTGTCGGTTTCGAGATTTCCGCGGGTCGAAATTGCTTTTGCACGACCATTGCGCTAGGCTGGATTTGATCGTCGCTCCGGACGCCTGCAGCCCGGTTCTCTTACATGAAACAACATCGGCTTCTTCGCATTCCCGGGTCATTGCCAGCCCTGCAGCCCTGCCGGGTGTTTCTGCTCCTCGGTCTGCTTTCGGGCCTTCTTCTTGTTCTTCTCACGCCGCCGTTCCAGGCCCCCGATGAATACAGCCACTTCTACCGGGCCTACCACATCTCCGAAGGCCACCTCACGGCCCGTCTGTTCGATCACCGTGTCGGTGCAGAGTTGCCGAAGAGCCTCAAGAAACTCTTGATGTTCAATCACCTGCCCTTCAACACCGAAGCCAGGGCCGATGCGCAGCTGTTCCGCCAGGCGTTGGAGATACCACTCTTGAAGGACGACCGCACTTTTGTCGATTTCAACAACACGGCGCTGATGTCCCCCCTGCCCTACCTGCCCGAGGCCACGGTCATCGCCATCGGCCGGTTGGCCCACACGCGCCCGATCCTCCTGGTCTATGCCGGTCGGCTGGCCAATCTCCTGACCTGGGTGCTCCTCGTCTTCCTGGCCATCAGAGCCGCCCCGGCCGGCAAGTGGCTCATCGCCGTCCTGGCCCTGATGCCCATGTCCATCTTTCTCGCTGCCTCGCTGAGCTATGACGCCTGCACCATAGGGCTCGCCTACCTGACCACGGCATTCCTATTGAGGATCATGCTCGCGCCGCGGGGGGAGGGCGCTGGAGGGATGCGATCGCCGCCTGCCTGCTGGGGATGGGGCTGGGCTTGTCCAAATTCGCCTATGCCGGGCTCGTCCTGCTCTGGTTGCTGATCCCCGGGAAGAGGTTTGATTCCGCCAGGACCCGCCTGCTTATGGCCGCCGCGATCCTCTTCGCCACGGCCGTCGCCCTGATCGGCTGGAGCCTGGTGGCCGACGGACTGTATCTGACCTATGACCAGTACAACCCGCAATACCGGGATTTCCAGGCGCTGACTCCCGGCGTCAACCCCTCGCGGCAGTTCGCCCTCGTGCTCCAGGAACCAGTGCAATTCCTGCTGCGCTACGTGCGGTCGGTTATCAGCGAGCGGCTCCACACTTCATTTATCGCGACGCTGGGCTGGTTGGACACGCCCTTCCCCAACTGGTACATCAGGGGCTATGTCGTGCTGCTGCTCGGAGTGGCGCTCATCGACAGGTGCAAGACAGTTACGATTTCCTTTGGGCAGCGGCTGGGAATGCTGGCGGTACTCTCGTGGTGCCTGGTGTTCTTCGGGATACTGTTCTACATCCAGTGGAACCCTGTCGGCGCTCCAGGGTTAATCGGGCTTCAGGGCCGCTATTTCATTCCGCTCGGCCCGCTGATGTTCATCATCCTGTATGCCGGCAACCGCATCGAGGTGGATCGCCGAATACTCAACCTTTCCCTGGCAGCCGTCCTGGCCGGCTCCCAGTTGTTCATGCTGTTCACGGTGGTTCAGAGGTATTACGGCTGGTTCGGTTGATCCGACGGGGGCAGCAGCAGGTCCTGATACCAGGTGCGAAAGACGAGATCTCCCGTCGCAGGCTTGCCGTTCACGTAAAGCGTCCCATCCCGGTATTCGTCATCGCCGCTGGAGAGCAGGACCGGGACGAGCGATTCGGCCCCCTCCCCACCGGTCCCCTCGATGGAGAAGTACAGGTTGCGCCCTTCCAGCGACAGGGGCCGCTCAAGCCGCACCGGGAAGAAGCGGCGCCTCCCGAAGCGCCAGCCGCCGGGGATCATGACCCGCGCCAGTTCCCTGCCTGCCGGCCCTCCTTCCCGCAGGCGGAAGACCGCGCCGCCGGGTTCGGGAAAGCCTTCGTCCCGGGCCAGCTTGATGTCGATGCGCACCAGCCCATCGCGTTCGCAGAAAAAGCTCTGCCCCACCGGTCCGGCCGCGGCGCTCGCCTCCTCCTCGTCGCCCCGCTGCTGGGCGATCTCCACCGCCAGCGGGCCGGGCATGGGGACAGCGATGTTGCGGCGGTAGAGCCTCACTTCCTGGTGCCGGTGTGCGGGGTGGGCCACCGTCTCCACGAGACTGTATGTCTCGGCGAACCAGGGCTCGGCGGTCACGAAACCAGTCATGAATCCGAACTTCTCCATGTCGAGATACCAGTCCGGCTGCATCTTCATCAGACCCCACATCAGGTTGCCCCGGGCGATCTGCTGGTGGTCGATGTCGCCGGTGAGCCCGAGCATGTCGAGGGTCCGACCCTTGTAGAGATAGCCGAGAAACCCGATCTCCAGGTAGGCCACGCTCTCGTCCGGGCCGGCCAGTTCGTTGAGGCGCTCGGCCACCAGGGGGTAGGTGGTGTTGTAGATGTCTTCCACGCCGGCGCTGCGCCAGACCGCCCGCCCCTCGATGCAGAGAAAAACCGCCAGCAGGATCAGCACCACGGCAGTCATGCCTCGCCCCGAGATCCGCGAGGCCCATCCCTTTGTCGCCCGTGAGGCATCCGGGCCCTCGGCCAGGGGAAGCCCTGCCGCGCCGAGAAACAGAACGGCGACGATCACCGGCACGCTGTACCAGTGATAGCCGGCCACGCCGAGAACGGTGTAGCCCAGCAGGTAGAGCACCATCCAGAGGAGGTAGGCCCGGATCACCCGGCTTGCCGCACTGCTGCTGGGCAGGGTGCGCCAGAGACCGGCAGCCGCCGGGATGAGCAGCAGGGCCAAGAGCCAGTTGATGCGCACCGTGCGGCCGGCCCAGATCATGAACTGCGGCCAGAACCCGAAGAACAGCCCCGACCGGCCCTGGGCCATCTTGGCCGACATGGTGCTGGGCGCCAGGGCGCCCACGGTCCACCAGGAATAGAGGAGCCACGCGCCAAAGACCGAAACATAGACCAGCGCCGCGGCCCAGGGGAACCTCCGTCGGCGGTGGACATAGAGTGCCAGCAGCACCGGGGCGGCCAGCACGCCTTCCCCCCTGGTGAGGGCGGCCAGGGCCAGCAGCAGTGCCGCCGGAACCGTACGGTCCCTGGCCTCGGAAAAATATGCCGCGGCAAAGATCAGCAGACAGAGCAGCACCGGCTCTCCGCCGATGGTCTTGGCCAGACGGAAGTTCACCAGGATCAGCAGGCCGGCGGCGATGCCGGCCAGCGGGCGGCCCTCCAGGGACAGGGTCAGGTAGCAGACCACCGCCAGCAGCAGGAGAGACAGACAGGTCAGCAGGCTGCCTGCTGCGGGGATGTCGGCGCCCAGTGAAGCCAGCCCGGCCAGCAGCAGGGTGAAGAAAGGCGTGGTGGTGCCCAGGGAGGGAGTGCCGGGGTTGTAGCAGAATCCGTAGCCATCGGCCAGGTTCCGCGCGTAACGGAAGGTGATGTATGCGTCGTCGTAGCCCACACCGTAATAGAGCGTGGCCAGGGAACCGAAGACCAGCAGGAAGATTATCGCCGCGGCCAGGTGCCAGCGGGGCGACAGCTTCACCTGTGGCGGAGCGGCGGGTCCCGCCCCCCGCTCTCGATGCAGGTCTCTGCCCATCACTTCCACCGCGTCTCACCTGTGGCTGTGGTTTGGTTCTTCAGGATCAGCACTCATCTGAGAACACTATAGAGAATCAGGAATATGGAGGCAATGCCTCAAAACCGGGGGGAGTGCGTACACACCAGCGCGGGCGGCTGGCCGGATGGGCCATCCGTCCGCGCTGGTTTTCAAAGCCTCGTTTTTACCTCAGCGACCGGGCCTTCTTCACCAACTCGATGAATTCGGCGCGGTAGCCATGGAGATCAGGGCCTTGGCCTTCTTCGGCCAGTTCGAGCACCGAGCCGAAGGTGGAACTGCCCTTGTGCGGTGAATCGCGAAGGATCATGCCGAAGGCGGCCACCGCGGCAGCGAACTTGAAATCGGGCGGCGCCCCTGCATAACTCGTCCCCGGGTCGGTCACCGGGAAGGAGAGCAGCTTGCTCTTGTCGCCGTCCTGCTTCTTGTAGCGCAGCTTGATGGTAAACAGTTCACCGCTGCCGGCGGCACGGCTCTCGCTGGTGGTCTGCTGATACTTCAGCGGGTCCACGTTGGGCAGGTCGATCTCCACACCGCGGGGCACCAGCTCGTAGAGCGCGGTGACCGTGTGGCCGGCACCGATTTCACCGGCGTCCTTGGTGTCGTCGTTGAAGTCCTCGGCGGCCAGGATCCGGTTCTCGTAGCCGATCAGGCGGTAGGCTGCCACTTCCGCCGGGTTGAACTCCACCTGGATCTTCACGTCCTTGGCGATGGTGACCATGGTGGAACCGATCTCGTCCACCAGCACCTTCTTCGCCTCGCGGATAGTGTCGATGTAGGCGTAGTTGCCGTTGCCCTTGTCGGCCAGGTTCTCCATGGTGGCATCCTTGAGGTTGCCCATGCCGAAACCGAGCACGGTGAGGAAGACGCCGC
The DNA here is from genome assembly GCA_032127265.1 of Acidobacteriota bacterium. GTDB lineage: Bacteria > Acidobacteriota > JAQAZP01 > JAQAZP01 > JAQAZP01 > JAQAZP01. Next base: position 19,059 of record JAQAZP010000104.1, read on the forward strand.
TCTTGGCCTTGTCTTCGATGATGCGGGTCAGGTCGCCGCGGCTTACGGTGCCCACGTTGAAGTCGCCGTCGGTGGCCAGGATGACCCGGTTGACCCCGCCCTTGATGAAGTTGCGGATGGCCAGGTCGTAGGCCAGCTCGATGCCGGCGCCGCCGTTGGTGGATCCGCCGGCCTGCAGATTGTCGAGAGCGCCGAGGATCGCCTGCCGGTTGCCGCCCGAGGTGGGCGGCAACACCAGGCCCGAAGCGCCGGCGTATACCGCGATGGCCACGCTGTCCTTCTCGCCCAGCTGTTCCACCAGCAGGCCCATGGCCTGCTTGAGGAGCGGCAGCTTGTTCCCGGTGTTCATCGAGCCGGAGACATCCAGCAGGAAGACCAGGTTCGACGCCAGACGGCTTCCGGGGGCCATTTCCCAACCCTTGAGCCCCACCCGGGCCAGCCGGTGATCGGGGTTCCAGGGACAGCCGGCCACGGCCACGTTGGCGGTGAAGGGGGTGTCGCCCCGGGGCGGCTCGTAGTCATAGTCGAAGTAGTTGACCAGCTCTTCGATGCGCACCGAGTCCTTCGGCGGCAGCTGGCCCTGGTTGATGAAGCGGCGCATGTTGGCATAGGCCGCGGTGTCCACGTCGATGGAGAAGGTGGAGAGCGGGTTCTCGCCCACCGCCTTGAAGGGGTTGTCCTCGATCCGGTCGTAGGCCTCGGTATTGTGTCCCGGCCAGTGGTTGAGGTTGGGGTCGTCGATGGAAGAGTCGTCCTGCTCCAGCTCGTAGCCGAACATCTCCCGCTTCACCGGGCCCGAGGCCCTGCCGTATTCCGCCTCACCGGCCGCCTGGGGAGCCGTTGCGCCGCCTTGCGTCGCCAGACCGGCCTTCGATGCCGGTGGAGCCGAAGGGGCGTATTCAACACCCGCGTAACCGTGAGCCTGGAAACGGTCCCGGGTTGCCTGGTCCAGCGGTTGGGCCTGCTTCTTGTCCTTCTGCTCTCCGCCGGAAATCTGTGCATCGGCGAAACGCTCTTCCACGACGGAAGGCTGTTCGTTGTCGGCCGGTGAGCCGGCATCAGGGTCCTGCGGCGTATCCCCCGGACTGTCCTGCCGGTCGCCCTTGGCATTTTCGAGGGCCTTTTTAAAAAGGATAGATTTCGGCTCCGGTGCGGACTTTTTCCCCCTCTTGATCATGATGACCCGGCGGCCCGCCGCCTGAGGGCTGATCTCCTCGGAGAGAGGGATGCCGCTGCGCCAGGAATCGAACTGCGGGTAGAAGACAATCGCGCCGGTGCCGATGACCACCAGGAAGACGGCGGCGGCGCGCAAAATCGGCCAGTTGAACCGGCGGTCCGGCTTCGTTTTCAGCGGCACCACTTCCGCGACGCCTTCATCCTCATCTGCTTCGGCGGCGCGACTGGCGATGGTCTCGCGCTGGCTTCTACTCAGTGTCAACTCCGGCGCCCCGGCAAAGAGCTCCCGGGCGATCTCCGCGGCAGCGCGGATCTCTTCCACCTGCTTGCGGGCTGATTCGTCGCCGGCCAGGGCCTGTTCCACGGCGGCCCGTTCGACTTCATCAAGTTCGCCGAGCACGTAAGCGGTGAGTTTCTCCTTGTTCAGTTTGATATTCATGGTTCAAGCCTCCTGGGCCAGGTCGTCCCCGGCCCGAAGCTGCTGTCGAATGCTGTCGAGAGCAGAAGTGATCAGGGTGCTCACCGTGCCCAGCGAAACGCCCATCACCTGGGAAATTTCGCGATAGGTCAAGTCATCCTGAAACTTGAGGCGGCAGGCTTCCTGCTGTCGGTCGGGGAGGCCCTGGAGCGCGTCGTTCACTCGCTCGTGGGCCTCGCTCTGCAGGACTGCCGCACCCGGCCCGGCGCTGCTGTCGGCGCGCGCCTCGGCCCGATCCTGGGGTATGCCGTGCATGCGAGCCTCCTTTTTCCGGACATTGAGCGCGTGGTTGCGGGCCACCGTGTAAAGCCAGGCCGCCAGGTGGTCGTCCACCTTGTCCCGCCTGGCTTCGCAGAGGCGCAGGAAGGTCTCCTGCACCACGTCGCGGGCCGTCTCGGCGCTTCCGGTGATCCGGGCCGCATACCTGAGCAGCGGGCCTTCGTACCGCTGGAGCGCCTTTTGTATCCACTCCGCTTTCGTGTTCCGTGATTGCTGGTTCATGGCATCATCCGATTCGATTCCGTTTTGAGAACTGTTCGCGAACCACTGTCACCATGCATAACAATCGGAGGTCTCTTCCGTTCAACAGGAAATTCTGCCGGGCATTGGATGCGCCCGGTGCTCTCGTCTTGCTGTCATTATATCGTTAGAATGGCAGCGGAAGCGGCAACAGACGGAAATTCCGGTGAGAAATTGAACGCGAGACTCGACAACAGCCAGTTCCACCTGCGCTGGACTACCGTGGAAGAGGCGGGCGACCAGGCCCTGGACGACCGTTGCCTGGAAATCCTCTCGCCGGATGAACGGGAGAGGTATCAGCGGTTTCGTTACCACCGGGACCGGCGTCTCTACCTGGCCGCCCACACCCTGCTTCGCGCCACCCTCTCCGAATTCGGCCAGCGGCCCCCCCAGACATGGGCATTCGAGTTCAACGAGCACGGCAAGCCGTTTCTCCACCCCGAGTTCGGCGACCCGCCGCTTTACTTCAACCTGACCCACGCCGCCGGACTGGCCGCCTGCGTGGTGGTTTCCGGCCTGCAGGCGGGAGTGGACACTGAAAGCCTGGACCGCAAGACCGACCCCGGGCTGTCCGTCCGTTTTTTCGCGCCGGCCGAGCAGGCCCAGTTGGAGGGATTGTCCGGCAAGGAGCGGCAGCTGGCGTTCTTCGACATCTGGACGCTGAAAGAAGCCTATGTCAAGGGCCGAGGTATCGGAGTCTCACTGCCCCTCCGGTCATTCGGATTTACCCTGCCGGCAGAGGACAGCGGCACCATCGTCTTTTCGCCGCCGGCTGATGATCGGGCCGACAACTGGAGCTTCTTCCGCTTTCGCCCCGGGCCGCGTCACACCCTGGCCGTGGCCATACACCATCCTTCGGGCCTCGAGCCGCGAGCGGGCACCAGCCGCGCCGTCAGCCTGTCCGATCTCCTCTGAACCCGCCTGGGCCGGATCTTTACCGCCACATTCTTCGTACAGATTGGTTGAATCAGAAATGACCCGGCAGGCTGTAGCCATGCACAAAAGAGCAACTTGGCCTCGGACGGTCTTTGGGGACAGCTTCTTGCCTGGACTATCCGCTTGGTGGAGAATAGACAGGCAATGGAAAACACTCGAGAGTCAGACAACGGGCAAGGCAGACCGCGGTGGATCGGCATGATCGCCCTCTGCCTGCTGGTGCTGGCCGGGGCCGGCCTCCGCTTTTACCACCTTGGCGACAAGGCTCTCTGGCTCGACGAAGTCTTCACCCTGGTCCGCACCCACCAGGCCGCTCCCGCGGAGATCATGGAGCGGGTGAAGACCAACGAGCGTCACCCGCCGCTCTTTCACCTGCTCTGCGCCCCGTTTCTCGGCCCAGGTCACGGCGATGCCGCGGTGCGGCTGGTCTCGGCCCTGGCCTCCACGCTGACCATCCTGCTCACCGGCCTCCTGGCCTGGCGGGCCTTTGGCCGAACAGCCGGCCTGGCCGCCGCGGCGCTGGCCGCATTCAGTTCGTTCGAGGTGGCCACGGCCCAGGAGGGCCGCCCGGCGGCCCTGGCCACTCTGCTGCTGCTGACTTCCACCCTCCTCTTCCACCGGGCGGTGTTCGGGGAGCGCGGCCGGGGCGCCATTTGGGCCACCATCATCTACGGGCTGCTGGTGGCCCTTTCACTGCACTGCTACTACTACGCGGTCTACCTGGTGGCAGCCCAGCTGCTGTTCCTGCTGGTCCTGGGAGCGCAACGGGCATGGGGCACAGACGGCTCAGCGAGCCGGGCCAGGGCCTTCGTTATGGGTTGCCGCTGGCCGGTTTTGCTGGCCGGTGCAGCCGGCGGGCTGCTGGTGCTCCCCTGGGTCGTCTGGGCCCGGGAATCGCTGCTCCGTTTCAGCTCCATGGCTTCCACAAAGGAAGCGGTGAACTACGGCCCGCTGGCCGCGGTGGATTTCTTCCGGGCGCTCTACGTCTTCCCGCTCAAGTTCTCGGCGGACTGGCTCAACTGGGGCCTCGCCGTCCTGGTGCTGGCCCAACTGGCCGCCGCCCTGTTGATCTGCCGCACCCGGGACCGCCGGTTCCTGCTGCTGTCCGGCCTGCTCCTCTTCCTGCCGCTGGCCGCGGTCATCGCCTCGCCATTCAAGCCGGAACTGTTCCAGCCCCGGCACCTGGCCTATCTCAGCCCGGTCTTTATCATGCTCCTGGCCCGGTTGGTCACCGTCCTCCGACCCCGGTGGGTCGCCGCCCTGCTTGCCGTGGGCTTCCTGGCCCTGAATGTGTACTCGCTGCACCTCTATTTCGGCCAGGGGTATCGCAAAACCGCCGTCCGCGACTGCACCGCCGCCATTGCCGCCTCGGCCCGGCCCGGTGACGCCATACTCTTCAACCCCGCTTTCGCCTCACATTCCTTCCAGCGCTACGAGAGCGGGCCCCCGCTGCCCAAGATCATCGTCTACCCCAATCAGTTCGATTCGCTGCGCCAGGAGCTTCGCCTCTACCGGCGGGTCTGGCTGGTGGAATATCGCGGGGCGACCTTCGGCCCCCTGCCCAGCTACGACGCCGCCATCGGCAGGGCCATGCGGCCGGCCGGCGGACAACGGACCTTTGCCGGGGTCAACGAGGCGATCACCGTCTCCCTGCACGTCAACCCGGCGGCGGGGCGGCACCGTCAGGCCGGGGCCGGGCCGGCGGGCTGATCAGCCCCGTAAGCATTACGAGAATAGCGGGTTTATTGCACCGAACGGGTAAATTGTAGTAATTTAGGCTGTTTTGTTGCGGGAAGACCTGTTTCCCGGGACTGTAATGACTGCTGATGGACCCCGGCACCGGTGAATTCGGACCGGTTTCCTCAGTCCGTATATGTCTTTAATTGAGGAGAGGCGATACATTATGTCCATG
>JAQAZP010000105.1:0-4765 GCA_032127265.1 Acidobacteriota bacterium
ATACCTCAACATGGCGTTGCTTGGGGATCTGCTGAACGAGGAATCCGGAGACGAACGGGAGGCTGCCTGACAGGAGGTTACGCTCTACACTTGGAGAGCGCTTTTACACACAGAAGTTGACACAACTTCTCATCCACCCAGTGGATTCCGCTGTTTCTGTTCTTCCTGATAACGTTCTTGAAGCAACCCCGGTGGTACTGGTCCCTGGGAATGTCCCTTTCATTTGTCGCCACCTTTTACACCAGCTATCAACAATGTGTATTTATTGCGGTTTTGGTCGTATTCCTGGTGCCGTTTGCGGTGTACAGCGGGTGGAGTGATCTCTCTCGTCAACTGCGCCCTGCGGTAAAGGGCCTGGCGATGTTTCTCGTCATTTCCCTCCTTCTGATGAGCCCTCTCCTCTTCGAACTGGCTGCGCATTATGGAGAGGCCGTTGTACGTTTCCCCACAACGGTTGCAGGGAGTATGAGCCTCCAACCTGACCGATTGGTCTACAACCAGACATTCAGACATTGGTGGAATGATTGCATCCAATGGGGTCCTGCTCATCACCTCTTCCAGTCTCTGGATCCCCTTATTCCCGGCCGTGGTCCAATGTACGGATACCTGGTTGCTTCCATACTGGTTGTTGGTTGGATCCTCCTGCCGCTTCGGAAAGAAAACAGGGCCTCAATCGTATACTGGTCTTTTTCGATCATTCCCGTCATCTGGATCATGATGGGAACGCAACCAACCCTGTTCGGTTTCGGCCTCCCCTCGGTTGTTCCGCTTCTGATGAAGCTGCCGGGTTTCAGTGCGGTTCGGGCACTCTATCGATATTCAATACCACTCACTTTGATGGTCTCGATCCTGGTTGGGTTCATTCTGAAGACATCGCGTGAAAACAAGCACGATCAAATGGCAGAACCAGCCCATTTTTCGACTATTCGATTTCGTTCCGCCCGCCGACTTATCTTTATCTCACTGTTGATCCTGTTGCCATATCTTGAATATCTTAAAATACCATTGCAGGTGAACAATTTGCCTGCACCACCGGCGATATATCTCGAGGGAGGCTTATCCGGAAGTTTGGGGGGCGCAGCTGATGAGCGATCCGCGATACTCGAGCTTCCCTACTGGTGCTCGGGAGGCGATTTCTGGATCGGTGCCAACCGGTACGAAACGCTATATTTTCAGACTCTGCACAACAGAAAACTCGTTGGTGGTCATCACTCCCGGATGTGCAAGGAAGCGGTTCCACAGTCCGTATTCAACAAGCCACTGCACTATCTTTCGGAAGTGGACTTCGGCGGTATGGAAGCTCCACCTCCTGTTCATGCAAGAAAGGCGTTCCGGAACCTGGGTATTCGGTATGTAAATGCCTCCAGGGCTTCGTACCGGCCTGAGGATGAGGACGCGCTGGTTTCTTATCTGGTGGATGTGCTGGACGCAGAACTCTTGTACGAAGACGAATGGTATCTGACCTACCGAATACCGAGACATTCCAAACCGGCCGACTGATCTGCCGCCCCATCTGCTGCCATCAATGCGCAAGTACGTAACGGCTGCATGCCTTGTTGACTCCTCTCCCGCCGTTAGACTATGATCTTCCAGAGGGTTAGAGGCCCGGACTGCCCACGTTTCGTGAGAAGCCCGGGCCGATCCATATGAGGCCCCATGGGTGAGGATGTCAGCCAGTCAGTAGAGGTGGTCATCGCCAACCAGTTCGAGATGATCGACCTGGTGCAGTCGGTTCTGGACGACCTTACCGAGCTGGTGGACTTTGACGAGGAGACGGTTCACTGGATGGGGATGGCCATGCGCGAGGCGTTGAATAACGCCATCAAGCATGGAAACAAACTCGATCCGAAAAAGCATGTTCGGGTCACGTTCGACCTGTTTCCAGAAACACTGGAGATCAAGGTTCTCGACGAGGGGGATGGCTTCGACACCAGGACCCTGCCCGATCCCACCGAGCCGGCCAATCTACTCAAACCGAGCGGACGCGGGATCTTCTACATGAGAAAGTTTATGGATCGGGTCGATATCAATGCACGCAAGGGTAAAGGCACCGAGGTCCACCTGGTGAAAACACGCCCCACCGCCGGGGCATGAGCAAGGGTTATCCCAGCCCCGGGCCGAGGGGGATCCACCCCGCGGCGGCCGGAGGCTTTACAATGGCGCGGCCGGGCCGTGCCGGAGAAGAGGAGAAGGGCTGATGAAAACCACCATCCGTACGGCAGGGGGTGTGGCTATTCTGGACCTCAAGGGGAAGATCACCATCGGTGAGGGTGATGTGGCGCTCCGCGAGAACATCGAGAAACTGCTCGAGGAGGGGAAGAAGCAGATCGTCCTCAACCTGGCCAAGGTCAGCTACATGGACAGCTCCGGCGTGGGCGAACTGGTGGGGACCTATACCACGGTGAACAATCGCGGCGGCAAGATGAAGCTGCTCAACCTCACCGAGAAAATCCAGGATCTGCTCCAGATCACCCAGTTGCTCACCGTGTTCGAGTGCTTCAGCGATGAGGAAGAGGCGGTGGCCAGTTTCAGCTGACACGGCCCTTTCCGGTATACGTCATTATAAAAAGGGGACACGCATTGATTTGAGTGTCCCCTTTTTCCGTGCTTCTATTCACCGCTCCTGTTTGTCCACCCCGTCGAAGTAGTCGGCATCCACCAGGATTTCGCGGGCCTTGCTCCCCTCGTGGGGCCCGACGATGCCGTCCAGTTCCATGTAGTCGATGAGCCGGGCGGCACGGCTGTAGCCGATCTTCAACCGCCGCTGGAGATGGGAGATGGAGGCCTGGCCGCCCTTGACCACGATGCGCACCGCCTCGTCGTAGAGCGGATCCTGGTCGTTATTCCCGCCGGCGCCCATTCCGGTGCCCAACGGGTCTTCGGCAGCTTCCAGGTCCAGTTCGTAGTTCGGCCGGTCCTGAGCGCGGAGATAGTCGACCAGCAGGTTGGATTCCTGTTCGGTGATGTAGGCGCCGTGGATCCGGACCAGCCGGGAACTGCCCGGCGGCAGAAACAGCATGTCTCCGTTGCCCAGCAGCTTCTCCGCACCGCCGGTGTCGATGATCGTGCGCGAGTCGATGCGTGACGAGACCCGGAAGGAGATCCGTGCCGGCAGATTGGCCTTGATCAGTCCGGTGATCACGTCCACCGAGGGGCGCTGGGTCGCGACCACCAGGTGGATCCCCACCGCCCGGGCCATGTGGGCCAGCCGGGCGATGCACAGTTCCACCTCGGAGGAGTTTCCCATCATCATCAAATCGGCCAGCTCGTCGATCACCACCACGATGTAGGGCAGCGGCTTGTTTTCCTTCTCCTCGATGGCCGTGAGTTTTTCGACTGCGCCATCCTCGTCGGCATCCGCTTTTGCCGCCGCAGGTTTCCTCGGTCCACTCTCCGCCTCTTTCCGGACCACGCTGTTGTATTGCTCGATGTTGCGCACACCATAGGAGGCCAGAGTGGTGTAGCGATTCTCCATCTCGGTCACCGCCCATTTCAGGGCGCTGGCCGCCAGCTTGTGGTCGGTGACCACCGGGGTCAGCAGGTGGGGGATGTCTTCGTAGATGCCCAGCTCCAGCCGTTTGGGATCGATGAGCACGAAACGGACTTCAGCCGGGGTGGAGCGGTAGAGGATGCTGGAAATCATAATGTTCAAACCCACGCTTTTGCCCATGCCGGTGGCGCCGGCGATCAGCAGGTGGGGCATGGCCGCAAGGTCGGCGGTGTAGATCTTGCCGTCGATGGTCTTGCCCAGGGCCAGGGGAAGCCGGGAGGGTGTGTCGCGGAAACTCTCCGAATCGAGAATCTCGCGGATGGCGATGATCTCGCGGTTGATGTTCGGCACCTCCAGGCCCACGGTGGAGCGTCCGGCCATGCGGTCGATGCGGATCGAATCCGCCTTGAGGGCAAGGCAGAGGTCATCACTGAGGGAGACGATGCGGCTGTACTTGATTCCCGGGTCCGGCCGGAACTCGAAGGTGGTGACCACCGGGCCGGGGTGGATACGGACCACGTTTCCCCCCACGCCGAACTCTTGGAGTTTTTTCACCAGAAGTTTCGACTTGCGGACCAGTTCGTCCTCGTCCACGCCGGCATCGGGGAGCGGCATGTTGAGCAGATCGAGGGGCGGCGTCTTGAATTTCCCCTCGCTCTCTTTCTTTTTCAGCTTAATTTTCGGTTGTTGTGTATGAGTGGTCTTTTTCGGTTCCACCGGAGGTTCGGGAGTATGATCAAGCACAGGCGGATCAGCCGGGGGCATGGGCAGCTTGAGGGCGGGGTGGGGCAAAGCCGGTTCCGCTGTTGCCCGGCGGGCACCATGGTTGATCTGCGGCGCCATTTTCTTTGCGGATTTCGATAGGCCGTTGTCCTCGGTTGCCTTGTGGCGCTGTTTTTGAGCGGTCTTTTCTTTCTTTTTCCGCGCCTTTTCTTCGCGGCGACGGTCCCTGCGCTCACGCCAGGCTTCGATCAGCCCGGAACACCACACCCCGCACCCGCTGATCCATCCCGACATGATGGAAATGGCTCCGCCGGCCAGGACACCGGGTGTGAAACTTGAAATCATCATCACGCCTATCAGCATGGCGGCCAGCAGCACCACCCAACTGCCCACCGTGTTCACCAGACCGCCCAGAAAAACGGCCAGCAGGTGGCCGATCCAGCCGCCGGGCATGATCTCTGTCCCACCCATGGTCAGGGGATGGGTGAAAATAAGCTCGAGCAGGGCGGTGAAGGCCACGGTGATCAGGGCCAGGCCGGCCAGCCGGACGGT
>JAQAZP010000106.1:0-12736 GCA_032127265.1 Acidobacteriota bacterium
GGACGGCCTTCGCGCCGTCCGTTTTTTTGTCTGCCGCCCTCGGTGAACATTTATCATGAATGTAAAAAATAGATATAAATCGTTTAATTAATTTCTTGACAACGCATATGGAAAAGGATACATTTCAGTCATACAGGGTAGTATACAAAAGTTCACCCCATATATACCCCTTTATCAACCACATAACCGTGGTTGATTTCGAGTTCGGGACAAGATTGAACGTCCCCCGGGAGCAAAAACATGAAGAGAATAGATACCCGGTTTGCCGAACGCATCCGGGCCAAGCGAAAAGCCAAGGCTCTCAGGCAATACCAGCTGGCTAATCTGGTGGGCATCGATCCGGTATACATCAGCCAGATCGAGACCGGCCGCAAGGTGCCCACGGTGCCCATCGCCAAGCGTCTGGCCATCGAGCTCGAGGACAACGTCGAAGAATATATCCGCTGGGCAGCCCTGCACCGGGCCCAGGGCGATGCACGAAAATACTTCGAGCCGCCTTCACCCCGCTACCCCAACCTTCGTGGGCTGATCCTCTCCAAATGCACCAACCGCAAAGAGACCGAGCGGGAGCTGGGAACCCAGGAGTTCGGCTTTCAGGAGCGGCTGATCGTTCACACCCTGGTGATCCGCACTCTGGAAACCGTTTTCATCGACTCCGAATTGAAGAAGTCCACCGACCGCGACGTGGCCCAGTTGAAGGATGAACTGTTGGCCTCGGACATGGAACCCGATTCCAGCGCCGAATTCCTTGAAAAATACGGGGAGATCACCGGCAACACCGAAGATATGCACGCCCTGATCGAGGAGAAGTTGAAGCGGGAATACAACCTGCCCGGACGGCACCTGCTGACCATGCTGTTCAACGCTTCCGTGGAATCCTGGGAGTTCAATCACTCCCGGATGGAGCTGAGCGTTTCGTCGGCCATCCCGGCCTTCGAGGGTACGTTCGCCTATCTGGACAAGAGTGCCGCGCCGCCGCCGGTGAACAAGGGCCTGGGGGCAAAACTGCGCGAGTGCCGCAAGAGCCGCGACATCAGCATCTCGACCCTGGCCAAGGAAGTGGGCGTGGTGAGCCGCTCCCTGGAGAAGCTGGAGAACGACAAGACCGAGGTGGATTTGGAAGTGCTGGGTAAAATCCTGGCCCGGCTCAACGTGGCCCCGGGCATCGAGCCTGAAGGGTTCTCCCTCGACTCCCTCGACCACCAGTACTTCAATTGTTTCTCCACCCTGTCCAAGAAGTCCCAGAAAGAGGTGGACGATTTTCTCAGCTTCAAGTTGCAGCAGGAACAGGCTCAGAAAAAGACCAGGGCGAAGACCAGCCAGAAAATCGGGGTCAAGACGCAAAAGAAGTAGCTGGAGCCGGCTGACCATCGACAGCAGGGGGCGTCGCGCGAGCGGCGCCCTTTTTCTCTGCCCGACTCTCGCTATCGGGCCTCAGGTGAGGTTCACCCCTCGCCGATGGCTTCGTTCAGGCTGCCCGTGCGGTATCCTTCCAGGTCCAGGCAGACATAGGTGTAGCCCAGCGGTTTGATCAGAGCCACCATCTCCCCCGCCGCGACCGGATCAAGTGCGCGGCCCAGTTCCTCCGGTGCGATCTCGATCCTCGCCGTGTCGCCATGGTGTCGCAGCCGGAAACGTCTGAAACCCATCCTGCGCAAAGCGGCCTCGCCCAGTTCCACCATCCGCAGCGCCTCGGTGGTGAGGGGCTGGCCGTACGGGATGCGCGTGGCCAGGCAGGCATAAGCGGGCTTGTCCCAGGTGGGCAAGTCGAACCGCCGCGATGCCTCACGGATCTCGGCCTTGGTCAACCCGGCCTCACGCAGCGGGGAACGGATCCCCAGCTCGGCCAGCGCCCGCATCCCCGGGCGATAGTCATCGTCATCGTCAACATTGCTCCCGTCGGCCACCCAGGCCAGGCCCTCGGCGGCGGCCAACGAGGAGAGTTGGGTAAAGAGCGAGCTTTTGCAATGGTAGCAGCGGTCCGGGCTGTTGCCGCTGACTTCGGGAATCGACATCACATCGGCGTCCACGAACCGGTGGCGCAGGCCGAAGGACCGCACCAGTTGGCTCGCCTCCTCCATTTCGAAGGCCGGGTGGATGGAACTGCGGATGGTCACGCAGAAACTGCGCTCACCGAGAGTCAGATGAGCCTGATGGGCCAGAAACGTACTGTCCACCCCACCGCTGAATGCCACCACCACCGAACCCATACCCCCCAGTATCGTCTGCAGCCGCTCCAGCTTCTGCTCAGCATTCATGGTCCGGACTCCTTCCGCCGTTCACCCCTGTTCCCCTTCCGCATCGGTCCGCGCATCTGCCGGGAGAATAAGAGGTTGATCTGTTTTCAATTCCATGATAACGTTACTGTAATTCCACTGCACGTCAAGTGGGCTCTTGCCCGCTTTTTTTATTGGTGGCGACTTTGGAAGATTGAGGGGAAAAATGTGGCGATAAGTCGAGATATCGAAGCCCGTGTCCACCGCATGGTGGAAGAACTGGTTCGCGGCTCCGACCTCGAACCGGTGGAGGTCAGGTTTACCCGCGAGGGTCGCCAGACGTATTTGAGGATATTTATCCACCGGGATGAGGGCACCACACTGGCAGACTGCCTGTCGCTGAGCGAACGGCTGGACCTGGCACTGGAGGTGGAGGACTTCATCCCTGATTCGTATATACTGGAGGTATCATCCCCCGGTTTGAACCGGCCGCTACGCACAAAAAAGGATTTTGAGCGCAACATCGGGCGGCTGGCCAGGATCAGAACAACAGAAGTGCTCGACGACCGCAAACGATTCCTGGGCCGGATCCAGGAGGTTGACGATCGCGAGCTGACGCTCGAGGGAAGCAAGAGCACCTGGCGCATCCCGCTGGAGAGCATTGCCAAAGCGAAACTCGAGGTCGAGTTTCGGTGACGCCGCCCCGTAAGGCTCGGCGAACCTGGGACCTGAAGGCACATGAACGGTGAACTTTTAAAAGTAGTCGAGCAGGTTGGGCGGGAGAAGGGGATCGAGACCGAGATCATCATCGCCGCGCTCGAGGAGGCCATCGTGATGGCCTCGAAGAAATACTTCCGCACCAACGAAGAGCTGATGTCCCACCTCGACCGCAGCACCGGGCAGCTGTCGGTTTTTGCCCGCAAGGCAATCGTGGAAAACGTCGAGGATCCCGACCTCGAGATCACCCTCGAGGAGGCGCTGAAAATCGACGAGAGCGTCGAGATGGACGGGGTGGTGGACATCCCCAAGCCCACTGACGGGTTGGGACGTATCGCGGCCCAGGCCGCCAAGCAGGTGATCTACCAGAAAGTTCGTGAAGCGGAGAGGGATATCATCTACAATGAGTATTCCGCGCGGATCGGCGAAGTGGTCACCGGCCTGATCAAGCGCTTTGAAAAGGGCGATCTGATCATCGACCTGGGCAAGACCGAGGCGGTCTGCCCGAGAAAAGAACAGGCACGGCACGAGAACTACCGTCAGGATGACCGCATCCGGGCAGTGATCGTGGAAGTGAACCGCCTGAGCAAGGGGCCCCAGGTGGTGGCCTCCCGCACCAGCCCCATCCTGCTCAAACACCTGTTCGAGATGGAGGTTCCGGAAATCTACGACGGCACCATCAGCATCGTTGCCGCCGTGCGTGAGCCGGGTGAGCGGGCCAAGGTAGCCGTGATTTCACGCGAATCGGACGTGGATCCGGTGGGCGCCTGCGTGGGGATGAAGGGCGTACGGGTACAGTCGATCATCCGCGAGCTGCGCGGGGAAAAAATCGACATCGTGCAGTGGTCCCCCGAAACCACTACCTTCGCCATGAACGCGCTCAACCCGGCCAAGGTCAACCGGGTCCACATCATCGACGACGTGGAAAAAATTCTGGAGGTGGTGGTCAACGAGGATCAGCTCTCTCTGGCCATCGGCAAGCGGGGTCAGAACGTGCGCCTGGCAGCCAAGCTCCTCGGCTGGCGAATCGATATCAAGAGCGAAGAGGAGAAACGCCGCGATGTCGAAGTGGAAATGGAGCGGGGCCAGATCGGCCGGGCCACTCTGGAAGAACTGGGGCTGGCCAGCGGCAAGGTCCTGGAGAACCTCCTCGCACACGATTACGTGACCCTGGGGCAGGTCTGCTCATCGTCCGTCGACGAGCTCTGCGACGTGCCGGGCGTTGGGCCAAAAACGGCGGAAAAGATTTACGCCGAGGCCACCGCCGAGATGCAGGATCAGATCGACCAGTTCCTGGCCGAGAAGCTGGCCGAGGAAGAGGCCGAGTTCGAGGAGTTCTTTGAAGACGAGCCGGCCGAGGATGATGAGGGCGCCGCCGAGGAGGAGACACCGGCAGCCGGGACGGACCAGGAAGAGCCGGCAGAAACCGACACGGAGGAGGCCCCGGCTTCCCTGACGCCGGCGGAGGAACCGCCAGCCGGGGATACCCCCGAAGAAGACGCACCGGACATGCCCGAGACTGAAGAACCGGAGGCTGAGACGGCGATCGAAGACGAGGATGGAGAAACGGAACCCGATCCAGAGGACCGGGACATCTGAACGGATATGAAAATATAGTACCGCTTGATTTGAACGGGAATGTCTGAGGAGGGACTCCATGGCAAATAAACGGATATACATAGTTGCCAGGGAAAGTGGTCTCACTTCCAAGGAGATTATGCAGCAGCTGCGAGGAATGGGGATCGAAGTAAAGTCCCAGATGAAAAGTCTCGACGATGAGACCGCAGCCAAGGTGATCGCCAGTCTGAAGGGGAAGGCCGATAGCAAGAAGGGCGGGGCTGCCGCGACAAAGACCGCGGCAACGAAGAAGGCCCCGGCCGGGAAGAAGGACGCCGCCCCGGCGATAAAAGCCCCGGCCGCCAGGAAAGCCCCGACAAAAACCACAACAACCGCCACCGCCACCGAGGCGGTGCAGGCAAAGCCTGAGCCGACAAAGGCTGAAGCCGCTCCAGCCACAACCGACGAGGCGCCGGCCAAACCGGCCGGAACCGCCGACAAGCAGGTACCGGCGCCCAGATCGGCGCAGCGCCCTGACCGGCCCCGCGCGACGAGACCGCCCGCCGGAACACCGGCCCGCGGTGAAAGGCCCAGGCCCGGCGGTGACATGCCGCCACGTGGTGGGCGGCCCCAGTCCGGTGGTGGACGGCCCCAGTCTGGTGGTGGGCGGCCCCAGTCTGGTGGTGGGCGGCCTCAATACGGTGGGATGCAGGGACGTGGCGGACGGCCCCAGGCCGGCAGTGGAATGAACGTTACCGGCGGACGGCCCCAGGTCGACGGCACACCCGGTACCCGGCGGCGGCGGATCAAGGACAAACGGCGCCGGCGCCTCTCCCCCCAGGACATGGCTCCGATGAAGCCGCGGGCTGCAGCCCCCACAGCTCCGACAGTGAGCGAGATCAACATCACCGAGGCGGTAAACGTCAAAGAGCTGGCCACCAAGATGGGAATCCGGCTCAAAGACGTGATGCAGAAGCTTATGGAGCAGGGCCTGATGGTCTCCCTCAACCAATCCATCGACCCCGAAGTGGCGGTGCAGATCGCCGAGAGTTTCGGCGTTAAGGCCGAAGTGGTCTCCTTTGAAGAAGACCTGATGATGGAGTCACTGAAGAACGAGACCGCGGCGACGACGAGCATCGTCCGTCACCCGGTGGTCACCGTGATGGGCCACGTCGATCACGGCAAGACTTCGCTGCTCGACGCCATCCGCAAGACAAACGTCATCGGTGGCGAGGCCGGCGGCATCACCCAGCACATCGGCGCCTACCACGTGCCGGTGGGTGACAAGGCGGTGATCTTCCTCGACACCCCGGGCCACGAGGCGTTCACCAGAATGCGCGCCCGCGGCGCCGATGTCACCGACCTGGTGGTCCTGGTGGTGGCCGCCGACGACGGCGTGATGCCCCAGACCATCGAGGCCATCAACCACGCCAAGGCGGCCGGTGTGCCGATCCTGGTGGCGGTGAACAAGATCGACAAGCCGGGCACCAACCCGATGAAGGTCAAACAGCAGCTGATGGCGCACGAGATCCTTACCGAGGACCTCGGCGGCGACACGGTGACGGTGGATATCTCGGCCAAAGAGGGCACGGGTATCAGCGACCTGCTGGATATGATCCTGCTGGTCACCGAGATGACCGAGCACAAAGCCAGCGAGGACCGTTCCGGCACCGGCGTGGTGCTGGAAGCGAATCTCGACCGCGGCCGCGGCCCGGTGGCCACGGTGCTGGTGCAGGACGGCTCGGTGAAGGTGGGCGACCACTGCATCGCCGGTGCCTTCCAGGGCAAGGTGCGGGCCATGTTCGACGACCAGGGCAATAAGGTGGACCTGGTGCCGCCCTCCCACCCGGTGCAGATCATCGGCCTGCAGGGCGTCCCTGATGCCGGTGACTCCTTCCAGGTGGTGGAGGATGTGGTCAAGGCGAACAAGATCGCCACTTTCCGCAAATCGAGGTTACGGGCCAACGCGCTGGCCGGTGACGTCCCGCGGCTGACCCTGGACCAGCTCTTCCAGCAGATCGAAACCGGTGTGGTGAAGGAACTGCCGGTGATCATCAAGGCTGATGTGCAGGGGTCGGTGGAAGTGCTCCACGACGCGCTGTCCAAACTGGAAGCAAAGGAGATCAAGACCCGGACCATCCACTCCGGTGTGGGCGCAATCACTGAGAACGACGTGCTGCTGGCCACCGCCTCCAACGCGATCATCATCGGGTTCAACGTCCGCCCCGAGCGGGGCGCCACGGAACTGGCCGAGCGGGAGAACGTGGATATCCGCCTGCACAACGTGGTCTACAAGGTCACCGAGGAGATTCACAAAGCCATGGCCGGCCTGCTCGACCCTGAGTACAAGGAAAAGGTTCTGGGCCACGTGGAGGTGCGCGACACGTTCCGCGTGCCCAAGGCCGGCGTCATCGCCGGCTGCCATGTCTCCGACGGTACGGTGCAGCGGAAGAACAGTGTCCGTCTACTGCGGGACAACGTGGTGATTCACGAGGGAAAAATCAGCTCACTGAGGAGGTTCAAGGACGACGTCACCGAGGTCAAGTCGGGTTTCGAGTGCGGTGTCGGCCTCGAAAACTACAATGACATCAAGATTGGCGACGTCATCCAGGTCTTCACCATGGAGCGGATCCAGCCCCAGCTGTAATGCCGGGGCGGCGGGAGTCCCGCCATGATCATCGGTGTCTGTACTCTCGACTTCTTCCTTCCCGGGTGTTCATCCCTGAAGCAGAAGCGGATGTTCCTGCGCAGCATCAAGGAAAAGCTGCGCAACAAGCACAATGTAGCCGTGGCCGAGGTGGAGTTCCAGGACGTGTGGAAACGGGCCCGGATCGGTCTCACCTCGGTTTCCACCGACAAGGCAATCCTCGACTCCACTTTTCAAGCAGTGTTGCGGATGGCGGAACGATCGCCGGACGCCCAGCTGCTCGATTTCGAGGTGGATTTCTTCTAAGGCAGAAACCATGGGAACCAGACGACAACAGAAAGTGGCCGAACTGATCCAGGCTGAAATCAGCAATATCCTGCTGCGCAAGCTCAAGGATCCGCGACTTGGCTTCCTGACCATCACCGGGGTGAAAATGAGCCCCGACCTGCAGTACGCCCGGGTCTACTTCAGCACCATCGGTGACGAGGAACGGGTTGAAACGGCACTGGCCGGCCTGCGCAGCGCCACCGGCCTGATCCGCGGCGAGATCGGACGCTCCCTCGACCTGAAATACTGTCCCGACCTGGCTTTCCACTTCGACGAGTCCCTGGCCTTCGGCGCACACATCGAGTCACGGCTCCGCGAGCTGGACATTCCGCCGGTGGACAAGGAGGGGGAGGCCGTGCCCGGCGACCCCGATGAAACCGAGGAGGAATGGTAGGTGGCGGGAGAGATCACCAGCAGCGCCAGCAAGGCCGCGGCCCTGATGCGCCGAACCGGGTCTGTGCTGGTGGTGAGCCACCAAAGCCCCGACGGTGATTCAATCGGCACTCAGCTGGCCCTGGGCCGGCTCCTCGAACGCCACGCCAATCAGGTGACCCTGCTGGGTTCGGGCCCGGTGCCCCCCCGCTATTCCTGGTTGCCGGGCAGCCATCGCATCCGGGTGGTGGACACCTGCGAGGAGCGCTTCGAGCTGGTGGTGGCCCTGGAGTGCGGCAACCTCCAGCGGACCGGTATCGCCGGAATCAGCGGTGACGTGGTGATCAACATCGACCACCACCAGCAGAACGACCACTATGGGCAGTTGAACTGGGTCGACCCGGGTTTTTCCTCGGTGGGGGAGATGATCTACCATGTGGCCCTGCAGCTCACCGATGGAAAATCCCTCCCGCGGGATGCGGCGGTGAACCTCTACACCGCCATCCTCACCGACACAGGCAGCTTTCGCTATTCCAACACCAGCCCAAGTGCCCTGGCGATCTGCGGCGAGTTGGTGGCTCTGGGCGTCAAGCCCGCCGAAGTGGCCGCCAACATCTATGAGAACCACTCAGCGGCCCGGTTGCGGCTGATGGGCCGGGTGCTCTCCACCCTGGACATCGACCCCGGAGGACAGATCGGCTGGGTGGCGGTGAGCCAGGCCGACCTGCGGGAAACCGGCGCCGCCCCCGAAGACGTGGAAGGACTGGTCAGCCTGCCGCGGAGCATCGGGCAACTGGACGTGGCCGCACTGTTCCGCGAGCAGGAGGACGGCTCGTTCCGCGTATCCCTCCGCTCGAAGCGGCTGGTGGATGTGGCTCAGGTGGCCGCCGGCTTTGGCGGGGGGGGCCACGTCCGGGCTGCCGGGCTCACCACGGCCGGTCCGCTGGACCAAGCGATCGCCGCCGTGACCGGCGCGCTTCGCGAGGCGCTCTCCGCAGACGGGAATAAATGATCAGCGGCATCCTGGTGGTGGACAAGCAGGACGGTCCCACTTCCCGCCGGGTGGTGGACCTGGCGCGGCGCGCCCTCGGCGAACGAAAGGCCGGCCACCTGGGTACCCTCGACCCTTTTGCCTCCGGATTGCTGCCCGTGCTCCTGGGCAAGTCCACCCGCCTGGCCCGTTTTCTCTCCGGCGGTGACAAGGTCTACGAGGGCATGATCCGGTTGGGGGCCACCAGTGACACCCTGGACCGCACCGGCACGATCCTCCAGGAGCGAGAGGTCCCCACGGGGCTGGACCTGGAGGCCCTGGCCCCGTTTCTCGAAAAATACCGCGGCGAGATCGACCAGGTGCCGCCGATGTATTCCGCGGTGCAGGTGGACGGCCAGCGGCTCTATCGCCTGGCCCGCAAGGGGATCGAAATCGAGCGGAAGCCGCGGCAGGTTACCATTCACCGCTTCGACGTCACCTCCCTCGACCTGCCCATGGCCGTCTTCCGGGTGCGTTGCAGTCCCGGGACCTACATTCGCTCCCTGGTTCATGACCTGGGCCAGGCACTGGGTTGCGGGGCACTGCTTAACGAATTACGCCGCACTGCCGCCGGACCGTTCACCCTGGACCAGGCGGTCCCTCAGGGTGATCTGGAGGACGAGGCCCGGCGGGAAGCCGTCCGCGGACAGGTGATTCCCCTTGAAGCGCTGGACCTGGGCCTGCCACGGCTGACCCTCGACCAGGAAGCCTCGGACCTGGTGGGCCACGGCGGGACCGTACCCCTGCCCGAAAACAGCAATCTGGGGCCCGGATCCCCGGATGAAGAACAACACCTCTGCCTCCACCGTCCCGACGGCACCCTGGCTGCCGTGGCCCGGCTGGAGCCCGGCCCCCGGCCCCAGATCCGCCCGGTGGTGGTGCTGGCCCGGGATTTCGAATAACTGGCTAAAAATTAACCCTTTACAAACCATCCCGAATATGCTACAAAATCCTTCTTGTGACGATGAGGCGCTCCACCCTCATGGTGGAGCTGTTTTTTTTAAATGACTATCTTTACGGGTTGAAAGGAGGTTAGGAAAGTGCCCCTGGCGAAAGCAATTAAAACCAAGGTTATCGGCGCGCACAAGACGCACGGTACGGACACCGGTTCACCCGAGGTCCAGATCGCAATCCTGAGCGAAAGAATCAATCATCTGACTGACCATTTCAAGACTCACGGCAAAGATCATCACTCCCGCCGCGGCCTGCTGAAGCTGGTCGGCCAGAGACGTCGACTGCTCAACTATCTGAAGGATAAGAATGTCGAGAGATACCGGACCCTGATCAAGAAACTGGGTATCCGGAAATAACTCCCATTCTGAATCGTGAACAGCCACCCATCGTTCCCTGGTTGCCCTTTCGATTATTCTGTTCCGAGCGAACGGGTTTGCATTGTTGCGCCTGTTGACCGGAGACGAACTCGATTCGTGCGGACCCACGTGGGTTGCCGCATGGCACCATTTTATAAAGAACGTACTCGCTGCACTTATTTTTTGTGATCACCGGATTGTGAGGATCCGAGCGCCATTGCGCGTCGGGCCCCAAGCAAGAACTCCGGCACGTGGTAGCGATGGGTTGCATCTGGAGGAAAAATGGAATTCAAGACTGAAATAGATCTCGGCGGACGCACACTGACGCTGTCCACCGGGAAACTGGCCAAGCAGGCCCATGGAGCGGTTCGCGCGCAGTTCGGCGACACCGTGGTCCTGGCCACTGCCTGCGCCCAGGACAGCCCGAGGGAAGGTATCGATTTCTTCCCCCTGACTTGCGATTACCGCGAGTTCTTCTCTGCCGCGGGCAAGATCCCCGGCGGTTTTTTCAAACGCGAGGGACGGCCCACTGAAAAGGAGATCCTCACCTCGCGGCTTATCGACCGCCCGATCCGTCCGCTCTTTGAAGCCGGGTTCCGCAACGAAACCCAGGTGGTGGCGCTGGTGCTCTCCGCCGACATTGAGAACGACCCCGACGTGGTGGGCCTCAACGCGGCCTGCGCCGCGCTCTACCTCTCCGAGATCCCTTTCCACACCCCGCTGGGCGCGGTGCGCGTGGGCATGGTCGGTGAAGAGTTCGTGATCAACCCGACCAATGAACAGCGGAATGAAAGCGCTCTGGATCTGATCGTGGTGGCCACGGAAACCGACGTCGTGATGATGGAGGCCGGCGCCAGGGAAGTGTCCGAACAGGTGGTGCTCGACGCCATCGATTTCGGCATGGATCACATCCGCCGGATCATCGGCAAGGTCAAAGAGCTCTACCAGCGTCTGAACGTGGTGAAATGGCCGGTTGAACCGCCCACCCGGGATGAAGAGCTCTACCAGAAGGTGGAACAGTCGATTACCGCCGACCTGCGTCAAGCCCTCTGCACCCCGGGAAAACTCTTTGCCCAGAAGAAGGTCAAGGAAGTGAAGCAGCGGCTGGTGGAGAGCTTGGCCGCCGACAACGACACCGACGAAGTGAAGAAGATGTTCAGCGCGGTGAAGGAAAAGCTGGTCCGGTCGATGATCCTCGACGAGGGTGTGCGCTCGGACAAGCGGTCCTTTGACCAGATCCGCCCGATCACCTGCGAAGTGGGCGCCCTGCCCCGGACCCACGGTTCGGCGCTGTTCACCCGCGGCGAGACCCAGGCGCTGGTCAACGTGACCCTCGGCACCTCAGCCGACGCCCAGCGCATCGAAGGGCTCAACGGCGACGCGAAGAAGAGGTTCCTGCTGCACTACAACTTCCCGCCCTTCTCGGTGGGCGAGGTCCGCTTCCTGCGCGGCCCGGGCCGTCGTGAGATCGGCCACGGTGCGCTGGCCGAGCGGGCGCTGCGGGACATCCTGCCCGACGAGGAATCATTCCCCTACACCATCCGCATCGTCTCCGACATCCTGGAGTCCAACGGCTCCTCGTCCATGGCCTCCGTCTGCGGCGGCTGCCTGGCGCTGATGGATGCCGGTGTGCCCCTGTCGGCACCCATCGCCGGTGTGGCCATGGGCCTGGTGGGCGACGAGAGCGGCCGCACCGCGGTGCTCTCCGACATCGCCGGCGAAGAGGACCACTACGGCGACATGGACTTCAAGGTCGCCGGGAGCAAGAAGGGCATCACCGCCATCCAGATGGACCTCAAGATCAGGGGCATCACCCGCGAGATCATGGAGCAGGCGCTGAACCAGGCCCGTGAGGGCCGGATCCACATCCTGGACAACATGCTGCGCACCCTCGAGCGGCCGCGGGACGACATCTCGCAGTATGCCCCGCGGATCATCAGCATCATGGTCAACCGGGAGAAAATCCGCGACATCATCGGCCCCGGCGGCAAGGTGATCCGCTCCATCGTCGAGCGCACCGGAGCCAAGATCGAGGTCAACGACGACGGCAGGGTGGACATCGCCTCGTCGGACGAGGCGGCCGCGCTGAAGGCCAAGAGCATCATCGAAGAGATCGTCGCCGAGCCGGAAGTGGGCAAGAGCTACCTGGGCAAGGTTGTGCGGCTCACCGATTTCGGCGCCTTCGTGCAGATCCTCCCCGGCACCGACGGCCTGCTCCACATCTCCGAGGTGGCCCACCACCGGGTGGAGCGCATCGAGGACGAGCTCGAGGAAGGCCAGGAGATCATGGTCAAGGTGATCCTGATCGATCCCATGGGCCGGGTGAAGCTGAGCCGGCGCGAGCTGCTGGTGGATGAGGGCGGCCCCTCGGGCGGCGACAGCCGGCCCGACGACGACGGCGGCGACCGGCGTCCCCCGCAGCGCGACGACCGTCGCCCCAGTGGACCGCCCAGGGATCGCGACCGGCGGCCTGGCGGCGGCGGCAGGCCCGGTGGCGGCCGCCCCGGCGGCGGCAGGCCCGGCGGTGGACGGCCCAGTGGCGGTGACCGGGGAAGAAGGC
>JAQAZP010000107.1:0-38915 GCA_032127265.1 Acidobacteriota bacterium
GTGCCTGGAGCATTTCCTCGTTGACTCCGAGCACGTCCTTTTGGTCCTCCACCACCAGGATGGTTCCCTTGCCGGGGGGCAGTTCCTCATCCACGGATTTCGACGCTTCCGGGACAAGCTCCCTGGTCACCGGCAGGAAGATGGAGAAGGTGCTGCCCTTGCCCCGGCGGCTCTGCACGTCGATCAGGCCCTTGTGCTGGTTGATGATGCCGAAGACGGTGGACAGGCCGAGGCCGGTGCCCTCGCCCTGGGGCTTGGTGCTGAAGAACGGCTCGAAAATCCGGACCACGGTTTCCGGGCTCATCCCGACGCCGGTGTCGCTGATCTGAATACAGACATATTCGCCCGGGGCGGCCCAGTGATGGTTCTCGGCATACTCCGCGCTGATATCCTGGCTCCAGGTGTTGATACTGATCGACCCGCCGGTGGGCATGGCGTCCCGGGCATTGATGCAGAGGTTCATCAGCACCTGTTCCAGCTGGCCGGGGTCGGCAAATACGGTGCGGATATCCTCACCGGGCTGGACGTCGAAGGAGACGGTCTCCCCGATCAACTGCCGGAGCATGGTGGTGAATCCATCCACCACCTGGTTGGGATCCACCGGCTGAAGATTGATCACCTGTTGGCGGCTGAAGGCCAGCAGGGCCCGGGTCAGTTTCCGCGCCCGCTTGGTGGTGTCGGTGATCATCGAGAGGTGCCGTTTCAATTTTTCGTTCAGGTCGGGATTGGCCAGACTCAGCTCGGTGTAGCCCATGATCACGGTGAGCAGGTTGTTGAAGTCGTGGGCGATGCTGCCGGCCAGGCGCCCCACCGCCTCCATGCGCTGGATGCGGAGGAACTGCGCTTCGAGGCTCTTTTGATCGGTGATGTCGAGGAACTGGGTCATCACCGCCGGCTGGTCCTCGAAAATGATCCGGCGGGAGAAGACCTGCACCGTCCTCCGGCTGCCGTCCAGGTTGAGCAGGTCGATCTCGTAATTGTTGGTCGGCTCGTCCCCCGACTCCTGCTGCCGGGCCTCCTCCACCAGTTTCTCTTCGAGATTGCGGGGGACGATGACCTGGATCGGCTGGCCCGCCAGTTCCCGGCTGTCCCAGCCGGTGAGCAGTTCCATCTGGTGGTTGCTCAGCAGGAAGCGCTGCTCGCGGTGGATGGCGATGGCCAGAGGGCTCAACTCCACCAGGCTGCGGTATTTCTTTTCCGACTCCACGAACTGCCTGGTCCGCTTTTCCACCTGGCTTTCCAGCCGCGTCCGTTCCGCGGCGAACCGGCGTTGCCGCAGGTGGAAGAAGAGGCCCACCAGGGCCCCCAGCAGCAGCACCAGCGACAGCCGGAAGGTCCAGGTCATGTGGAACGGGCGGGGTACCACCAGCTCGAAGGTACTGGCGCAGACAGCGTGTTCACCGTATCCCGAGATCCCCTCCAGTTCGAACTGGTAGCGGCCCGGCGGCAGGCGGTAGAAGCTGAGGCTGCGGTGCGGGAACCAGGATGACCAGTCGCCCGACTCCAGACCGGCCAGCCGGTAGCGGTAAAGGGCCTGGGCGGGGTTGCGGAAACTGAAGAACTGGAAATCGATCTCCAGGGTGTCCTTGTGTGAGCCGAGGACGATTTCCCCGGCCGGCGTTTCCTCCAGCCCGTTGACCCGCACACCGGTAATCCACAGTCGCGGGTGGCGGAGTACCGTCTCCTGGTCCAGGACCGCGGCGTCCAGACGGATCACACCCCGGTCGCAGCCGAACCAGACGTTGCCCGTGCGGTCGGTGACGATGGCCAGGGGCGAGGAGATCTCGGCGGCCGGCAACCCGATTTCGACAAAACTATTCCGGCATGTGCCGCCCTGGCAGAGCCAGGGGCCCTGGTTGGTCCCGATCCAGAGCCGTCCCGAGGGATCCTCGTTCAGCGCCCAGACGATGGCCGAGTGGAGCTCCGGCGGGAATCCGTCCGGGTGGCTGATCCGGCCCTGCTCCAGCAGCACCACACCCATGCCGTTGGTGCCCACCAGCATTTCTCCCGACTGGGTGAACAGGAGGCAGATCGGATCCATGTAGTTCAACCGCTTCATGGGGACGGTGCAGATGAAGGTGGATCCGTCATGAACGAAGATCCCCTGGTCGGTGGCGGCCCAGATCTTTCCGTCCGGTCCCTCCACATATTGGCTCACGTAGACATCGCCGAGCCCCTCCTGCGCCAGGTTCGTTACCAGGTCACCTTCGATTCGCGCACCGCCGAAAACCATGCCGGCCCAGATCCGTCCCCGGCTGTCCTCACACAGGGCGGTGATCGAGTCGTGGGGCAGCCCGTCCTCCGAGGTGAACAGCCGGTCACCAACCGGGCCGGTGCGCAGCAGCCCGAGGTTGCTCATCCCCAGCCAGATGGTTCCGTCCCGGGCCACCAGAGCCGGGTTGACCCCGGCTTCCGGAGGAACCAGCGGCAGCTGTTCCGGGTGAAACTCTCCATCCCGGTAGCGCACCACCCCCCGCTCGGTGGTGATCCAGATGCTCCCGTCCCGTGCTTCCATGATTGACCAGGGCGAGGGAAGTTCTTCCCGGTCGTCAAAGATCACGGCGTTATGGCTGCCCAAGCGAACGGCGCCTATCTCGGTACCCAGCCAGAGGTTCCCTTCGTAATCGCTGATCAGCGCGTGGATGAAGTCGTCCTGCAGGCCGTTGTCGCGGTTCACCTGGTGTCGTTCTCCCCGCTCTCCGATGATCAGCAATCCACGGGTGGTCCCGACATTCAGGTTGCCGTCGTCATCTATTGCCAGGGCGTTGATCACCAGGTCGCTGATTCCCTCCAGCGGACCCAGATCGATGGCATCCCACTTCCCGGACCCGTCATATCTCGAAGCACCCTGCGGGCCGCCGATGATTATTTCGCCCGAGGGGAGAGTGATGATGTCGTAGAATTCCTTGCCGCACAGACCGTCATCGGTGGTGAACCAGCGGCACTGTCCGTTACGGATGGTGAACACGCCGCCGGCCGTGCCGCCCCAGAGCGAACCGTCGGTTCCCCAGGCCAGGCAGAACACCGAGTGTCCCAGCTTTTCATCAACGTTTTCTCCCTGCTCCACGCTCCCGTCCTTGTGCAGGTGTGTCAGCCCCAGGTAGTGGGCCAGCCAGACCCCGCCCTGACCGTCGTCCAGCAGGTCGTTGATCCAGCGGGTGGGCATGCCGTCCTCGGCGGTGTAGTCGCGCCACAACCCGTTACGATAGTGACTGACCCCGATAGAGGTGGCGACCCAGAGGGTTCCGTCGCTTCCGGTGGCGATCTTGTTGATTTCGCGGCCCCGGGGGCCGTCGGGCCAGGTCATGGTGTGGAACTCGACGCCGTCGAAGTAGCAGAGGCCGCTGTAAGTTCCGAACCAGATGGCCCCCTGGCTGTCCTGGCAGATGGAGATAACCTGGGCCTGGGGCAGGCCGCTGTCACTGCGGTAGGTCTCGATGGGGTAGTGGCGGGCATGGGCCGGGGAGGGGAAGAGCGCGAGGCCGAGCAGCAGCGCCACCAGCACTGATATGCGGAGTCCCGAGCCGCGGCATGCACTGCTCCTGTTTGCTGTGGCTCGATCCATACCGGGCACACTGCTCCTTTCGGGTGTTTTGATTGCCCGAACTATCTATCGGTATGAAACGGCGCGGATATAACCCTGGACAGGCAAAAAGTGGAGTAGGGAAGAAAACTTATGGATGGCTGAGGTGGATGGTGCGGGCTGCCTGAGGATTTTTCAGCGTCTCCCGCAGGAGGCTGACCAGTTCCGCGGCACGGCTTTGATGCACTGAGAGCCGTAAACGAACATTCTCACCGTAATCGCTTTCCAGCTTGAGCACCCCGAATCTGCTGAGCAGCGGTTCCACAAGCCCGGTCTGGGGAAAACTGAAAGTCACTTCCACCACGGCCTTGCGGTGGCGAACCGATCGGGGTGCGCTGTCCAGGACCAGGCCGGCGGCTTCCCGGTAGGCCCGGGCCAGGCCCCCGGTACCCAGTTTGATGCCGCCGAAGTAGCGTGTCACCACCACCAGGGCGTCGGTGAGGCCGGCGGAACCGATGGCGGTGAGGATCGGTTTGCCTGCCGTCCCCGAGGGTTCGCCGGCGTCGCTGGAGCCCTCTTCGCCGCTGGAAAGCCGGAAGGCCCAGCAGTGGTGGGTGGCGTCGTGCATTTCGCGGGAGATTGCTCCCCGGGCCTGCCGGGCCTCGTCGGCTGCACGCACCGGCTTGGCGCTGGCGATGAAGCGTGAGGAGCGGATTCGCACCTCCTCCCTGTGTGAGGCGGAGAGGGTGAGATAGCGATCAGGGTCGTCAGTTCCGTCGGTGTCCGCGGCTTTCCTCTCTGCGGCGCTCATTGAATCAGCAGTCTCCGGTACAGCTGTTCGTAGAGGTTCACGATGCTGTCGGGTGAAAACTGTTCCCGGGCCGCGCTGTGGCCCGCTTCGCCCATGGCCCGCCGCAGGTCTTCGTCGGTCAGCAGGCGCAGGGCGTTGGCGGCCATGGAGTTCACGTCACCGATGGGAGAGAGGAACCCCGTTTCACCGTGGGTCACCACTTCGGGCAAGCCGCCCGCGCTGGTGCCGATCACCGGCACGCCGCACCCCATGGCCTCCAGGGCCACCAGGCCGAAACTCTCCGATGCGCTGGGCAGCAGGAGGAGATGGGCGTTGTTCAGGATCTCGGTGACGTTGGCCTGCTTGCCCAGAAAGAGCACGTCGCAACAGGCATCCTTTTCCCGGCAGATCTCTTCGGCTTTCGAGCGTTCCGGTCCATCCCCCACAAAAACCATTTTTGCCGGCAGCTGTTCCCGTACCTTGAAGAATATGGCCAGCACGTCATCGATGCGTTTCACCGGCCTGAAGTTCGAAATATGGACCAGCACCTTGGCCGTGGGATCGATGGGGAACCATGGCTCCCCGTTCTCCGCGGCATGCTCCAGGATGTCCCGGGGCAGAAAATTACCGATCACCTCGATGGGGGTGGCGATGGCGAAGGTGTCCAGGGTGACCTGTCGCAGGTATTGCGACACCGCGGTCACCGCATCACTCAACTCGATACCGTAGCGGGTGACTTCGAGATAGCTGCGGTCGTTGCCCACCAGGGTGATGTCGGTGCCGTGGAGGGTGGTGATCACCTTGAGGTGTATCCGTTTTCGTTGCAGCATATCCTTGGCCAGCAGGGCGCTGATGGCATGGGGAATGGCATAGTGCACGTGCACCAGGTCCAGCTTCTCGTGCTCCGCCACCTCGGCGATCTTGGTGGCCAGGGCCAGGGAGTAGGGCGGATACTGGAACAGGGGGTAGGCGAAGACCTTCACCTCGTGGAAGAAGATCCGCTTTCCCGCGGGAAAGATCCGGGCCGGCACGTCGTAGCTGATGAAGTGGATATTGTGGCCCCGGCGGGAAAGTTCATTGCCCAGCTCGGCGGCCACGATGCCGCTGCCGCCGAAGGTGGGGTAACAGACCATGCCGATATTCATCGCTCTTCCCCCTCTGGCGCCGCCGCAGCGGGAAAGAGTCCCATGGGGTCGGACACCATGGGCGGAAGACGGGTCAGAAACGGTTCGCCGTGACGGACCCCGGCCTGCGACCCGAACCACCTCGAGCGGGCCAACAGCTGTTCGAGGAACTGCGGTGTGCTGATCGGGGTCTCCGGGCCGGCGGCGTCCGGGCGGGAGCCGGCCGTCTCCCCGTCCAGCACTTCGGTGGCAAACTGGGTGCGGTAACAGGCGATGGCGCGCTCCTTGGTCCCCTGATCCTCGCTGACGTCCACAACCAGGGACGGGGCAAAGGGGTGGTGGCACATGTAGTGCAGCAGGCCTTCAACCCGGTGGGGCGGTTGACCGGTCTCCACTCTGGTCAGGCCGGCCTGGAAGGCCGCGGCCCGGATCAGAACCGCGGCCTGTTCGTGGTCCGGGTGCCGGTCTTCGGTGTGGGGCAACAGCAGCAGGCGGGGCCGCAATTCCCTGAGCGCCACGGTCACCGCCCGGCGGTTGGCCGGGCTGTTCTCCAAACCGCCGTCGGGGAGCCCGAGATTGAGCCGGCGCTGGACGCCCAGAACCCGGGCCGCGGCCCCGGCTTCGGCCCGTCGGGTCTCCAGGGTTCCGCGGCTGGAGAGTTCGCCCTCGGAGAGATCGACGATGGCGGTCCGGTATCCCAGGCGGACCAGTCTGGCCACCGTGCCGCCGCAGAAAAGCTCCACGTCATCGGGGTGCGGTCCGAAAGCCGCCGCGTGGAAGGGTGCGCCATCCGAAGGGGAAGTCATCGCCGGGTCACTCCTTTCTCAGTGTCCGTCGGGGGCCTTCAGCGGAAGGCCACCATGAGGTGTTTGCCGGAGCAGGGCTCCACCGCCTCCAGCAGGCCGTCCAGCAGCTCCATGCCGTGGCGGCAGACGAAGGGCAGTCCGGACAGGGCCCGCTCCTGTGGTTTTTCCTTCGGGCGGAGGGTGTTCAGCATACGCCCCAGGTTGTCGAAGGTGGACTGTTCGCGGCGCTGCAATGCGGAGCGGACCTTTTTCTCCACATTGTCCAGTCCCTTCAAACCGCCCCCGCGCACCTTGCCCACCGGACCGGAGAGGGTCCTGTCCAGGGGGGTGAGCGCGTCCTCCAGGTCGTCCAGCAGCAGGCCCAGCCGGTGACGGGCCTCCTCCAGGGATTCCAGCAAGCCGGGGTCAGCGGCCTGCCGGAGCAGGCGCGGGCGAAGTTCTTCGGGGCGGAGCAGTGCCGCGGCCGGTTCAACCTCGAGTTTTTCCAGAAACCGCTCGGTCTTCTGGTCGATGATCGTGAAGGACGGCCGGTGGACCACTGCCGGGGCGCTCATACCGAGGACCGGGTAGAGGGCCGAGGACTGGGCCAGATACGCTACCTCGCCCGGACCGCCGACGTAGGCAGCGGTGGGGAAGAGGAAGTCCTGGAAGAGACAGCGGGTAAGGGCGCTGCCGCTCAGACGCCACGGCTCCGCTTCCGCCAGCTCCTCCAGCCGTTCCCGGTCAATGGCCGGCCCCTGCAGGCCGCCCAGCACGAAGGAGTCCGGCTCCCCCGGCCCCTGGCGCAGAACGGCCCGCCGCCGTCCCTCGTCGTCGAGAAGAAAGAGCCCGGTGCGGCCTTGCCGCGGCGGTACCTGGAGAGGGTAGCCCCTGCTTTCCAGCAATTCTTCCCGCGCACACAGTGCCTGTTCCAGCGGCAGGAGCCGCGCCAGGAAACGGCCCAACAGCGGCCCGGTCAGGGTCTTGATCTCCCGTTGCGAGGGATCGGCCAGGATCAGTCCATAGCGGCTGAAGAGCCGTGCCATCACCCGGCCGAATCCTGCGGCCAGGTTTAATTCCGATCCGCGGTAGGCGTCGAGGAACGGCTCCAGCGGTTCCCCGGCGCCCTGGAATCGTTCCCGCAGGATTTCGGCGGCGTCCTCCCAGTGGCCGGTCCCCCTGGCCGAGACGGGGCGGCCGTCTTCAGTATCGTTGCCGGGGAGCCGGACCATTGCGATCTCACTGCCGCCCGCGTCGAGGTAGGTGAACGTCCGGACCTCGTCAAAATCATGGTCGTCGTCGGCGATCCAGAAGACCGGAACCGCGTCCACCCCGTTTTCAGTCAGTTGCCGGGCCGCCCGGATGGCGCCCAGCGCCTTGAAAAAGGTGTAGAGCGGCCCGCCCAGAAAACCGGCCTGCTGGCCGGTGACCACGGCCATGGTCCCGGGACGGGCCAACCGGCGAATGGACTCCGCTGTTTCATCCCCGGTCCCCAGCTGACGGTTCTGCCGGTCCAGGACCCTGGCCAGCTCGTCCCGCGGCGCCGCGATCTCGCCATCCTCCAGCGCCTTCCGCCGCACGATGGCTGCCCGCTGCAACTCGTCCGGTGTCCCGGCGGGGTGCGGGTAGAAATCGGGAAAGAGATCCGGCCGGCCCTCGAGAAAATGACGGGCCAGGGTTCCTGTTTCGGGATAGCGGCCGGGGGGCAGGCTGCCGATGGTGGTGATCATGTGGCTTGACTCCCCGATCCATTGCCTGGTTTCCGGCCGATGAGGATCATTCTCGGCGATGCCGGACCAAAGGGGGCCGCGTCGGCGGCGAAGTCCCCGTGCACGGCGTCCAGTTCCAGGCCGGTCTGTTTGATCATTCCCGCCATCTCCTCGCGCGTGTACAGACGGACCGATTCCCGAAAGGCACGTTCTGTGCCCCCGGGCTCCCTGATCAGTATATCCTTCTCCACCCTGCGGTTCTCCTGGTCCACCCGCCGGCGTTGCCGTACGTCGCTCCCGCCGGGGAGCCGGGTCAGGCTCTCCGGCACCAGGGACGCCTCCACCTGGTCGGGGTTGAGGTAGTCGATGATGAACCGGCCACCCGGCTGGAGCACCGAGCCGATGGACTCGAGGATTCGCTGGTTCTCCGCGTCGGTGGAGAAGTAGCCGAAACTGGTGAAAAAATTGGCCACCAGGCCGAAGACCGGCCCGAAGGGCAGCCGGCGCATGTCGCCGCGGGCCAGGTGATATGGTCGGCCGTCTTCGTTTGCCCGGGCCAGCAGTGCTGCCGACAGGTCAACCCCCACCACCCTGAATCCCTTTTCGGCGAGGAGACGGGAATGCCGGCCGGCGCCGCAGCAGAGGTCGAGCACCCTGGTCCCCGGATTCAGACCGCTGATGGTCTGGAGCAGAAACTCCACCTGGCGCTGCGCCTCGGCCGTGTCGCGGTGAGGGTAGAGCCTGATGTAATCCAGCCCGAACCAGTTGGCGTACCAGTCGTCCACCTGAATGACGCTCCCTTCTCCCGCGGCCAGGGTCCCTGTCCGCCGCCGGCCGTAATTAGATCGAATGGCAGTGGATCACTTCTCATTTTATAGCACAGAGACGGTCATCTTGACTCCCCCCCGTTGCATCAATAGACTCGATCCTGGTCACCCGCCGTCCATCGTCAATCATCAAGGCCGCCACCCAACGGCCCGGAGGAAACGAATATGCCGTGCCTTATCTCCGTACCGAAACGTCTCTTTGCCGGAATCCTGCTGCTCCCCGCCCTTGCGTCCATCGGCTGCGGCGGCCCGTCCGGATCGGGAGACGGCGCGGCAGGGGAACCGGGTCTCACTGATCTCCTGCTGGCGGAGATCTGCCAGCTCGAGGATTGTCGGACACCGGTGGGGGATCGTTTCAACGAGTTCGCCGGTCACGCCGACCCGGCTGTCCGGTCCCGGGCCGCCCTGGCTCTGGGCCGGATCGGCGATCCGCGATCCACGGCGCTGCTCCAGCGCCTGTTGTCGGACGAGGATCCCGGTGTGCGCGGGGAAGCGTCCTTTGCCGCCGGGCTGACCGGTGATCCGGCCCTGGGGCCGGCGCTCCGCGTTCGGCTGGATGACCCCGACCCGCAGGTACGCGGGCTGGCCATCCAGGCCCTGCTCCGTCTGGGGCCCGGGGAGGAGGGACCCGCCGCTCTTTCCCGTCTGCTGCTGGAACGGGCTGCGGCATCCGGGCCGGACCACCTGCAGACCAGCGAACTGGAAGCTGTCCTGGGTAATGCCTGGCGTCTGGACGGAGATGACGGGCTGGTGGGCCTTCTTCTGGAGTGGGCCGCGAAACCGGCCGATGGCGGCGGCCGGATGCGGCCACGCGCTATCTACAGCCTTGCCCGCCGCGGAGATGCCGGCGCCCTACCGCTGTTCATCCGGCTGCTGGCGGATCCGGATCCGGCGGTTCGGGCCTTGTCGGCAAAGGGCCTGGGCACGGCCGGCGCCAGGGGGGCAGACCCGGCAGTGGCCGGTGCGGCGCTGGCCGACCTGCTGGCCAATGAAGAAGAGTGGCTGGTTCGGGTGGAGGGGTTCACGGCCCTTGGCCGCCTCGGGGTTGCGCCGGCGCCGGGGACGCACTGCCGGGCCATGGCCGACGAGCATCCCCAGGTCCAGACCGCCGCCATCCGGGCCAGCGGTGGGATGAGCGGAGTCAGTGGGGAGGCCTTGCTCTGGCTCGCCACCCTGCTCGGTGCGGATGAGCCGAGTGTGGCACCGGACGCTGCCGCAGCCCTGGCTCGTCTGGGCGATCCCCGGGGACTGCGCTGGGGTCTGGACGCTTCCAGCTCCCCTGAACCCTTCAGGCGCGCCGATGCCGCGGCGGTGCTGGCCCATGTCGCCTCGGATGACGGGGCGCGGGCAGCCCTGCGCACGCTCCTCGGTGACGAAAGCGGCAGTGTGGTCCGCGCGGCGCTCACCGCGGTGGCCGGCGCCGGATGTGCGGACGAGTTCCTCGAAGACATCACCCGAACACTTATGGAGAGTAAGGATGTCCTGACCCGGGCGGCGGCGGCGGAAGCGCTGGGCACCGTGGGCGATCCGGCGTCGTCCCTGCCCCTGCTCCTGGCCGCCGACCAGCGGGAAGCGCGGCAGAAGGCGCCCGACTGCCGGCTCTCCATCCTGGGGCTGCTGGCCAACCATCAGGAGAACTCCGATGCGGTGCAGGCGGTGCGGCGCGGCCTCGAGGGGCGGGATCGGTTGATCAGACAGCGGGCGGCCGAAATCCTTGCCGGCTGGGGGCGGCGGACGGAAATCCCCCCCGGGGTCTGCGAAGCCCGCGGCAAACCCCAGCTTGGCCGCTACCGCCGGGCGGCGGCCTTACAGCACAGCCGGGTGCAGGCGCTTATCGACACCGCCCACGGGACAATCCGCATCGAACTTTTTCCGCGGGAGGCGCCGCTCACCGTACTCAGTTTCATCAACCTGGCCCGGGACGGCTATTTTGACGGCATCCGGTTTCACCGGGTGGTGCCCGGATTCGTGGTCCAGGGCGGTGATCCCCAGGGAGACGGCTGGGGCGGACCGGGGGATGCCCTGCGCTGCGAATACAACCGTCTCGAATACGATCGCGGCATGGTGGGCATGGCCCTGTCGGGCAAGGATACCGGGGGCAGCCAGTTCTTCATCACTCTCGCCCCCCAACCGCACCTCGACGGGCGCTATACCATCTTCGGGCGGGTGGTGGAGGGGATGGCTATCGTGGACCGCATCCGCGTCGGAGAACGGATTGACACGGTGCGGATGATGGTTGACCCCGCCTGAGGCCTGCCCTATTATACCCACTCGTTTTGAGGGTTTTCCTGGATGCCAGCAGGGGAGTGGACGAGATGAAAAAGTGGGTCTACATCAGCGATATCGCCGGTCACGTGGGCGAGGAGATCACGCTCAAGGGGTGGCTCGCCGGCCGCCGTTCCAGCGGCAAGATCCATTTCCTCCAGTTCCGTGACGGTAGCGGTTTCATCCAGGGTGTCCTGGCCGCCGGCGACACCTCGCCCGAACTGTTCGAACTGGCCGGAACCCTGACCCAGGAGTCCTCGCTGGAGCTGGACGGGGTGATCAAGGAAGATTCCCGCAGCCCCAGCGGGTTCGAGTTGGGGATCACCGGCGTCCGCCTGGTTCACCTTACGGAAGACTACCCGATCACGCGCAAGGAACACGGTGTGGATTTCCTGATGGATCACCGTCACCTCTGGCTGCGCTCCAACCGGCAGCACGCGATCCTGCGGGTGCGCAGCGAAATCGAACAGGCCTTTCGCGAGTATTACTACCAGAAAAACTTCGTGCTCATCGACAGCCCGATCCTCACCCCGGCGGCCTGCGAGGGGACCAGCACGCTCTTTGAGACAGACTACTTTGGCGAACGGGCCTTTCTCAGCCAGAGCGGCCAGCTCTACCTTGAACCGGCCTGCGCTGCTTTTGGCAAGGTCTACTGCTTCGGTCCCACTTTCCGGGCCGAAAAGTCCAAGACCCGGCGCCACCTCACCGAGTTCTGGATGCTGGAACCGGAGATCGCCTTTGCCAGGCTGGACGATGTCTGCGACCTGGCCGAAGATTTTCTCGTTGCGGTGGTGGCCCGGGTGCTGGACCGCTGCGGCGAGGAATTGAAGCGCCTGGAGCGGGACACCGGGCCGTTGTCCAACGTGGCCAAGCCCCTGCCGCGGATCACGTATACCGAGGCCGTGGATGTCCTGCACAAGGCGGGGTCAGACTTCACCTGGGGCGGGGACTTCGGCGCTCCCGATGAGACGGTGCTGGGCGAGAATTACGACCGCCCGGTGATGGTGACCCACTGGCCGGCCGAGGTGAAGGCCTTCTACATGGAGCGCGACCCGCAGAACCAGGGCCTGGCCCTGGGCGTGGACGTTCTGGCCCCCGAGGGGTATGGCGAAATCATCGGCGGCGGAGAGCGGATGTCGAGCCACGAGCAGCTGATCAGCCAGATTCAGACGCACCAGCTCCCCGAGGAGGCGTTCAAGTGGTATCTCGACGTTCGCAAATATGGATCGGTGCCTCACGGTGGTTTCGGCATCGGTCTGGAGCGGACCGTGGCCTGGCTCTGCGGACTGAAGCATGTCCGGGAGACCATTCCCTTCCCGCGGATGCTTAACCGGCTCTATCCCTGAACCATGCGTAGCCTCTGTCTGATCAATCTCGGCTGCCCCAAGAATCTGGTGGACGGCGAAGTGATGCTCGGCCGGCTGGCCGCTGCCGGGTTTCGTCCGGTGGCCGATCCTGCCGAAGCCGAGGTGATCGTGGTCAACACCTGCGGTTTTATCGAAGCGGCCCGGGAAGAGGCGGTGGACGTGATCCTCGATGCCGCCGGGTACAAGGAACGCGGTTCCTGCCGCACCCTGGTGGCCGCGGGTTGTCTGGTCCAGGATCAGCGGGAGGCGCTGGCCGACGCGATCCCCGAGCTGGATGCGCTGGTGGGCCTTGACGAAATCGACCGCATCGTCGAGGTCTGCGGCGGCTCGACCGTGGAGCAGGGGATCCCGGAGGGTTCAGGCGCCGCCGCGCCGCCGCGGATCCTCGGTACCCCGCCCCACCTGGCGTATCTCAAGATTGCCGAGGGGTGTGACAACCGCTGCACCTTCTGCACCGTGCCGCGCATTCGCGGGTCGTTGCTCAGCCGGCCCCGGGATGAACTGCTGGCCGAAGCCACCGGGCTGGTGGATCGCGGGGTGCGGGAACTGATCCTGGTGGCCCAGGACACCACCGCCTACGGCCATGACCTGGATGATTCGGGATCCGCAGGCACGGCCCGGCTGGTCCAACTGCTTCAGGGACTTTCGGGGATTGCCGGGCTGCTGAGAATGCGCCTGATGTATGCCTACCCCGAACGTCTGGACGATCACCTGGTCCGGGCCCTGGCCGAGCTGCCCGCGGTCTGCCCCTACCTCGACATTCCGCTGCAGCACGTTTCGACCCGGGTTCTGCGCCGCATGGGGCGCGGGACCGGTGCCCCGGGGGGTGTTGCCGGTCCCGGCGCATACCAGGACCTGGTGGAGCGGCTGCGGGCGGATATCCCGGGGCTGGCCATTCGCACCTCGCTGATCGCCGGGTTCCCCGGGGAAAGCGAGGCCGAGTTCGTGGAGCTGGAACGGTTTCTCGTCCGCAACCGTCTGGACCACGTCGGGGTTTTTGCCTACTCGCCCGAGTCGGGCACACCGGCGGCCAGGCTGTCCGACCTGCTGCCGCCGGAAGAGGCCGAGGCCCGGCGCAACCACCTGATGGAAGTGCAGCAGTCGATTTCCCTGGAGCTGAACCGGGAGAAAGTGGGCCGACATGTGCCGGTGCTGGTGGATGGGCCTTCGACGGAGAGCGACCTCCTGCTGGAGGGACGGATGGCGACCCAGGCATTCGAAGTGGATGGCGTGGTGCTGATCAACGAGGGGCAGTGCCGTTCCGGCGAGCTGGTGGAAGTGGAATTGACCGAGGCGCATCCCTACGACCTGGTGGGCCGGGTGATCAAACGGGAGGATGAAGGCGATGAAATCTGAGACACCGACCCTCACCGACCGGCTGGCCCTGATCTGGGGCACCGGGTTCGGTACCGGCTACTTTCCGGTGGCCTCCGGGACGGTGGGCACCCTGGTGGGGATCCCGCTCTACCTCGTGCTGCACCAGGTCACGTTCGTCACCTGCGGCCGGGCGGCCGGGCTCGCCCTCTACCTGACGGTGACAGCAGTGCTTTTCATGGCCGGTGTGGCTGCGGCCAACCGGCTGGAGAAGCGATTCAGCAGAAAAGACCCCTCCCAGGTGGTGGCCGACGAGGTGGTGGGCTACCTGGTGGCCGCCTGCGCCATCGATCCCTCAGTGGCCGCCGTGTCGCTGACGTTTCTCCTCTTCCGGATCTTTGATATCATTAAGCCGTTTCCCGCACGCCGGTCGGAGCGTCTCCCCGGCGGCTGGGGAATTATGGTCGATGACCTGTGGGCCGGCCTTTACGCCAACCTGGCGGCCCGGGTTTGTCTGTACATCTGGAGCCTCGTTTCATAGTTGCCGATCCCCCGTGAAGGCTGACTGTCGGGGTGGGAGTGTCAACGTGGATCTCCTGAGTAATTTCAAGATGGATGATCTCCCCGGCCTGATGCGGCAACGGGGGGACGACCGCCCGGCGGTGGTCACCATCGGTAATTTCGACGGCCTTCACCAGGGCCACCGGCTGATTCTCGACGGTGTCCTGCGGCGCAGCTTCGAACTGGGTGGCCAGAGCATTCTGGTCACCTTTGACCCGCACCCCCAGAAGGTGATTCGCCCTCAGACGTCCCCGCCCCTGCTGATGACCATCGATCAGAAGGCCCGCCTGCTTTCCCTGCTTGGCTTCGACCTGTTGCTGGTCATTCCATTCAGCCCGGAAATGGCCACCCGCACCGCGGGCCAGTTTGTCGAGCGCGTGCTGGTCAAATCGCTGCGCACGGTGGAGGTGCATGTGGGTTCGAACTTCCACTTCGGGCACCGCAAGGAGGGTAACCTCGCCTTTCTCCAGGAAATGGGCGCGATCCACGGTTTCCGGTCCCACGGTGTAAAAGAGGTGGAGGCCGGCGGCGCGGTGGTCAGCAGCTCCCGAATCCGCCAGGCCCTCCGGGAGGGTGACGTTGAACTGGCCGGCGAACTGCTGGGCTACCCGTTTCACGTGACCGGGCGGATCGTCCATGGCGCCGGACGCGGCCGAAAACTGAAATTTCCCACCGCAAACCTGGCCAGTGACGGCGAGATCCTGCCCTGCCACGGCGTCTACCTCACCCGGTTCGAGATCAAGGGCAGCACATTCTGCGGCATGACCAACGTGGGTGTAAACCCGACCTTTGGTGAACAGAATCTCAGCGTTGAAACCTACCTGCTGGACTTCGACGGCAACATCTACGACGAAACCGCCCGCCTGTTTTTCCTCAAGAGAGTTCGCGACGAAATTCGCTTTCCCGATGCGGCCTCGCTGGTGGCCCGGATTGAGCTGGACCTGGAGGTGGCCCGGGAGTACTTCGGACTTCCCGAACCGCTGGGTGCGGGTCTGACCTCGGGCGAGGCCGGGGGCTGATTCAGGCGAATAGACCGCGACGCTGCGGCGTAAGACTTCTGAAGACACGGCCCCGGGGACCGTGGTTATTTGAAAAGGTCGTCGAAAGCGTTGCGCGCCCGGTCCTGACGGTTGTCGTCCCCGGCCGCTGATGAACGGCTCATCTCGAAGAATTCGCAGAAATTGCTCCGGTCACGGACGCCGACGAACTCCGATATGGGTTCATCGCATTTGTTATGCGCGCTTTCGTTGTAAAACCGGCAGTTCAGGCAGCACCTGATGTCGCTTCGGCAGTGCGGGCAGACATCGTCGCGGCTGATCTTGCCCTCGGCCGGTATTTCCCTGTTACAGTGGTGGCAAACGGACACGGTGATCGCCTCCCGTGGATGAAATGATATCGAAGGAATCGTAGCTTTCCCTCTTCGGGCTGTCAACGGAGCGGTGCGCTCCGAGCAATGGCGGGTCGGCACCGATGAAGCGAACCAGGACCAGAAAAGCCGCCGAAACCTTTCCCCCACGATCCCGTATACACGAGGTGGAGGCGGAACCCGGCGGCCCGGAGCGGGCCACAGACGAGAAACTCGTCGGGCGGGTGCTGGCCGGAGAGCGGAACCTCTTCGAACAACTGGTGCTGCGCTACCAGCGCCGGATCATGCACTACCTGATCCGGATGGTGAAGAATCCGGATCTGGCCGAAGACCTGGCCCAGGTGACCTTTGTCAAGGCTTACACCGCTCTGGACTCATTTGATCCGCGATACCGGTTCACCACCTGGATCTATCGGATTGCATCCAATGCCGCCATCGACCACCTCCGCCGAAACCGGATCCGGCCGATCTCTCTGGACCAGCCGCTGGAGACCGAGGACGGGACGCTGGAACAGCAGATCCCGTCCACCGGGCCCGCACCGGATGAACTGGCCAGCCAGGGTGAGATTCGGGTGCTGCTCCGCAGTGCGGTTGACCGGCTGCCGCCTGAATACCGGCAGTTGATCGCCCTGCGGCACGGTTCTGACTGCAGCTACGAGGAGATCTGCTCCATAACCGGTCTGCCCATGGGCACGGTAAAGAATAGGCTTTTTCGGGCACGGCACCTGCTCAAGGGGATTCTGGCCGGCAGCGAGCTTGATCGCGGCCGGGATATGGGCGGGGAGGAAGAGGCGTGAACAGCGGAAACAACCAACACCATCCCGGGGGAATGGAACTCCAGTCCTGGTTGGATGGGGAACTCTCCGGGGAACAGCGGCGGGAAGTGGCCGGCCACCTGGAGGCCTGCACCGGGTGTCGTGAGGAACTGCGTTCCCTCCAGGCCCTGTTCGGAGAGTTGGAATCCCTCGAGCAGACGGCCGTGCCGGAGCCGGGGCAGCAGTTCTCCCGCCGGGTGATGGTGGAAATTATTCGTCATGAGACGGCTGAGCGCGTTCGCCGGAACCGCGTAATGGTGCCGGCCGCGGCAGCCGCGGTCCTGGCCCTGGTGCTGGCCTTCTCGCTGATGCCTTCTCCCGGGCTGCCGTCCGGTGCCGGTTCGGAGGGCGGAATGGCCCTGCCCGTTCTGCTGGGTGCCCTGTTGAAAGTGGTTCACAGCGGGGTGGTCCTGGCCGCCGAAGGGTTGGACCTGGTCTCCCGGCTGACCCGGACTGTCTCCGCCCTGCTGACAGCACTGCCTGTTTCAGTTTGGGCCGCCTGTTTGACCCTGTTTTTCGCGGTTCACGGCGCCCTGGCCATCTGTCTCCAGCAGTATGCCAGGCGGAATTTTGCCCGGCTTTGACCGGGATCCCTCGGGAAAGGGAGCATTCGGCCATGAGTGATCTTCCGGGAACGTCGATACCAGGTATCCGCCGGGGGCCGTTGTCCCTGCGTTTCCCCCTGCTGCTTCTGATCCTGCTTGCCCTGGTCCCGGCATCGCCGGCTGCCGGCGGCACGGTGGAACCGAACACCATATACGGAGAGGATCTGGTGATCGAGGGCGGACAGGTGGTGGACCGGGATGTGATGGTGGTTTTTGGCTCGGTGACGGTGGACGGCGTGGCCGAACGTGACGTGGTCACGTTCGGCGGTTCAGTGAAGGTCAGGGGCGAAGTGCGTGGATCGGTGACCGCACTGGGAGGATCGGTGGTGGTGGATCCCGGTGGGTCGGTAGAGGGTGATCTGATCTGCTTCGGCGGCACGGTGAGCCAGGAAGCCAGGGATCGAGTGGCGGGGAAAGTAGTGCTGCTTGGCTCACCCGGACGTCTCTTCGGTCTGGGCGGTGAAGGCGGAAATGATCAGGCGCGGGGATTTCTCCAGTCGCTGAGGTGGCCGCTGGTGCTGCTCCTGGGCTGGCTGGTGGTTACCCTGGCCGTGGGGCTGGCCTTTCCAGGCCAGGTGGCGGTGGCCGCGGGAGAACTGGCCCGCCGGCCCCTGTTCAACGGCCTGGCCGGGATCCTGGGTGTGCTGGCCCTCTGTCTGTCCCTGGCCGCTTCGGTGCTTCTTTCGGTGGTCATTGTCGGTATCCCGCTGCTGGTGATTTTTTTCGTCACCGGGCTGGTGCTCAAAGTCTTCGGCATGGTGTCCGTTTTCCACCTTGTGGGCCGCCGCATCGGTGTCCGCCTCATTTCCGGCGATCCCAACCCGCTCCTGCTGACCATGCTCGGTTTTCTGGCGGTGGGACTGGTCCGTCTTATCCCCTGGGTCGGGCAACTGGTCTGGCTTCTGGCCGGGGTGCTGGGGATCGGAATCTCCCTGACCACCAAGTTCGGGTCGGGCGAGCCATGGTTCCGGCTGAGGAATTGAGTATCACCTCTCCTTTCTCACGGCAGGCCGGTCCGTCGGCGTTGCCGTCATCCGACTGATCCACCAGACCTTATCATCATACCTAAACAATTCCCGCTGCATTGCCGATACAGAATACGGGAGCTGGTTCAGACGGCTCCGGCCGGTAGCGGGGGCATGCCGCACCGGTAAAGGGGTGTTTTATACGACGCGAATTCGCACTTGTAACGACCGGCTTGGGAGGCCGGTACAATGGTGAGTGCTTGGGGTGCCGTCCGGACGGCAGAGAAGATGCTGATTCCGAAAACGACCAGTGCCGCGCTTAGGAGCAAGTTGTTTTATGGCCAAATCACGTTGGGATGCGGACCGGGGGGAATCAGGTTCGAATCTTCTTTCGGCGGCTGGCGGGTCCCAGATCAGCCCCATGGACTGGGTGGGACGGGTTGGCACGAGAGAGGCCGAGCCGGGCGAGGCGGATCCCGGCGGCGCTGAAACATCCCTTGAACAGGGTGGTTCGCGGCACGAGGTCTTCCGGTTGATTCACAAGATAAACAATCATCTCCAGGTGATTACGATCAATGCCGAGATGATGGAAATGATGAACGGAGAATCGAACCGCTATATCTCGAAAATCATGGATGCAGCCATCCTCATCCGGGAGCAGATGGACGATTTTCGCGATAATCACGGGGGGCAGCGCCGTCGCCTGCAGGATGCGGCCGATGCGCTGGACCTCGATGACTTCGGCATAGGCTAGTAGTGCACCCGACCCCGAACGCCGAGATCCTCAGCGCGCCCGGTCGTGGTACAGCGGTCTCCGAGTCTACCCCGGAATGTCGACCAGCAGCGCCGGGTACGGGAATTGACTCACTCACGGATTTCCATTACATTCACGACCCAAGAGGGTGCATGGGCGTTGTGTGGCTCCGCATCTCCCCGTAGCCGGTTCTGTCCCCATCCCGATCTCGAGAACAGACGACCCAGCCTTCAACGCCCCCACCCGTTACAGCGAAATGACAGTGTCCGCGATGACAGTGTCCGCGCAACCGCGGTGCGGGAAGTGAGCACGAGGTTTTGAGACCATGG
Source organism: Acidobacteriota bacterium (assembly GCA_032127265.1). Classification (GTDB taxonomy): domain Bacteria; phylum Acidobacteriota; class JAQAZP01; order JAQAZP01; family JAQAZP01; genus JAQAZP01. The sequence continues at coordinate 19,100 of JAQAZP010000107.1, forward strand.
AACGGATAGCCAGGGAAGTCCGGCGCCAGCTCAAGCGGGAGGAAACCCTGCGGGGGATTCTCCGGACGCTGGCCGGGTCCGATCCACTGGAAGCCCGTCTGGCCGCGGCACTCGCCGGCCTCTCACGGCTGGTCTCATTCGATGCGTTCGAACTCAGTTTTCCAGATCCGGCGGGCCACTCGGCCTGGGTCGCTCTGCGGGCGGACCAGGAGTCCCTTTCGTCAGCCTCCGGCTTCCTTCGCCGCACCGTTGCCCATCCCGGCGGATCGGCCGGCCCCGCTGCCCGGGCTCTGTTGCTGCGCAGCCCCATTTCAATGGACCGGTTCGGTTCGGCCGGTGAGGGCCGGCTGCCCGACGGGTTCGACGCCTCGTTGACCATTCCTCTTTTCTGTGGCGCCGAGGTCACCGGGCTGCTGGCGGTCTATTCCCGGCAGAGCGGCAATTTCGCCCATGGGGATGTGGGCCTGCTGCAACAGTTCGGCGATCTGGTCACCCTGGCCCTGGAACGTCAGAAGGTGGCGGCGAACCTGGATCACGACGGCGAAATGGCGGAACATCTTGGACGATGTCTTCCGGCGGTTTCTGCCTGCTCCCGCGCCGCCCACTACCTGGCTGACCTGGAGAAAGTGCTTGACGAGGTCTTTTCACTCCGCGGTTTCCGTCTCTTCGAAATCCGGAAGACCGCCGCACGGCTGGAGCTGGTGGAACGAATTCCCGGGCGGCCCGAAGACGGCCAACTGCTGGACGAGGGCCGGCGGACCAGTCTCCCGGCCGGCGAACTGGAGGCGCTGGCCTCCGGCGAGATTCGGACGGCCGGAACGGGCCGTGACCGGACCGCCCTGCTCCGCCTCTCCGCTCCCCATGACCGGTCATCGGAAACGGTGCTGATCCCGCTGCGGGTGGAGGGGGAGCCGGCCTGGCTGGTCACCGCCGCCGGCGACCCGGCGCTGCTGGGCGAACCGGCCACCGGCGGCCTGCTGCGGATTCTGCAAAACACCGTGGAGCAGGCACTGTCGGGCATGGCCGTCTACCGCGGCCTTCGCGGGGACCTGGCCCGGTTGAGCGGACTGCTCTCCCTGGCCAAGGTGCTTACCGAACTGTCCCCGGAGAGCGGTGTGTTTCAAGTGGTGATCGACAAGATCGGCGAACTGGTCGATTTCGACGGTTGCACGCTCTACCTGCTGGACGGCGATGGGCCAAAGCTGGTGCCGGTGGTCTCCAACGAAAAATCAGCGGGGCCCGGCGGTGTGACAAATACCGGGGGGGACCGCCGCCGCCAGTGGCTGGAGAGCGTGCTCGAGGTCGGCGAAGCCAGGATGCTCAACGGCTGCGACACAGCCGACGGATCGGACGAGCACCTGATGGCCAGCCCGATGCTGCACAAGGACCGACCGTTCGGCATTTTTTGTCTGCGGCGCGTGGGCCACCGGTCCTTCAGCTCGGAAGACCTCTCCCTGCTCACCACCCTCGCCGGGTTCACCGCCGATGCCATGCACCGTTCCCTGCGCCAGCAGGAGCAGAAATCCCTGCGCCGAACCTTCAGCCTGGTGGAGCAGCACGCCGGGGAGGGCATCCTCTTCCTTGACGGCCTGATGAAGGTGACCAGGGCCAGCCGGGAGGCCCTTCGTCTTCTTGGCTGCACGGCTGGTGACCTGCTGGGCCGGGGGATAGGGGACCACCTCTTCCGTAACAGGCCGGAGACCGATGGCCTGGTGCAGGACCTGCTGGCCGGGAAAAAGGTCGAGGGCTTCCGCAGCTATGCCCGGCCGGTCAGTGAGGCGCCGGTGCCGGTGGTGGTCACCGCCGCACTCCAGGACCCCGAGGCCGGTGCGGCCGGCGGGCTGGTCATCGTGCTCCGAGACGCCACCGGCCGGCTGCGGCTGGAGAGCCGGTTGAAGAAGACATCGATCACCGATCCGCTCACCGGGCTCCGAAACCGTCACGAGGCCTACCCGGACCTTGCTGCCGAGTTGGAACGGGGTCTCTCACGGGACCGTTTTCTCTCGGCGCTGATCTTCAGGGTCCGGGATCTTGACCAGTACAACACCCGGAACGGCTGGACGGCAGGGGACCAGATGATCAAAAAGCTGGGCGGGATAGTAGGCCAACGGATCCGCGGACACATGGACGCCGCCTATCGCTTTGGCGACGGCACCTTTCTGGTGATCATGCCCGACACCCCCAGTGGGGATGCCGAGGCGGCTTCACGCCGCATTCTCGGTGGGGTGGTGGAGGCCTTCCACGGACGGGTTCAGCTGGAAACCGCCGTGACCCAGAGCCGCTTCGCCGACACTCCGGACTCGATTCTCCAGCGGCTGTTCACCCGCCTGGAAGGTCCCGAAACGGCGATCCCCTAGTAGTCCCGGGCGTTGATCAGCACCACGTTCTCCCGCGAAACCAGCCTCGCGCTGCCGCTGTCCGCTGCCAGGACCAGCCTGATCAGCACCCGGCGGCCGCCGGCGGGTCCGCTGGGTCGGTGACCCCCTGCTGGGGGTGAGCACCGGCAGGCTGACGATACCGTCGTCGTAGTTGTCCAGCATGTCGGCGTGAGTTTCGCCGCTGCCCTGGACGTAGGTCCGCACCTTGGTGGCCGCGGTGACCGGGTCCAACTTCATCACTTCGTAGCGGCCGTAGTGACCGGTCTGGTTGCTGATCTCGAATTCACGGACGATGCCGATGGCGGCGTCTTCGGTGTCGATGATCCGCTTGTCCGGGTCATGGACCGGCTCGAAGATTGCCACCGGGTGCGTGGACTGCCGGCGAAACCAGGAGAGGGCGTCGGTGATCCCGGCCTCGGACGCGCTGGTGGCCTGCCCCTTGAGGTTCAGTTCCTGGACGATGGTGTCCCGGGTGGTGGTCAGCAGGGTCAGCCCGACGATGATCATCGAGGAGCCGAATCGGTCGATACCACTACGAGCAATATTCTTGCCAGTCCAAAAAAGGGACCGTGCAAGTGTTGAAATAGCGTTGGATATGCTCCCCAAACTGCTTTGCCTCCCCTGAGGCTGCCGCCGGTTTCGTTACAGTGTCGTAATCGGATGAACCTCGGTTCCACCTTCGCGGCGTGGTTTGACGGAAGTGTGCGGACGGTGTTACCATTTCTCGTTGCCTGATCATCTGCACAGGGTTGTTCCGGCTTTCGCTAGGCAGCGGTTGCCGGGGAAAGACGGAGTGAGGCGCTATGACCGCCCCGCGGCTGAGTGAAATGGTTGAACCGCTTGGAGAGCGTTGGTTTTCCTGCTTTTTGACCTTTTTCTTTCTCTACCTGCTGGCGGATACCTTTCTCCAGGACGGCCCCTTTGGATCGACAATTACCTTCATATCCCTGGCCCTGGCGCTGGGGGTGTTTTTCACCGGCGCCCTGAGGCGCTCCTGAGCCGGCGCCGGCGGGGAGGCGGACCCGGATGACCGACAAAGCAATCATCCTCGACAGCGGGATCGTCAAAACACTGCACCGCGTGATGTCCACCGGGGACGCCGGCCAGCGTCTTGAACTGGCCCGGGCCTTCAACGTGCGGGCGATGCACGCCGAGGCGCTCGAGCAGAGCCGGCGCCTGATCGACGACGATCCGGGCAATGGCGATGCCTGGCTCGAAGCGGCCCGGTCCACCTTCCACCTCAGCGAGGAATCGGTTCCCGAGTTGCGTGACTCGTTTCTCAAGCGTACCGCCTCCTTCGAGAAGCAGGGCTGGTACCAGTTGACACTGGGGCTGATGCATTTTTATGCCGGTGACGAGGAACTGGCCCACCAGCTAGTGGAGAAGGTCGTGGAACTCGACGAGGAGGACGCCCGGGCCTGGGAGGTGCTGGGGAATATCAACTTCAACCTCGGCAACCTCAACGCGGCCGAGGAGTGCTTGAAGACATCGCTGGAGCATGATCCGGACAACGTCTCGGCCATCCACCTGCTGGGCACCTGCTACTACCGGATGGGCGAGGCGGAACAGACACTGATTCACTACCAGAAGGCCATCCACCTGGAAGAGATGTTCGCCAGGGCCTGGATCTCGCTGGGCGAGTTCTTTCTCCGGGACGAAGGCGGCTACGCCAAAGCGCTGCAGTGTTTCAGCCGGGCGGTTTCGATCAACCCCCACAACTACGATGCCTATTTCTTCCTCATCGACTACTACATCGAGGAACGGCAGTTCGAACTGGGCCTGGCGGAAGCGCACCGCATTCTGCACCTGAAGCCCGGGGACCATATCCAGGCCGAGGCCCACAACTACATCGGCTACATGCAGTTCAAGCAGGGCCAGTACGAAGAGGCCGAAACCAGCTACAAGCGGGCCCTGGATCTGGACGATCAGTTTGCTTCACCGTGCCAGAACCTGGGGCTTCTGCACCTCAGCCGCAAGGAGATCGACCACGCTCGAATCATGTTCAAGCGGGCCATCGAACTCGACCCCACCATCGCCTGGTCACACACCAAGCTGGGCTACATCTTTTTCGACGAGCGGGTGACGGACAAGGCCGAATACCACTTCACCACGGCGCTGGAAAATGACGCGGAGGATTACTGGGCCATGCTCGGCCTGGCCGATGTCAAACGGGTCCAGAGGAAACACAAGCTGCAGCTCGAATACTGCCTCAAGGCGGTGGCGCTGCAGCCGGATCACACGAATGTGCAGAACCATCTGGGCATTGCCAATGAATGTAACCGGAAGTACGAAGAGGCCGAAGCCGCGTATCTGCGGGCGATGGAAATCGACCCGTTGAACCGTTGGGCGGCCAATAACCTGGGGTATCTCTACGAGAAACTGCTGAAACGGGAAAAGTCCGACATCTATCGGGATAAAGCCATAAAAATCTGGAAAAAACGATTGCAAATCTGCGCCCGCACCGGTCAGTCCACTCGCGGCGCCATAAGTCACCTGACCAAGCTCGGCATCCCCAAACAGCAGATCGACGCCTGGATGCAGTAACGGCAGACCGGGATCGTCCGGACCACCTGTGGCCCTTCCGGTGCAGAGGGCACTTTTGTGCCACGGCACCTTTCCATGCGGTGACGAGGGAATGGTAAAAAAAAGACCAAAGAACAAAATCAACAGAAAACGGAACGGTGATGCGGTTCAGCGGCCGGAGCCGCCGGTGGATGAGCCCATGGAGCGGAGCGAAATCGCGGCCTGGCTGGACACATTTTGCCGGCTGGCCGGCGAAGTGGGCGAGGAGGACGAGGGGATCAGCCACCTGGTAGTGCCCGAGGACTACCGGGGGTCGGTGGGAAAGATTCTCACCCTGATCGAGAAGCGGGAAAGGGACCGGGAGGCCGTCCCCGAAGCCGCCGGCCTGACCGCCCCCCAGTTGATCAGCCGTTTGGAAGAGGCCGGAGTGGACGGTCTCACCGATGCGGCCATGGTCTCGTCAGCTCTTGGTTCCGACGTCCATTTTGCGATCCTCGATGGTCTCTCATCCTTTGCCGTCACCCAGGAGCAGTCAGCGGCTACCGAGGGGCTTCGGCAAGTGGGGCACCTGCTGCAGGACCTCTCCGAACTGCTGCCCAATGAACTGCCGGAATTCTTTGCCCAGCGGTTCTGGGAGCTCGAACCGGGCCATCGGGAAATCCTCCTCAGGCTGCTGCAGGAGAAGACCGGGGAAAACGTGACCCCCTTCCTCGGCCTGGTCTGCGGCCGGGAGACGGCGGTGGATCTGCAGCTGATAGACATCGCCGGTGCAGTGGCTTCCGAAGCGGCGGCCGCTCTGCTTCTTCGCCTGGAGTCGCAGGCCGACGACAAGCAGGTCCAAAAAGCAGTGAGCAAGATGCTCTACAGCCTGCGCAGCAGGGGCGTGAAAGGTGCCGAGCGGGAGGACGTAGCGGTCAGGAAAACGGCTTCGGCGATTCGTTTCGAGGAAGAGGTGGAGACCAGCGCATTTATCAGCGGTATTGACTGGCAGGGCCAGCGACTGGTTCTTCTGGCCGGGTTACCCGGAACCAGGGGGTTTGCCGTGGCCCAGGCCCTGATGGATGACACCCGGGGTGTTCGTGAGTTCACCGTGTGGAAAATGTCCCGTGCCGACCTGCGGGAGATGGTGGACCGGGCACAGCGGCGCAGTGCGCTGCTGCTGTGTGAAGTGCCGGCGGAGCACGCCTATTTCGTGCTCGAAGAGGCGTTTCAGGGGGCCCGCCCCCGCGGGTTCGATCCGGCGCGGGAATATCTGCACTGGCGGTCGTCCGAATCCTGGCCCAAACCCGACCATAACAAATACGTGCACCCGGTTCGCGACCTTGTGGCCGCTGCCGTCGAGGGGCTTCCCGAGCCTTCAGGGGCGGACTGGTCGCGGCTGCTGGCCACTGACCCGCTGACCGGTTGGACCCTTGGGCTGAACGAGGCGGTAAAGGCCTATCGGGAGGTGGAAACCGGAAGGGACAGCGCGATCATCGTCCCCGGGGCGATCCAGGAAGAGCGCCGGCAGGTTGCTTTCAACGAGGCGGTGGCTTCCCGCTTTGACCAGGAGACCTGCCGCCGCTTCCGCCGCCGGCTGGAAGAGACCGCCTACCTCCTGCACCTCTCGGGGAAGAGCGAGGAGGCTGTCCTGGCGCTTCATGCCGGCGACCGTATCGGTGGCTTGGAGGACCAGATCTGGGATCACCCGCTGATCGCCGCCCTGGTGCAGCGGGATCTCGACCTGGTGGCCCGCCGGGAACAGCAAGCGAAGGAACAGGACATCTCATTGGTCCGCTCCCCCTGGAAAAACGGTTCCGGATCCAGGTAGGCCAGGCCGGTGACAACCCCTGCCCTGTGCTAAACTAATCCCTCCGCCGGCAACCGGGGGTCGTTCCCCTGTCCGGCCTGCAGCGGATGTTCAAAGAGAAGGGGGATCCTGCAGTGCGCGTTCTTCTGGCCAATCCACCAGCCAAATCCATATTCGCCCGTCTGGGGCTGAGCCTGCCGCCGTTGGGCTTGCTCTACATTGCCGCCATGCTGGAAGCGGAAGGGCACGAGGTGGCGGTGCAGGACTTTGCCGTTGACGGCCGGGTGGGCCGGTTCGACTTCAGCCCCTACCGGGTGGTGGGTATCACCACCGACACGTGCCGTTCGGGGTTGGCGTATGACCTTGCCCGCCGGGCGAAGGAAGCCGGCGCCCTGGTGGTGATTGGCGGGCCGCATACCCACTACTGTGAGGAGGAGGCGCTGGCCACCGGAGACGTGGACTTTGTCGCCCGGGGTGAGGGCGAGGAGACCATGGCCGAGTTGCTGCGGGTACTGGAGAGCGGCGGTGATCCGTGCCGGGTGGCCGGTCTCTCCTTCGCCGGGGATCGGCGGGCTGACGGGAGCCTCGAGGTGCTGCGCAGCGCCGATCGCCCGCCCCCGGCCGACCTCACGGCCCTGCCCTTTCCGGCCCGGCACCTTGTCCGGCTCGAGAGGTACAGGAAGGCTCAGGTCTTCGGGCGCCCGGCCGCCACCATCACCACCAGCCGCGGCTGCCCCAGCAACTGTCATTTCTGCGCGGTGCCCGATTTCGTGGGTCGGCGGTTGCGTTACCGGACGCTGGAAAACGTGATGGAGGAGATCGACCTGATCTACCACCGTCACGGATTCCGCGCCATCTGTTTCATGGACGACAATTTCACCGTCAACCCGCGCTGGGCCTCTTCCATAGCCCAGGAGATCATCGAGCGCAAGTATGATCTCCATGTCTGGCTTTTCTCACGGCCGGATACCATCGTCCGCAACCCCGAGATGGTGGAACTGCTGGCCAGGGCCGGGACCAAAACCATTTTCATGGGTATCGAAAGCGGCCGGGAAGAGACACTGAAGGAGTTCAACAAGCGCTACAAACCGGAGGTGGCCCGCCAGGCGGTACAGCTCCTCAAGAATAGCGGCATCGAAACCCTCGGGGCCTTTATCCTCGGATCCGAGAATGACGACCGAAAAACGATCAGGGAAACCGTGGACTTTGCTCGCGATCTGGACACCGAGACGGCCCAGTTCTCCATTCTCACCCCGTTTCCCGGGACCAGGCTCTACGAGCAGTTGAAGCCAAGCCTCAAAAACGGCGATTGGTCAAAGTTCGACGGGATGAACCTGGTCTTCAGGCATCCCGGGTTTCCGGGCCGGTCGCTGGAGCGCTGGCTGCTCAAAGCCAATTTTTACTTCTACTTCAGGTCCTGGGAATCTGTGGGCCGGTTCCTGACCTTTATCAAAAATCGCCGCCGGGTCAACCGGCAGCCGCAGCACCAGTTGTAGCCGTGCCCAGGGAGCAGGTTTCATGGGGATTCTGGCCCATCCAGGTTCTCTTCCGCACCACCGGGGATTGCCGGCGGCGGTGCTGTCCTTCTGCCTGCTGCTGGTGATGCTGCTCTCCGTGGACCGGCCCTGGGCCCAGGAACTGGATGGGGCACAGGTGGAACGGGACGCAGTGTCCGACCTGCTCAGCTGCCATCTCAAGGCGCTGGGGGGGCGGGACCGGATTCTGGCTCTCACCGGCGCCCGGGTCACCTCCACGGTGAAAGCTTTCGGGCTGGAAGGACGCAGTGTCACCTGGACCCGCACGCCAAACCTGATTCGCAACGAACTGGATCTGGGGTTCGTTACCCAGTCCGCGCTCTTCGACGGTGAGACCGCCTGGAAGATGGACGGCAACCGACGGGTCTCCCGGATGGAGGGGCAGGATCGCGAGGCGCTGGTGGGCCGCGCGGTATTCGCCAGCCATCTCTACTGTTTTCCCGAGCTCAACGGTTCGCTCTATCACTACCGGGGCCCTGCCAAGCGTGATGGCCGGACCTTGCTCTGCCTCGAGGTTGCACCTCCGGGGGGCAATTCGGCCAGCCTCTATTTCGATTCGGTATCCTGTCTCCTGGTGCGCAGCGAGATCCGCCACAAGGAACTGGATTCGGTAACCACCTACGGCGATTTCCGCAAGGTGGCCGGCGTCTTGTTCCCCTTTTACTCCCTGCTCTCCACCGGTGACGCGCGGTTCGACGTGGAAACCCGGGTTCAGGAGGTGGTGCTCGATCCCGAGGTGGAAGACCGCTTCTTTACCCTGGCCGAAGCCGAGGAGGTTGGGTTCGACTGTCTGCTGGCCAACGGTGATTCCGCCGAAAACATCCCGATGCAACTGGCCACGGACCTGATCCTGCTCGAGGTGGCGGTCAACGGCGTGGGGGGAATGAACTTCCTGCTGGACACCGGGGCCTCGGTGAGTGTGATCAACGAATCCCTGGTCACCGACCTGGGGCTGGACAAGAAAGGTCGTCTGGTGGAGGTGATCGGCGCGGCCGGCCGGGCCGAGGCATCGTTCACCCGGGTGGAATCCATCGCCATGCCCGGCCTCGAGTTGGTCAATCAGCGGCTGCTCGCGGTGAATCTCGACCCCTTCCTGCCCTACGTGGGGCGCCGGGTCGACGGGATCCTCGGTTTCGATTTTATCAGCCGTTTCGTGCTCAAGATCGATTACGAGAACCAGAGCATCAGCGCATACCGGCCGTCGGCCTACAGCTATTCAGGTGAGGGCCAGGTGCTGAAGATCGAACTGGAGGGAAACCTGCCGGTGATCGAAGGCCTGGTGGAGGATGAGCACGGCGGCCGGTTCCTGCTGGACACCGGCGCCAGTGCCGCGCTGGTATTGCATCGCGAGTTCATCGAGAGCCACCAGTTGCTGAAAGGGAAGCGGGATCGCCGCGAGGTCTTCAGCGGCGGGGTTGGCGGTGTGGTACGGCAGATCTCCGCCCACCTCACGGCCTTCGGGGTCGGGAAATACCGCTTCCCCGACCTGCCAACCCTCTTCAGCCTCGAGCGGAAGGAAGCCGGCCGGTCCCGGAGAGCGCCGGTGGCCGGAAAAATCGGGGCCACCATGCTCAACCACTTCACCATCTGTCTCGACTACCGGCGGGGCAGGGTGATCCTGGAGCCGAACCGTTTCTACAGTGAACCGGTGCGGATGGACCGTTCGGGATTGCAACTGGTGCTCAGTGACGGTGTCGTGCTGGTGGCCGGGGTGGCACGAAAATCTCCGGCCGGCCGGGGCGGGGTGAAGGTGCTGGACCGGCTGGTGATGCTTGACGGCCGGCGGGCCTCGGAACTGGGGCTGCCCTACATCCGCGACGTGCTCCGCGGGCCGGCGGGCAACAGGGTTCGCCTGCTGCTGGAGCGAAATGACAAGGAAAGGACGGTGACCCTGAAGCTCAAGGATTACAGTTAGAAAAACCTCAACTGTGGCCCGATAGCTTCGTTGACGGCTTCCTCGAAACCCTCACATACCACAAGAGTATGCTCCGGCTCTCTCGTCAGCCGTCGCCTCGCTCTTGAACCACATTTGAGGTTTTACGGCAGCTTTGCGGCAGGTGTGTGGTCAGTCGAGATACTCGTTGATTTCCTGGTCGGCAAAGTTGCGGGTGATATACCAGTTGGTCGGGTCACGGAAGAAAGATTTGGGCTTGTCGGGGCAGATCTCGTTGTAGAAGATCAGGTAATGCCGTTTCACCGGATGGTGGAAGAAGCCGAGGCGGACCATCATCTCTCTCATGTCGGGGACGAAGAATTCCAGTCCCTTGGCCACGTCGCAGCGCTCGCGGCGGAAGATGGCCAATCCTTCCTGCACCAGGGCGCGGATGGCGGCCTCGTCTCCCCGCTCGGCGAGGAAGTCCACCACCAGCCCCTCGCGGATCCCGTTGTGCTTGAGCACCGTGCGGAGCACCAGGTAGCCGCGCATTGTGCCCGAGCCGTCCCGGGCCACCAGCTTGGTGTACTGCTTTCCCGGGTAGTCGCTGAAGCGCCAGTTGAGATAGGAGTCATCCCGCACAACGATGATCGGGTAGCCGGGGCCCACCCGGGCGAAAAAGTCGGAGGAAGTCCGGTCGAAGCGCTCCACCTCACTGACGGTCAGCCCGGCGTCACGGGGCGCGCCCAACCCTTTGAACATCCGCTGGAGGGCCAGGGCCGGCTTGAGGGCCAGGTTGGCGGTGAAGGTGAGCAGGGGGTTGAGTGATTTCCGTTGCAGCAGGTAGCGGGCGTTGAGCGGCAGCACCATCGGGCCAAAGGCCCCCACCTCGTCCACCCCCACCTTCTTTCCGGCGCGCAGCCAGATGGGCACCGTCTCCTGGATCGGGAACCCTGACCCGAGGGTGGAAGCGGAGAGCTTGATCACCTCCCGGGCCAGGCGGAAACCTCTCATGCCGCCGCGATGCTTGGGGTGGACCATGTAGTCCATCACCCAGTGGAAGTTGTAGATGGCGCCGTCCACCATCAGTTGCGCCGGTACACAGGAGACCGACCCGATGATCAGACCCTCCTGCTCGAGGATGAAGATCACCGGCCGGTCCGGGTCCGTGTTGGGGTTCATCTCGTAAAGCCACTCCCAACAGGCCAGGTTCATCTCTGATTTTTCTTCATCCCAGCACGCGGCGAAGAGCCCGAGGAGGGCCGACTTGTCCTGCTTGCTGTAGTTGCGGATCAGGGTGGACGGTCTGGCGGCCATGGTGCTCCTTGTGCTTCAACTGCAGATGACGTTGGCCACCAATTCCACGGCCTGGTCGATTTCTTCCATGGTGATGATGATCGGCGGGGCGAACCGGACGGTCTGCTCGTGAGTGTCCTTGGCCAGCACCCCCTGCTTCATCATCTTTTTCAGATACGGCTTGGCCTTGCCCGCCTCCTTGGTGAACTCCATGCCGATCAGCAACCCCTTTCCGCGGATCTCCTTGATCAGCGGCGAGTTGAGCGCCCGGAGCTTGTCCATGAAGTAGGCCCCCTTCTCGGCGGCCTGCTCGTCCATCCGCTCTTCCTGCATCAGCTCGATGGCCGCGATGGCCACAGCCGAGCTCAGCGGATTGCCGCCGAAGGTGCTGCCATGACTGCCGGGGGGGAACGCAGCGTCCATGGCCTCGTGGGAGGAGGCTACCGCCGACACCGGCATGATACCGCCGCCAAGGGCCTTGCCCATGATCAGCGCGTCGGGCCGCATGTCTTCGTGCTCGAAGGCGAAGGCCTTGCCGGTGCGGAAGAAGCCGGTCTGCACTTCGTCCAGCACCAGGAGGACGTTGTGGCGGTCGCAGATCTCACGTATTTTTTTCAGATACCCGTCGTCAGGGACGATGATACCGCCCTCGCCCTGGATTGGCTCCACCAGGAAGGCGGCGGTGTTCGGTGTGATCGCCGCTTCCAGCGCCTCGGTGTCGTTATAGGGGATGGTGACGAAGCCGGGGGTATAGGGGCCGAATCCGTCGTGAGCGTCGGGGTCGTCGGAGAAACTGACAATGGTGGTGGTGCGGCCGTGGAAATTTCCCGAGCAGACGATGATCTCGGCCTTGTTCTCCTCCACGCCCTTGACCCGGTAGGCCCAGCGCCGGCTCATCTTGATCGCCGTCTCAACCGCCTCGGCACCGGTATTCATCGGCAGCATTTTCTCCATGCCGGTGAGTTTGCACAGAACGTCGGCAAAGAGCGCCATTTCCTCGGTGTAAAAGGCCCGGGAGGTGAGTGAGATCTTATGCAGCTGCCGCACCGCCACATCCACCAGCCTGGGGTGCAGGTGACCGACGTTGAGTGCCGAGTAGCAGCCGAGCATGTCGAAGAGTTTGTTGCCGTTTTTGTCCCAGACGTAGACGCCCTGGCCGCGGGTGAGCACGACTTCCATCGGTGCGTAGTTGTGGGCGCTGCGTTGCTCGGTGAGCTCGAGCACTTCCTCGTGGGTCAGTTTCTTGTCCAGTGCGGATTGGGTGGTGGTCACCATGGTTCAAACCTCTATGAAAATAGTCAAAATGACCCGCGCACGCCCGCGGGGTCGTTTGCGATACTCTGGAGCGCCATCAAATATATCACCGGCCGACAGCGGTTTCAACGAGGCGTATCTTCCGGGAACGGCCCGTGGCATCAGGGGGGAACCATTGTCTGGTCAAGGAATTCCGCCGGGCGGCCGGCCGCTTCCAAGAGCAGGTTGATCGTCTGCCGGGCGGCGCGTTCCCAGGAGAAAAGCCGACACCGTTCAGTGCCCCGCCGGGCCATCCGCCTGGCGGCATCGCGGTCGGTGAGGGCCCGGACCAGTACCGCCGCCATCTGCTCCACATCTTCGGGGTCGAACCAGAAAACCGCGTCCCCGCCGACTTCGGGGAGCGAGGCGGCGTTGGAACTGGCCACCGGCACGCCAAAGGCCATGGCCTCCAGCAGCGGCAGGCCGAACCCCTCGTGCAGGGACGGGTAGGCGAAGAGAAGTGAAGTCCGGTACAGGTCGGCGAGGTGTTCCTCGTCCACCCAACCGGTGACCAGCAAGTCGGATGAACCCAGCCCCAGGCGCCGGGCTTCCTCCTTCACCCGGTGGTGGGCCCGGCCCTTTATACCGGTGAGCACCAGCTGCAGCCCCTGGAGATCCCCGTGGCCCGACAGGCGGGTTTTTGCCTTCAGGAAAGCCTGAAGCAGCCGCTCCACGTTTTTGTGCGGGGCGAGTGTGGAAACGCAGAGGATGTGCGCCGCCCCCACTCCCAGGGCCTGAAGCCGCTCCCGTGTTGCCGGACCGGCCGGGGCTGCGGCGTCCGCCTGCTCCAGCAGTCTCCGCGAGGGGGCCTCGTGAATCACCCGCACCTTCTCCTCCGGCACTCCGTAGGTCCGGCAGAGCTGGTCGGCGGTGAAGCGGGAGACGGCGATAACCCGCTCGGCCCGGCGAGCGGAAACGGGGATCAGGGCCTCCAGAAACAGACGGTAGGAGCGGGGGAAGTTATCCGGATGGCTGCGCCAGATCAGGTCGTGAACCGTGACCACCGTGGGTCGTCCGCAACAGATGGGAGTGGTGAAACCAGGAGACAGAATTGCATCGGCCCCCTGGTGAAGTATCTGCCAGGGCAGGACCAGTTGCTCCCAGAGGATGCGGCGCGGCCGGCTGGCTGCGCTCACCGGGCAGCGAACCCGCTGCACCACGGGAGTATCGTCAAAGGTGTCGTGATTTTCGCGGTTGGTGAACAGGATCAGGCGATGGCGATCGGAAACCTCGGCCATTGCCGCCAACAGGCTGCGGGTGTAGATTTCGGTGCCGCCCACCTGGCCGGGCAGCAGAAACAGGGTATTGACGGCAATCTTCATCCGTCTCCGGCCGCCTCCTCCGCGTCGGTCTGCTCTGTGCCGGATTTTTCGCCGGTTGGTATTCCTCCTGGCGGCGGTGCCTCTCTGTCCTCGACCCGGTCAAGCTTGTCATACCGGCGGCGGGTCGCGGAATACCCCACGGTGACCTCCGACTGGGAGGGACTGTTGGTGGAAATGCTGATCGTGCCCGTGATTTCGCTGTTCTGCTCCAGGGCCTTGGCGCCCAGGGTTGCGGTCAACTCGAACTTCTCGCCCCTGATCAGTTCCACCAGGTCCAGCTGGAGCAGTCCGTTGCTGTCCCGGCAGTTGAAAACCCGGAGCGGCCGGTCCGGGTTGTGTCCCGTGAGGTAGATTCGCTTCCAGCTGTCCCGGGCCTCCCGGTTTCCGGTTTCCACCACCAGCAGACGGAGGTACGGGGGGGTCAGCTCCACGTCACCGGTGATCAAGCCGGTGATGTTCAGGACGGCCGGAGGATGATTTTCGGATGCGGCCATGGCGGTGACGGTTTCATGCAGGATTCCCGGGGGCAGCCCGGGCTGGACGGATACCTCGATTTCCAGCCGCTGGTGTCCGTCCTGGGCCTCGCCGCTGCCCACCAGTTGGGCCGTGATGTTTGGCGAGGAGGCTTCGAGGTCTGCCAACCCGGTGTCCGCGGGCTCCCGGATCAGAATCACGGCTCGTTTGGAAACCGGCTCCACCGCCAGGTAGTGGATCTTGCCCAGGGCCAGCGCCCTGGTTTCGAAACCAAAGGGAACCACCACTTGCGCGCTGAAGGTCAGTTTTACCAGCCGGTTCAGCGGGTCGTTGGAGGTCAGTTCAATGATCCGCGTGGTTTCGCCCACTCCGGTTTGGCCGACAAAGGTGATTTTCACTCCACCCTCCTCCCCGGGGGGGATCACCGGGTGGAGGATATCGGTGCTGATGCAGGAGCAGTGTCCGTCCGCCTTGACCACCCGCAGGTCGGCGGTACCGCTGTTTCGAATGGTGTAGACCGTGGAATATTCCGCGCCCCGGACCACGGGGCCGGCATGGTGAACCGGCTGGGGAATTTCGATCAGTGGAGTCTCTTGCCGTGCCGGAGGCGAGGGATCGGCCTGGAGCTTCTCATCTCCTTCAGCCCGGATGGCTGGGCCGCCCATCAGCAGAAGGACGACCAGGGTGGTCAAGGCGCTACTCAGCGGTATGCGGGTCAAAGGGTCACCAGCGACTTGGGGGAGCGGGCCACCGCCGGCCAGGAGCTGTTCAATGCCTCCGGCCGGCGGGTCGGGCGCCGACGTGTATCGGACTATCCCTTGATGGCTGTGATCGTCGGCTTTGTCTCCTCTTTCTCCTCTTTCTTCTCCGAATCGTCCTCGGTGCCTTCCTCATCCGGCAGTTTCTTCTTCACACCTTCCTTCTGACTGCTCAGCTCTGGTTTCACCGGGGCTGGATCCTTCGGCTTGTTCTTCTCTTTTTCCAACGCATCCTCTTTGCCCATCAGCTCGCCGCCGGCGGCAAACGGGTCATCCTTGGAGGGTGCGAACAGTCCTTCCCCCTCGCCCTCTTTCAGCATCGTCTGGCCGTCGCGCATGCTCCCCTGGGCGGGCGGGGCGGCTTTTCTTGACGTATTCCTCTTCTCGTTGACATTGCTGTACGATTTGCGCACCGCACTGTAGCGGATGGCCACTTCCTTCTGGCTGGGGAAGTTGGTGGTCAGCACCACGTTGCCGCTGATGTTGCCCCGCTCCGGAAGGCTCTCCGGACGGAGTGTGGCCGTCAGTTCGTATTTCTGCCCTTCGGTCAGCGGTCTCAGATTGAGGTCCAGGTGGCCTTCGGCGTCCTTGACGTCGATGATTTCCAGGTTGGCGCCGTCCACGTGATTGGAGATAAAGATCTTCTTTGTCAGGGTGGCCGGCCTGGTGTTTTCCCCGTCGGTAACCACGAAGGTCATCCATTCCGGCGTGACTTCCACGTCGCCGATCACCGATCCGGTGAGACGGAGGATGGCTGTGGGCTTGTCCGCCAGGTTGGTTCGAACGGTGACGGTTTCGTTGATCCGGCCCAGCGGTAGCCCCGGGAGCGTTGTCACTTCCATCTTCATCCGGTCGTATTGACCATTGTTGTCCGTGAAATCGAGCATCCTGGCTTTGATGAACTCGGAGGACGGGGTCACTTCCAGCACCTCGGTGCCTTCAAGATTCTTGACCAGAAGGAAGGCGCTCTTTTCGGTGCTGGCATCGCTGCTCACCTTGCCCAGGTAGAGGCTTGGCTGCTCGAAGTCGAATACCACCTCGATAAAGGCCTTGACCCGCAGAGTGGCCGTGGGATTTTTGGGATCGTTGGACGTAACCGTGATCGACTTGGTCTGCTCGTTCTTTTTGGATCCGGAATTGAAGGTGACCTTGATTGTTCCTTCCCCACCCGGGGGAATCGCCGTCTTGGTAACGACGGCAGCGGTGCACCCTCAGGAGCCTTTGGCATTGGTCACCCGCAGGGGTGCGTCGCCTTTATTGATCACCTTGAAGTCGTGGCTCACCTTTGCCCCGGTGGCGATGGTGCCGAAATCGTGCAGCGGTTCAGGAAAAAAAATCACCGGTGCGGCCGTACCCGAATCTGTGCCCTTGCTGGCCGCCGTGAGTTTTTTCTCCGTGCCGGCATTTGCTGACTGGTCCTTGCCCGCTGTTTTATCCGCCGGTTTTTCCTGGGCGGAGAGTGGCGGGGCAACAACGAGCAGTGATGCGACAAGGATCATCGTCACCACCAAAACCAATAGTGAAGATCTGTTCATGGTCTCTGCTACCTTTCTCTGGCCGGATTGATGAATCCGGAACTTCCCCAACCTTCCTGGCTGCCCCGTCCCCCATTGGGGAACGGAGATGTCCACATTATCGGTCGGATCCCGCCGAGGCGAGAGCCAGTGCCTGTCTAACTGATACGCAATAAGCCGGCGGAGCGTCGAGAAGAAAGCGTCCCTTTCTTCAATACGGGATGTCCTGCACCGTCGGCCGGCGGTATCCATTGTCCCTGAAAGTGCAAAACCCTGCCCTTGGGCAGGATTGGGCTTGGAACAGCCATATTTTCAGCAGTATGAATATAGGGGATACACAACAGCCCGTCAAGGGAATCACTGTCCGGATTCAGGGTCCCTGACCACAGAACAGGACAGCGCCCATGGGGGAGTGCGTTGCATGTTGGACTGTAAGTGTATGAAATACAACGGAATACTATTATCATGATTGTGGCATGGGGTTTGCTTTGTACATAGGCGTTACCCCGGGAGGGTCAAAGAGCCTTCGACCCATGGCGGGGATACCGATCGCCGCCATGATACAGTGATAGCCATTCCAGATGGAGGTAGAACAATGAGACGGAACAAAAGAAACAACGGAAGTCCCCGGATCATCTCGATGGTCGCGCCCCTGGTGGTCATCGGCCTGCTGGTGGCTGTCTCGGGGGCCGCCGCCCAGTCCAAGGCCGACCCTGTGGTGAAAGACTACAAGTACCACGTGAGCAAGAAGATGAACGGCCTGGAGCTGGTTGTGGGCACCCAGCTGATCCAGACCAAGAGTGATGCCGACATGCCCGACTTCACTCCGCTGCTCTTCTCGCTGATCAACCTCGACCACCGCGGGGTCACCGTGGAGCGGGACAAGATCAAGCTCACTGACCAGTACGGCACCGAGCTGCCGCTGGCCACACTCTCCGAGGTGCGCAAGGAGTACAAGCGTTTCCGCCATGACCGGCAGTTTTTCACGGTCACCAACTTCGGCGGGCAGCTGGAGCGCACGTCCCGGATGGTGACGACCAATTTCTTCCCTCTGCCGGGCGAGATCGGGATCTACCGGATCCAGGTTCCCCAGTGGGGCAAAATGCTGGACCTGCTCTACTACAAGGGCACGCTCACTTCCGGTGAGACATACAAGCTCACCGTCGACGTGAAGGAAGACGTGCCCGACCTCTCCATCGAGTTCCAGGCGCCCTGACCGGCGCCCCGGATCTCGGTTGACAACTGAAAACGGCAGTAACGCGGTGATGCGGCGGCTCTCGTATCCACACCCCCTCACGGGATGTCCGCCGCTGATCCGCGTTTTTTGTCAAAACCTCGCCTGTGATCCAATAGCTGCGTTGCACGCCGCCGCAAAATGCTCACCTAACAATAGAGTAGGCTCCGCTTTTGCGGCGGCGTGCGCCTTGCTCTTGAACCACATGCGAGGTTTTGAAAAGGTGGTTTAAGCGAAGCGCCTCGCCATTGAACCACAGCCGGCATTTTGAAAACACTCTTCAAAATAAATGGGGAATCCGGGACACCCATTAGAGTGCCCCTTGTCAAGCGCGCAGCTCTCCTTCTTCCGCCTCGCAGAGGCGGTCTGTCTTCTCCGGATCGTTGTTGCCTGCTACGGCCATGTTTTCGGTTCTGCGTCAGCTCATGATGCTGCGCCAGACACCCATCAGGATCTAGGCGTGAGGGAAGCGGGGAATGATCCCCGCTTCCCGGCCCCTGTCCCGCCTAGGCGGGACCCATAAAACCATCTGGCTTCCTGGTCGCGTCCAATCGTCGATCACAGGTCACGTGGCTCATTGTCCATCCCCATCTGGCTCGCGACAGGTGTAGCAGCATCCAACGATCCTACTTGTCTTCGAGGAGGACGGCGGTCCAATCAGGCACGAGGGTTTTACTCCATCCCCTATTCATGGCTCCGCCGTCCTCGTCGATCGCTCATCCGAACGCCCGCTCGGATACGAACCGCTGGCCCGTGTTCATCATGTGATAGGTCGCCCGAGCGAGCTTGTGGGCCACTGTCGCGTGAGCCACTGCGGCGTTCTTTTTCTGTTTCTTTCGGTTGAAGTAGGCACGTACTCGATCATCATGGCGCCGAGCATGCTCAGCGGCCTGGCCGAAGGCACTCGCCAGATGGCGATTGCCGTTCTTCACGTTTCCCCGGCCCTTGAGCTTGTTGTTGCTGATGTAGAAGGACGGCACCTTCCGGCAGTAGGAGACGTAATCACCCACAGACGGGAAGCGGCTGATCGGCCCGGTTTCCAGCAAGATGGTCAGGCCAAGAACCAGACCTACTCCGGGTATGCTCAGCAGGTTCTCATAATCTGGATCGAGTTTGGTGCTGTCCGTAATCACCTTCTCGATCTCGCGGATGCGACGCGACAGGGTATCGATGATCTCTTTGATGCCCTCGGCCGAGGCCTGAAGATACCGGTCATCGGACAGCAGCGGGGCCACTCGGTTTTCCCGAAGAGCCTTGATGTCTCCTCCCTTGGGCGAGCGACCGGTGTTCCGCGTGATGATGTTCGACAACGTATTCATCAGCGACGTGCGCTTGCGCACCAGGATCCCCCTCGTCCGGAGCAGATCACGGACCGGGCGTATCTGTTTTGGATAGATGAACCCCTCCGGCAGAATCCCCAGCTGAAGCAGCTTCGCCAACCAGAACGCATCGTGGCGATCGCCGGCATACTTGAGACCCTTGTATTGCTGCATCGCTGCAGGATTGGCCAGGTGGACCCGCCAACCCTGATCCATCAAGCCATCGACCAGCCAATACCAGTTGTACGTCGACTCCACGGCGATCCCCTCCAGGTCGTCAGCATGCTCTGACAGCAACTCGATGATCTGTTTCAGGTCATTCCTGGTCCTGCAGCCAACCAACTTCCGACCGTGCTCGTCTACTGTGCCGATATAACTATTAGTTGAGTGAAGATCGATTCCCGCATACACTTTCATCGTGCACCTCCTTTTTGGGTTTTGGGTTACCCGGAACGTAGCAAATTTCGCTGCTACGCTCCATTGGAGGTGCACTCTTATGATTATCAGG
>JAQAZP010000108.1:0-3404 GCA_032127265.1 Acidobacteriota bacterium
GCCTTCTTATTTTTTGGGGCATTTTCCTCATGTTCGCCCCGGATCTGGTCTACCGCCTGCAGAGCAACTGGTTCCCCATCCCCCGCGAGCAATACAACATCATCATGTATTCGTTTCTCGGGGCGTTTAAACTCGTCTATCTGATGCTGAACGTTGTCCCATATATTGCTCTGCTCATCATGAGGTGAACCGGCGCGGCACGTATCGAACCATCGACAGGGACAGCAGCACACCGATTTCGGCTTGAGGCACAGATGAACAACGAGCCCGCTTCGCGGATGAAGGTCGCGGTATCCGACATCACCACGCTCGCCGTCGATGCCATCGTCAACGCGGCCAACGAGTCTTTGCTGGGCGGAGGCGGTGTGGACGGCGCCATCCACCGGGCTGCCGGGCCGGGCCTGCTGAAGGAGTGCATCACAATAGGCGGCTGCCCCACCGGCCAGGCCAGGATCACCGGCGGCTACAACCTGCCGGCCAGACACGTCATCCACACCGTGGGGCCGATCTATCGCGACGGCGAGCAGGGCGAGGATGAACTCCTCCGTTCCTGCTACATCGAATCGCTCCGCCTGGCCGCCGAGGCCGGCTGCGAGACCATCGCCTTCCCCTGCATCTCCACCGGGGTCTATGGCTATCCCAAGGCCGAGGCCTGCGTGATCGCGGTCACGGCCGTAAGCGAGTGGCACTACTCGCACGATATCCCCGGGTCGGTGACCTTCTGCTGTTTCGGGGATGAAGACGCCGAATGTTACCGTATCCTGCTCGGCCTGTAACGCCTGCCATCCCGATCCCATCAGTTCCGGCACTGGACTGGTTAATCCTCGTCCTCCGCGCCGCCGTCAATCTGAACGACGGCGCGGAAGATCGCCCCTAGGGCGAGTTAGCCACTACCGTGCACGCCGAGGTGTCGGTGTCCCCGGCCGGCGGATAGGGTGGCTGGTTGTACGGTGACGGCGTTACATCCAAGGCAATCAGCTGGAACTGATTGGTGCCGATCATCGAACCCAGGGCCGGGATGGTGTTGTTCCAGTAGGTCACGTAACTGCCGCCGGCGGCGATGTTGGTGAAGCCGCTCCGCCAGTTGGGGTAGTGACCGCCACCGGCCAGGGTGGCATCGATCCGGCCCGCCACCCGGCGAGTCTGCCCACCGTAGAGATTATTCAGCGATACGGTCATCTGGGTGGTGAACGGCACCACCCCGGAGCCCGGCAAACAGGTAATCGAGGCGCTGACCGTGTCGGTGAGGGTGAGCGTGGTGCTCCCGTAACCCATGACCGACCAGCTGCTCTCGATGCCATCCCCGTTGCGGGCCATCACGGCGAATCCATACTGGGTATTGCTGAGCAATCCGGTGGCGGTGACCGTGCCCCAGGAAGCGATGGGCTGCCAGAAGGGTGTGCCGCCATTCGATCCGCCGGCGGCGTTGAGGAAGAAGTGCGTGCCCGAACCAACCCTCTCAGCCCAGATGGCGCATGCGGTGAAAGTGGGGTTGCCTCCAGCGTTGACCGTCACGTTGAGCGTGTTGTCGGTGGGACCGGTCACCGAGGGCGCCCCCGGCTCGTTAGCCAGGGTGTAGACGTAGTAGGGCGCCGTATAGCCGGTGGCATTGGGCGTTGTGGCGTTGTCCCGCGCCTGGACCCGGTAGCCGTAACGGTGGTTGGCCGAGAGCCCGGCATCGGTATGGGTGTAGCTTGTGGTCCAGCCTGAGTCGGTGCCACCACCGCCCCCGGTGGGGCTGGAGTAGTAATCGAAATAATAGGTCACCGGCTCGTGCAGATCACTGGACGACGTGCGGGACATGTAGATCTGGCTGGTGGAAAGCGCGTAGGGCACGGTGGACCAGACCGGCGCCGGGGACGGCGGCGTGGTGTCCCAGCGGACATTCACCGGCAGGTTCCAGCGGTAGTCCCCCCACAGCACGTAGTAGGAGTAATGCGAGTGATCCACGCCCACCAGGACGCCGTCCTGGGGAGTGGGCTGGGCGCGCAGTCTCCAGGTGGTGGATGGCGATGTGCCGCCTCCCCCGGCCATGGTGCCCGCCGAGTAGGGGTCGCCTCCCGAAACCAGGGCCCACCCGGCAGGCAGCTGGGCATTGAAGGTGTTGTTGTGGCTGGGGATCGTGCTGTTGTTCACCATCCAGAAAGTGAAGTCCCTCTCCTCGTTCGGCTCCAGCTCCGAGGGCCAGCTGGCGTAAGCCTGGAAGGTTGACGGGAGGGCCACTTCCACAAACCCCTCCTCGGTGGACAGGGCAAACTCCTCGGTGGCTCCGCCGTGGTTGAAGCTGGAAGAGAAGGCCAGGGTGTTGATGATCACATCGGTGGCGCCGGCGCCGGCGCCGATTCGCACCTGGGCCACGTTGTCGATGGAACTGACATCGTAGCTGAGAAGGGAGTTGTTCGCTTCCCGGAAGAGATAGAGATTGAGATTGCTCAGTGTGTAGTAGGTCGAGGGAAAGTCGTGCGGGTTGTAAGTGGCGTGGCGGTTCCAGACCATGGTCGCCCGGTCCCGCCCTTCCCCGCCGGCCCCCTCGTCGCGCATCTGTCCCTTGTAGAGGTGGTAGTGCCCGGCGGTGGGATAGGGGGTGACCGTGCCGCTGACCACATCGGTGCGGTGGAAGTATGCGGCCCAGGCGTTGATGTAGCCCCAGCCGTAGCCCGGGTCCCAACCGTCGGCATCGCTCTCGAAGTTTATGGCGCCGTCATTCTTTTGCGCCGTGTTGATCAGCAGGGCCTTGAGCTCCAGCTCGTCGAATACGCCGGCGTCCATCAGGTCCATGGCCACGCCCTGGACCATCGGCGCCGCCATGCTGGTGCCCGACTTCTCGATGAAATCGAGCTCGGTCTCCCAGTCGTTGTTGCAGGATTCGATATCCGTGCCCGGCGCGGCCAGGTCCGGCTTCCTTCTGCCGTTGGCCGTTGGCCCGCGGGTGCTCATCGGATCGATCAGGTCATCGGCACGGCCGGTGGTGTCGAAGTCGTCCACAATGGCCACGGTGATCGGGTTGTAAGCGCAGGCGGGTGACGCGAAAGTCGGGTTGCTCGGCCCATCATTGCCGGCGGCAATGGTCATCAGCAGATCGGGATACGAGGAAATTATGGAATCGTAGAAACGGCTGTAATCCGTCTCATCACTGGAGGTGGAACCGCCGAAGCTGAGGTTGATCCCGTCCACATCGTCGTTGAATGTATTGGTGGGACGCAGTTGGCTGCTGTTGTACAGGGCCCGGTCCACCAGCCACATGGCATCGGTTGACCACATCCAGCCGCGGCCATAAATATCCTGGTAGCCGGCCTTGAGGGTCACCGCCTTCTCGATCCCGTAGGCCATGCCCAGCCAGGCCGGGTATGTCCCGCCCATGCTGGCCACGATCCCCATCACGTGACTGCCGTGGCCCTGCAGGT
>JAQAZP010000109.1:0-13306 GCA_032127265.1 Acidobacteriota bacterium
TGGTCGCTGGCGGTGAGGGCGCTGGTGTCGATCACCGGCTCCACCTGGGTCGGCACGTAGTAGAGGATCGCGTCGCTGAGCAGGTTGGCCACCGGGAGCGAGTTGCTGTTGGTGTAGATCACCAGGTCCGGCGGGGCAGTGTCGTTGCCCGAGTACGCAATCATGTCGAGGTTGTAGACCGCCACCACGTCCATGCCGGCCGCGGCGATGCTGGCCACATAGGCGCCCGATCCCACCAGGCCCTGCTCTTCACCGGACCAGGCGGCGAACTTGATCGTCCGCTCGAAGGTGTAGCCGGAGAGCACCCGCGCGGCTTCGATGGTGGCCGCGGTGCCGCTGCCGTTGTCGTCGGCGCCGGGGGCCGAGCTGTAGGGATCTTCGGACGTGCAGTCGAAGTGGCCGCAGATGAAGACCACCTCGTCGGGGTAGACATAGCCGGGCAGAGTGGCGACCACGTTCATCCGCTGGTTGCCGCCGATGCTGAACCAGTGGCGCTCGGTGGAGAGGCCGAAGCTGACGAACTGGTTGTAGATCCAGTCGCCGGCGGTGTCGTTCTCGGGGGCGTAGGAATAGCGGGTGCCGAAATTCTCCAGCGTCTGCAGCTTGTTGGTGTAGCTCAGCTGGTTGATGGCGGCGACCATGTTGTCGATTTCGCCGCCAAAGGTCCGGGTGCCGCTGAGCGCCGTACTCTTTGTCGGGGCGGCCAGAACCTTGTGCGTGCGGGTCACCATGGCCAGGCTGTGGCCGGCCATGGAGAGTTTCTCGGCTTCATCCGGGCAGGCCTTGATCAGCACGGTGCCGCCATCACGGAAGAGCACATCCAGCTCGACCGCGGCGGGGAGGGGAGCATCCTTGCTGCCATGGACCGTCACCCAGTAATAGACCGTGCCGTTGATCCAGGGCGCGCGGTCGGAGAGAACCGTGTTGTCACCGAGGGCAGCGAGCCCGGAGTCGTTCACACCGGCCAGCACCCAGGCGCCGGCACGGTGGTAGACCGGGGCTCCAAGAGCATCCAGCGTCTGAAGGGCGCCACTGTTCCCGCTATCCACCATCACCAGAATTTCGCCCTCGGTCACCACCGGGGCGGCCATCGTGGAGATGGGCATGAACATCAGCGCCATCGTCACTGCCAGAATGGCGATCCTTCTCAACATCTTCACTCTCCTCCTTCTCACGTTATGGCAAGGATGGCTTGAAATAATCGGGGTATGCCCACCAGGAATGGCACTGGCGGTCGCCTGGAATGGAGTCCGAGGCCGGTATGAGCGGTTCGGGGTTTGCGAACTTCTTCAACCAGCTTACCCGTCGACCTGTATAGTTAATGATAATAGGCGTTTCACAATGCCGGCGCAAGCATTTTGACCAGAAAGATACACTTGATGTTGATTTTAAACCTTTCATAACCTATATTGTCTTGAGTAGTAATATGAGAATGTGGCTCCTGACCAGGTATGTCCTCCAGGAAGCCCAGCACAGGAAAACGGGAACCATTCAAGCGATTTTCCCGCCGGTTCCAACTGTCTCCACATGTTTCCGAAGGATATCTGGGAGGATTATTGATGCGAGTGAAGATGATTTCATTGACCTTTCTCTGTGCCTTGATGGTCTGGCTGGCCCTGCCCGTTTCGGCCGCCGTTCCGGTCACATCGAATCACCAGGTGCGGCCCCTCGATTCCCTGGATGCAGTGGTGTTCCCCTCGCTGAACACCGAGCTGTTGGCCTGGGAGGACGCTGAGCGTGAGGAGATGGGCATGGCACCCCGTTTCGCCGTGACCAAGGAAGTGGAGGTCTCACCTCTGACCCACGGAACCTGGGAGGAGTTGGGTGGAGGGATGCAGCTCTGGCGGCTGCGCGTCGAGTCGCTCGGCGCCCTTTCCCTCAACTTCGGTTTCACCCGTTACCTGATGCCCGAAGGCGGGTCGCTGTTCCTTTACGCCGCCGATGAGAGCTACGAACTGAGCCGGGCCTTCACCGCCGAGGACAATGAGATCCACGGTGAGCTTTGGACACCGGTGGTTCTCTCCGACAACGTCATCATCGAGCTGATTGTCCCCACCAAGGCCATGGACAATCTGGAGCTGGAGCTGACTGCGGTCAACATCGGTTACCGCGGTTTCGGTGAAAATCTCACTATCCTGCAGGGAACCTGCAACAACGACGTGATCTGCCCCGAGGGCGATCCCTGGCGCGACGAGATCGCTTCGGTGGGTGTTATCTCCACCGGCGGCTCCACCTTCTGCACCGGGTTCATGGTCAACAACACCGCCGAGGACGAGACCCCCTACTTCATGACCGCCAATCACTGCGGCATCAATTCGGGCAATGCGGCCTCGCTGGTGGTCTACTGGAATTTTGAGAGTCCCACCTGCGGCGCCCTCAGCGGCGGCTCGCTCTCCGATTTTCAGACCGGGTCGTTCTTCCGTTCGACTTACAGCAGCAGCGATTTTACCCTGGTTGAACTCGACTCCGCCCCCAACCCGGACCACAACGTCACCTTCTCCGGCTGGAGCCGCAGCAGCAGTGCCACCTCGGGCGCGATTGGGATTCACCATCCGAACACCGACGAGAAGGCGATCAGCTTCGAGAACGATCCCACCTCCATCACCAGCTACCTCAGCAACACCGTGCCCGGTGACGGGACCCACATCCGGATCACCGACTGGGACGACGGGACCACCGAGCCCGGTTCTTCCGGTTCGCCGCTCTTCGACCCGAACCACCACGTCATCGGTCAGCTCCACGGCGGCTACGCCTCCTGCACCAGCCAGACCTCGGACTGGTATGGCTTTTTCTACGTCTCCTGGACCGGCGGCGGCAGCAACTCCACCCGGCTGAGCAACTGGCTCGACCCCATTGGCAGCGGCGCCACCACCGTCGACACCCTGGTGCCCGGCGCCAGCGGCATGCGGGTCACCCCGGCCAGCGGTCTGGACTCGGAAGGCAACTTCGGCGGCCCCTTCACCCCCTCGAGCATTGTCTACACTGTGGAGAACAACGGCGTCTCCAGCATCAACTACACCGTGACCAAGGGCGCCTCCTGGGTCACCCTCTCCACCGGCGGCGGTTCGATCCCCGGCGGCGGCAGCACCACGGTCACCGTCTCGATCAACTCCGGGGCCAATTCCCTGCCCGACGGCGGCTACAGCGACACGGTCGTCTTCACCAATACCACCGACCATGACGGGGACACCACCCGGGCGGTGAACCTCCAGGTTGGCGTGCCGGGCCTTATCTACAGCTACGACATGAGCAGCAACCCCGGATGGACCACCGCGGGCCAGTGGGCTTACGGGACGCCCACCGGCGGCGGGGGCCAGTACGGCAACCCCGACCCCACCAGCGGCCACACCGGATCGAGCGTCTACGGCTACAACCTCGCCGGTGATTACGCCAACAGCCTGGCCGAGACGAACCTCACCTCCACCGCCATCGACTGCTCGTCGCTGACCGCGGTCTCGGTGAAATTCTGGCGCTACCTCAACGTGGAGCAGCCGAGTTATGACCACGCCTATGTGCGGGTGAGCAACAACGGCAGCAGCTGGACCACCGTCTGGGAGAACAGCGCCGAGATCACCGATTCCTCCTGGAGCCAGGTGGAGTACGACATCTCCGCCGTG
This sequence comes from Acidobacteriota bacterium, assembly GCA_032127265.1. GTDB lineage: Bacteria > Acidobacteriota > JAQAZP01 > JAQAZP01 > JAQAZP01 > JAQAZP01. The sequence continues at coordinate 3,618 of JAQAZP010000109.1, forward strand.
GCCGACGGACAGTCCACCGTCTACCTGCGCTGGACCATGGGCACCACCGACAGCAGCTGGCAGTTCTCCGGCTGGAACATCGACGACGTGGAGATCTGGGGCATGGGCGGCACGGTGACCCCCACCGACACGGTGGCGGCCGCCTTCAGCTGCACCCCCGGTTCAGGCGTGGTGCCCTTCAACACCTCCATGTGGGTCAGTCTCGACAACCTCTACCCCGGCCAGTTGAGGCGGGTGGCCGCCCGGATCAACGTGGTCACCGGCGGCGGCGGGTCCTACAGCAACTGGCGTTCCGGCTTTACCAACATTGTCGGCGGCGGCAACTACACCACCTCCTGGAACCAGGGGATCCCGGCCCTCGGTGCGGTGCTGGGCATCAACACCTTCACCCTGGTGGCCGAGGACGTGACCCCGGCGCCTTACAACCAGCCGCCCTACCCGCCGGCCGGCGACACCGACAGCGCCGCCTGCACCGTTGAGGCGATTTCTCCCTGACCCGAATCTCCGGGCCGGGCGTCACCTGGCGCCCGGCCGTTCAACAACTGAACAGACCAGGGCCGGCAGGCAGCGGGATCACCGTTGCTTGCCGGCCTTTTCCATCCCCTCCTCTTGTCCTATCGCATAAATCTGTTTAGAATGAGCAAGATCGGTCCCGCTACCGGGTCCCGGGCATGGTGCGGCTCTGGCTATATCCATTCATCTCATTGAAATATAAAGATGTTACTGATGACCTTTACTCGCCACGGCCTGTTTCGAACACTTCTCTTTTCAGTTCTTATTCTGGCCGGGGGCCACCTTTTTACCACACCCTGCTCCGCAGAGTATCTCCTCGACACTGCCAAGTCCTTTCCGATGATTCCGGAAGGCTATGGTTTTGACGACCTGGTCACCTTCGACCTCGAAGACCTGAACAACGACGGTATCCTCGATCTGGTGGGCACGAATTCCAGGATCGGCTTCGAGGGCCTCTGCATGGCCAGCCTCGGTGTCGGTGACGGAACCTTCGAGGCCCCGGTTCCCACCGAAATCGTGGTGGAGCAATACTACAGGAATCGCTGCCACTTCGTTCATCTCAACGCCGACGCTTTTCTCGATGCCATTTTCGAAGGTGATACCCCTCCGGACCACGCTTCCTTCAGCACCTATCTCGGCAACGGTGACGGGACGTTTTCACAGGTTGCCAGTTATCCGCAGCGTGTCTTTTTTGTCATCGAACCAGCGGATTTCAACGGTGACGGAAGGGTGGATCTGGTCCTGGGCCAGGAGGAGTCCGTGCAACTGTATCCGGGGCAGGGGGACGGGACGTTCACCGAGGGGCCGGTGAGCGTTCTGAGCATCGGTGCGTGGTGCCTTGCTTCGGGTGATTTCGACGAGGACGGCGACCTCGATCTGGCTGCCGGATATCACGTTGCCTCTTCCGTGCCATTCGTCTCGATTCTGATCAACGACGGTTCCGGCCGCTTCACCGTCCAGTCGCCTGGCCTTCCCTGGTCCGGCAATTACATCCAGGGCGTGGGTGCGGCCGACATGAACGGCGACGGTCATCTCGACCTGCTGGCCGGGGAGCATCGGGACTGCGTGGCGGGATCGCTCAGTATCGGCAATGGTGACGGGACCTTCGGTGAGTTTACGGACATCGAATTCGATCCGATCGAACGGTACACCGCGATCGGCGACCTGGATGGTGACGGTGACATCGACATCGCGGCCAACACCGATGAATCCGGCCCGGGGCAGGTGACCGTGCTGGGCAACGATGGGTCGGGATCGTTCAGCGTGGCGGACACCAATCTCCGGTACGGTGAGCTGATCAGGCTTGGCGACCTGGATGGTGACGGCGTGCTCGATGCGGCAATGATCATGGACAGCAGTAATGACGCCGCTCTCCTCCTGGGTCGTGGTGACGGCACTCTGCGGGATGCCGAGACCGTGATCGGGAATGAAGAGCTCACCCGCATGATCATGGAAGACCTGGACGGCGACGGCGACCCGGATGTGGCGGCCTGCCTCGACTATGGCCCGGATCCCGAGGGAATCCTGGTTTTCCTGAACCAGCACCCCGGTGGGTTCGGCGACCCTGTGGGCTATGCCCCCGGAGTCAATGCCGAAAACCTGGCCGCCGGCGATCTGAACGGCGACGGGTTCAAGGATCTCCTGGTCATCGACTACTCTGAGAGTCTCATTGTCGCCCTGCTCAACCAGGGCGACGGCACGTTTGGGAACCCTGTCACATACAATGAAACCTATCAGCCGAAGGGAGCGGCGCTGGACGACCTGGATGGGGACGGAGATGTGGATGCGGCGATTTACCACTCGAGCAGTGCCCAGCTGGCCATCCGTCTTAATGACGGGAGCGGGGCCCTCGGCGAACCGGTCCATTTCGATGCCACGCGCTTCGCCACCGAATTGATTCTCCTTGACCTCGATGATGACGGGGACCTGGATGCCGCCCTGGACCACAACGCGGACTACGATGACTTCATCATGGTGATCAAGAACAACGGCGACGGCAGTTTCGCCCCTCCGCAAACCTACGCGGTTCCCAGCGTCAACGGAATCGACACATGCGACATTGACATGGACGGCGACCCGGATCTCTGTGCGGGTGGAAACCAATATATCGAAAACTCGGAAGTCACCGTTCTGTTCAACAACGGGAACGGTATCTTCAACGAGAGATATGTCTACGATACAGGAGATTCCTCGGGATACTGGTGCGCCTGCGGGGACATCGATTTCGACGGAATGCCGGACCTGCTGATTTCCGGCGGGCATAACCGGCTGATCGTTGTTCCGGGATACGGCGACGGCACCTTCGGCTCCACCACCGAGTTCACTACCGGCCGGTCCGGAACTTTCCTGGATCTCAGGGAAATCGACGGCGACCTGGACAACGATGTCGTGATCGGCACATGGGGTGGTGTTCATTTCATCAACAACAACGCTGCCGACTTCACGCTCACCGGCCTGCTGGTCACCGGCCCCGGCCCGGGGGAGTTCAACCCCACACTGGTAAGGGTCTACGGCGTGTCCGCAGGAAGGAGCTACACCGAGTGGCGAGCCTACGGCGTCGACCGCTGGGGGGTCAACGTGGCCCTGGGCGAGCTGGACGGCACGGCCGGGCCCGAGGTGCTCACCGGCGCCGGTCCCGGGCCGATCTTCGGTCCCCACGTGCGGGGGTTTCAGCAGGACGGCCCACCGCTGCCCGGGGTGTCGTTTTTGGCCTACGGCACCAACAAGTGGGGGGTCAACGTCTGCAGCGGCGACCTGGACAACGACGGCTTTGACGAGATCGTCACCGGCGCCGGCCCCGGCGCGGTGTTCGGCCCCCACGTGCGGGGCTGGAACTGGGACGGCGCGGGCACGCCCCCGCCGATCTCCGCCATTTCCTACTGTGCCTACGGCACACCCAAGGGGGGGGTCAACGTCAGCTGCGGCGACATCGACGGCGACGGCTACGACGAGATCGTCACCGGCGCCGGCCCCGGCGCGGGGGAGGGCCCCCACGTGCGGGGCTGGAACTGCGACGGGGGCGGTGCGACCGCTATCTCCGCCGTTTCCTTCCTCGCCTACGGCACCAACAAGTATGGCGTCAATGTCAGCTGCGGCGACATCGACGGTGACGGCATCGACGAGATGGTCACCGGCGCCGGCCCCGGTGCGGTCTTCGGGCCCCACGTGCGGGCCTGGAACTGGGACGGCACGGGCACGGTGCAGGCCATCGGGGCGGTGAGCTTCTTCGCCTACGATTACACCCAGTGGGGGGCAAACGTCAGTTGCGGCGACCTGGACGGTGACGGTATCGACGAGATCATCACCGGCCCCGGCCCGGGGGAGAGCCACACTCCGCGGGTGCGCGGCTGGAACTACGACGGCCTGACGCTCAGTGCGATCAGCGGGGTCGATTTCAATGCTTATTCCGCCACCGAGGTGACCCACGGGGTGAAGGTGGGCGGGCTGAGAAACTGACAAATTTCACCGCTTAGGCTTTCGGTTCAGCCCGCAAACCGGGAAACGGCCGGCAACCTGTGCTAGAATCCCTATCTGACCGATGAAGTTAAAGGCTTTGACACGCCTGCTTTCCATCATTTTCAATACCAGCGTCGATTGAGGAGAGTCGAATTGGTGCCCGTTGTATTTGATAGCAAGGAAAAGGTTTCCGTTTACTGCGATCGCCGCTACTCCAAGTGGGTGCAGCGCGGGATCTCCGGGCGGGAGCACCAGCTGCTGGCCTCGCTTCTCGAAGAACTGCCCCGATCTGACCGCATCCTCGACATGCCCTCGGGATACGGGCGGTTCACGCCGCTGCTCCTCCCGCGCACCGATAGCCTGATCTCCCTCGACCTGAGCCACCACATGCTGGTCAAGGCGATGGAACGGACTGCCGACGTGGGAGCCGGTCTGGCCGGGCAGGGGCTGGCGGCCGATGCCGGTGCGAATTTCTTTGCCGGCGCGATTTCCTCGCAGCTGCCGTTGCCGGACAAATGCGTCGACCTCTCGCTCACCATCCGTCACTACCACCACGTCCACGACCGGGAGCGGCGGATAGCGATGCTCGGTGAGTTGAACCGGGTCACCAGGCGGCGGGTCATCCTCACCTTCTACCGCAGCGGAACTTTTCACCATGCCCAGCGTTTGGTAAAGAAGGTGAAGCCGAAGATAAAGCAGATCACCTTCCGCAGTATCGACCAGTTTCTCGAGGAGACGGGAAAGGCGGGCCTCGAAGTGGAACGGATCATCAAGCTGACGCGGATGGTCCACTCCCAGACCTTTGCCGTTCTTCGGCCGAGTTGATACCTGGATGGCCCTTGTTGACACTGCAGTACACTAATGATAAATATAAGCTCCTTATAAATCATAATAATAACCCCCACCAACAATAACGATCACCGCTGAGGGGACAGCTGTCTCCGGGCATTTTATCGTCTGCGGCATCTTCGCCGCCGTCCGGCTCGTTGAGACCGGCGGTCGGGCGATGGGGGTTTCCCATGACCACGCTGAAATCATTTTCCGGCCTCGTCTTCCTGCTCTTGTTCCTCACGGTCCCGCTGGGCGCGGCCACCATCTATGTTCCGGACAACTATTCCACCATCCAGGGGGCCATCCAGGCCGCCGGCCAGGGTGATGTCATCCGGGTCCGTCCGGGGACCTACATCGAGAACATCGACTTCCTCGGCAAGCGGATCGAGGTGAGCAGTGTTCAGGGGCCCGAGACCACCATCATCGATGCGGGGCACCATGGCGCCGGGGCGGTTTTTCTCAACGGGGAGGGACCCGGGTCCGTCCTGAGGGGATTCAAGATCATCAACGGCATCGGCTTCTTCAACGAGGTAGAGGAACGCACATTAGGCGGCGGGGTTTACTGCTCCGGGTCGTCGCCGACCGTCGACAACTGCTGGATTCTGAGCAACACGGCCGACCTTGGCGGGGGGATCTTCTGCGAATCCGGCGCCCCGGCCATTGGCGGCTGTATCGTGGGCCAGAACCAGGCGGATAGCGGGGGCGGGATCAGCTCCCGCTACGCCGACCCGGAGATCCGTGCCTGCACCTTTGCCGCCAACAGCGTGCTCTACGGCGGCGGCGGCATAAAGTGCGTCGGTGGCGCTCCCATGATTACCGGGTGCCTGTTCAGCAACAACGAGACCACCGTGCTGGGTGTAGGCGGCGGAGGAGGGGTGGGCGCCGTCTCGTCCTCGCCGGTGGTCACGAACAACGAGTTCAAGGGCAACAGGTCGGCAATGGGCGGCGGCGGTTTCAGCTGCAGCATCGATTCTGCGCCGATCGTCATCGGCAACCTCTTCGAAAACAACGAGGCCCGCTCCGGTGGTGCGATCAGTATCATGGGTTCCAATTCGGCCCTGATTGCCGAAAACCGTTGTATCGGCAACCAGGCGGAGTTGTATGGCGGCGGGATTTCGACCTCGGACACGGAAACCTTGGTCCTGGGCAACACGATCTCCGGCAACGCTGCCGGCACGGTCGGGGGCGGGATCCATTTCGTCAGTCCTCCCATACCCGGCGGCCACACCGATATCCGCCGGAACATCATCACCGGCAACAGTGCCGTCGAGGGCGGCGGCGTCCATACTTCCTGGGGTGAGCTTCGGCTTTCCGGCTGCCTGATCAGCTCCAACATCGCCACTGATGGCGGTGGCGTGATGGCCTGGGACCATGACGGCGGCCTGGTGGCGGACAACGCATTCCACGGAAACCAGGCCATCCGGGGCGGGGGGATGCTGATCGACGGTGGCGGCACCCTGGCCATCGACGGCAGCACGTTCACCGCCGGCAGCGCCGACCAGGGAGGCGGGATCTATTGCCTGCAGGGGACGGAGCTCACCGTGGCCCACGGGATCTTCTGGGACAACGACGCACCCGAAGGAAGTGAGATTTACCTCGACTTCGGCGGCCAGGGCACTTCGCTGGGCATCGAATACTCGGACGTGGGCGGCGGCATCGGTTCGCTGGTGGTGGAGACCGGCTGCACCCTCAGCTGGGGCGAGGGGATGATCGACGCCGACCCGATGTTTGTCACCGGGCCCGGTGGAATCCACTACCTCAGCCAGACAGCTGCCGGGCAATCCGTGAACAGCCCCTGTGTCGATGCCGGCGACCCGTTGGCCGGCAGTGCGTCCGGCACCACCCGCACCGATGCCTTCAGTGACTCGGGCGTCGTGGATCTCGGCATGCACCATACCGGCGGCGGCCAACTGCTGGCCGGCGCTGGTCCGGGGGAGGCCAACCCGCCTCGGGTGCGTGTTTTCCCGCTGCAGCAGGACGCGGCCCATGACCTGGAGTTCGCGGCCTATGGCGCCGATCACTTCGGCGTCAACGTCCATGCCGGTGACCTGGACGGCGACGGGTTCGACGAGATCATCACCGGCGCCGGTCCGGGTGAGATCTACGGCCCCCACGTGCGGGGGTTCCGTGCCAATGGCCAGCCCTTCGCCGGCGTGAGTTTTCTGGCCTATGGCACCAATCGTTTCGGTGTGAACGTGGCGGCCGGAGACATCGACGGCGACGGGAAGGACGAGATCATCACCGGGGCCGGTCCGGGAGAGGTGTTCGGGCCCCACGTCAGAGCCTTTGACGTCTTCGATGCGCCTCCCGGCACCGCCGCCATCCCCGGGGTCAGCTTCATGGCTTACGGCACGCTGAAGTACGGGGTGAATGTGGTCTGTGGTGACATCGATGGTGACGGGTTTGACGAGATCGTCACCGGGGCCGGGCCGGGGGCGGTGTTCGGCCCGCATGTCCGGGGCTGGAATGTGGACGGCGGCGCCGCGGCGGCCATCCCGGCGGTGAGCTTCCTGGCCTACGGCACGCCGCGCTTCGGCGTGCGAGTGGCCTGCGGCGACCTGGACGGCGACGGCATCGACGAGCTGGTCACCGCCCCGGGGCCCTCGCCCACCTTCGGCGCGCACATCCGTGGATGGAATTATGACGGCAACTCGGTGGCGCCGATGACCGGCTGCAGCTTTTTCGCCCTGCCCCAGGCCCAGTACAGTTACGGGGCGCAGGTCTTTGCCGGGGCCGACCTGGACGGTGACGGCCGCGCCGAGCTGGTGGTGGGCGCCGGGCCGGACGAGGGCGCCGATTCGAAGGTGGAGGTTTACCGCTACAGCGGCACGGCGGTGAGCCAGTGGTTCACCCTGCGGGCCATGCCGGCGGCCTGGCGCCATGGAGCGACGGTGGCCGCGGGACGGTTTTGAAGCGGCCCCATAACCTCGTCTGAGGCCCGATAGCTGCGTTGACGACTTCCTCGAAATGCTCACATACCACAAGAGTATGCTGCGCATCCTCGTCAGTCGTCGCCTTGCCCTCGAACCACAGCCGAGGTTATGAAGCCACTTCAGGTTGAACCCCTGTAAAAGTGTGGAATAGGCACGGCCTGCGCGGTAGTATGGGTTTGTACGAAGGGAGCAGGGCATGGATGACAGCCTCGACCAGCGCGGTGAATTCGAGATTATCGACCTCTTTCGGGAGCAGGCCGGAGAGCGCCGTGCCTGGGTCAGCACCGGGATCGGTGACGACTGTGCCGTGCTGGACACCGGCGGCGGCATGAGCCTGCTGGTGACCACCGACATGCTGGCCGAGGGGGTGCACTTCCTCCGTTCGGGTTCTTCACCCTGGCGGCTGGGCTGGAAGAGCCTGGCAGTGAACATCTCCGATATCGCGGCCATGGGCGGCGAGCCGGCGGCGGCCTTTCTGGCCCTCGGGCTGACTCCGGACATCGAGGAAAAATTCCTCCTCGACTTCCGCGACGGTCTCTTCGCCTGCGCCGCCGAGTACCGGGTGGACCTGCTGGGCGGCGACACCATCCGCACCCGCAACGACCTGGTGTTCAGCCTCACCCTGCTCGGCCGGGCGATCTCCGGCCAGGTGGTGAAACGCAGCGGTGCCCAACCGGGGGACCAGGTGATGCTGGGCGGTCCGGTGGGGGAGAGCGCTGCCGGGCTCCAGCTGCTGGGCGGGGCCATGGTTGGAATCGACTCCGCCGATCGTGAGCAGCTTTTGCGGGCGCACCTCGAGCCGCGGCCCCAGGTGGCGCTGGGCCGGCTGCTGGCCCGGGAGGGCCTGGTACGGGCGATGATCGACGTCAGCGACGGCCTGCTCCAGGACCTGGGCCACATCTGCCGCGAGAGCGGGGCCGGGGCGGACATCGACACCGGGATGATCCAACTCTCCGATGCGCTCCACCGGGCGGCCGAATCAGCCGGCGCCGACCCGCTGGAGTGGGCGCTGCGGGGAGGCGAGGACTACGTGCTGCTCTTCTGCGTGCCGCCCGACCTCCAGGAGCGGACCCGGTCGGCCGCCCGCGACGAACTGGGAATCGAACTGCTCACCATCGGCGAGATGACCGCCGGCCCCGGGATCAGGGTCTGCCGTAGCGGCGTCTGGACCGAGACCGATCCTGCCGGATTCACTCATTTCTGATTTCCGCGCATCCCTCCCCAAATTCTCCTTGACAGATGTCCGGTTCGGCTTTATATTCCTATTATTCCTATAGGAACGATAGGTGCAATAGGAATTAAAGCGACACTCCATGAAAATCTCCACCAAAGGACGGTATGCCACCCGGGCCATGCTGGCTCTGGCCTCGAGATACCAGGTCCGCAACATGCGGGCCAACGAGATCGCCGAAGAGCAGTCGATCTCCCTCAAATATCTGGAAACACTCCTTTCAAGCCTTAAAGCAGCTGGCCTGGTGGTGGCCGCGCGTGGAAAGTTCGGGGGGTACATGCTGGCCAGGGCTCCGAAAGAGATCAGCATCTACGCCATTCTCCTGCCCCTGGAAGATTCTCTCGGTTTCGTGCACTGCACGGAGAGCGACACGGCATGCGACCGCCGCGCGGTCTGTGCCGCGAGAGAACTGTGGCGCGAGTTGAGAGAAGCCGCCCACGGGGTTCTCAACTCCCACACATTGCAGGACCTGCTTCAGCGGCAGAACGAACTCTTGAATGGTGACGAGGTATCAGCGGAGGTCTGCACCGAATGATCGTGCAGACCTCCGTTTGTGGTTTCAGAGTTGTGACGCTCTGAACCGGATAGTCCGCGGGCCAACGGCAACGGATCGGGGTACACCGGGTGTACGGTGTCCCCGGGCTCTTGCCGCAGACCTGCGAAAGATCCGGGTTCCTTTCAACGCCAACCGGATAAGAGGCAAGTCATGCACGAGATCGGAGTGT
>JAQAZP010000110.1:0-5824 GCA_032127265.1 Acidobacteriota bacterium
GCACGTGGGGGCCGAAGACCTCTCCCGGCCCGGCGCCGGTGATGATCTCGTCCATGCCGTCGCCGTCGATGTCGCCGCAGGCCACGTTGACCCCGAACTGGTTCGTGCCGTAGGCCAGGAAGCTCACTTCCGGCAGGGCAGAGGCGACACCTCCGGTCACTGACCAGCCGCGCACGTGGGGGCCATACACCGCGCCCGGGCCGGCGCCGGTGACGATTTCATCCTGTCCGTCGCCATCGAGGTCTCCGCAACAGACGTTGACGCCCCACTTGGGGGTGCCGTAGGCGAAGAAGGAGAGGCCGGGGATGTTTTCCACCGCGCCTTGGCCGTCCCAGTTCCAGCCGCGCACGTGGGGGCCGAAGACCGCGCCTGGGCCGGCGCCGGTGATGAGCTCATCGTAGCCGTCACCGTCGATGTCGCCCCCGCTGACGTTCACGCCATATTTGTTCGTGCCGTAGGCCATGAACGAGACAGCGGACAGTGGTTCACCCCATTGTCCGAACCCCCGCACGTGGGGGCCGTACACCGCGCCCGGGCCGGCGCCGGTGAGCAGTTCAAAGCCAGAATCTCCGTCTAGCTCGGCCAGGGCGATGTTGACCCCGTACCCGGTGGCGCCATAGGCGGACCACTGGGCCGCGGGAGTGGTATACGCGCCATGGGCAAAAACTCGCACCTGCGGCGGGTTTTCAGGGCCGGCTCCAGGGCCGGCGGCGAGGAACCCTTCGGGCCAGGACTTGGGCTTCCCGGTGAACACGGTCACCGAACTGCTCCATATGTTGACCGTGGCCAGGTCCATTCGTCCGTCGCGGTCAAAGTCGGCCATACAGATGTCATTCGGCTTTCTGCCCGTGACGTAGGCCCCGGCATCGGTGAAGCTGCCCCCGCCGGTTCCTCTCAGTATCCTCAGCAGGCTGTGATCGACACTCGCCACGGCAAGGTCCGGGAGCGGGTCGTCATCCAGCGGCAGGGCGACGATGGCCTGCGGATTCTGGTCCACGTCATACCGTTGAACTTCGCTGAAGGCGCCTGTGCCGTCACCGAGATGGACCGAGACCTGATCATGGTTTCTGTGGGTGACGGCGGCGTCGGGGAATCCGTTGCCATCCAGGTCAGCCACGGCTAGGGTAAAGGGGCTGCCCGGGGCACTGGAGATGATGCCGTTGCCAAAAGCGCCGCCGCCGGCATTGATCAGTGCGGTGAACTCGCCGTTCAACTCCCCGGTGGTCATGATGTCCGGCAGTCCGTCGTTGTTGAGGTCGGTGATCACAATGTCCCGCGGGTAGGCGCTGATTTCCAGGCTCTGGTCAGGGGTCAGCCCGCCGGAGCCGTCACCGAGCAGGATCACCACGCTGCCCGGTGAACCGCTGTTGTCCCCGCAGGCCAGGGCCGCGTCGAGGTGGCCGTCCTGGTCCAGGTCAGACAGCGCCGCGCCGTTCACCCGGAGGCCTACGTCGTACACGGCAACGTCGCCGAAATGTCCATCTCCCTCTCCAAGGTGGGTGATCAGGCGGTTACTGCTGAGGGTGGACACCGCCAAGTCGGGATGACCGTCTTCGTTCAGGTCGCCGGACATGATGCCATAGGCGTAGCGGCTGGTCTCTACGGACGTCAGATACTCGAACGTCCCGTCACCCATACCACGCAACGATTCGATTGTGTCACCCGAGCCGACAACGGCCAGGTCTGGGATCTGGTCGCCGTTGAAGTCATCAGCGGCCATTTGCACCCCGCCGACCGAAGAAAACCGTGCGCCCTGAATTTCACCGCCGCCAACACCCTGGTGGAGAGCGATGATCGGCAGATACATCGAGGCAGTGGCCACGTCCAGCAACCCGTCGCCTGTGAAATCAGCCATGGCCGTGGATGACGGGTTCGGCACCGTGCCGTAGATCTGCGGCTCAAGGAACGTGCCCGACCCGTCACCGATGAATACGTGGAGCACCTGGCTGGAGGCCGGGCTGAGCAAGAAATCCGGATACGAATCCCCGCTCAGATCGACCACGGTGGGTGGCTGGTAGTAGCTGGTGCCGGTGAGATTATCGGCCAGGATGAAGCCGCCCGCTCCGTCACCGTGAAAGATGGCCAGGAATCCATCCTCATAATAACTGCCTCCGGTGACCACCAGGTCCTGGTCGCCGTCGAGGTCGAAGTCACCCGGAGCCACACCAAAAACGGCCTCGGGCAGCTCACGGAACGTCGTACCGGTAAACGATCCGTCCCCCACGCCAAAGGCGATGGTCACGCGGTTTTCATAGCCGTTGCCGGTCACCAGGTCCGGAACCTGGTCGCTGTTGAAATCCGCCAGGGCCACACCACCAAGGTCGGCCAGTGCAAACACGGGTCCGATGGAAAAGGTGCCGTCCCCGGCGCCAAGCAGCGCCAAAACCAGATCGTTGGCCGTATCCACGGTGATCAGGTCCTGGTCGCCGTCACCGTCGAGGTCGTCCGCGACGATCTGGTAGTTGCGCTCCAGGCCTGGATAGTAGGTGGGGTCTCCCAGTGTGCCGTCTCCGACTCCGAGCAGTACGGTAACATCGGAATCGGAGGATGTACAAATGGCCACGTCGGGTGACCCGTCACCGTTGAAATCAACTGACACCAGGTCACGGCCGTAGTGGTCGAGCGGGTAATTATGAGGGTCGGCAAACTGGCCGTTGCCCAGGCCGAGCTGAACCTGGAGCAGGTTGTTGTCCGAATCCAGCGACAGCAGGTCCGGATTTCCGTCGGTGTCGAGATCCGCTGCCGTGATCTCACCGGTACTGATCGACGAGTCGATAGCCCAGGCGCCGAAGAGGACATCGTTGGCTTCGGCTGAGGGGGATATGAAGAGGAGAGCGACGAGTACAAGTGTGAGGACGCTATATCGCTGAACAGTGCAGCATCGGCCATGGCGATTGGATGGGTGCATCGGGGCCTCTCCCTCTCGTGAGCTGTATATGACGGTGGAATATCCAATATGGATGTTCCATGGGTACTTTTTAGACATTATCCATGAAAATACCACAGGAATGATGAACAAGGGGAATTAAGAATGGGATCAGAACAGCCCCGCCGCCACGTTCACCCCGTGGGTGTAAACCGGGGGGAAGGCGTCAAAACTGAATTCGAGCTCCACTCCGTGTTCATCGATGCGGTAGCCCTTGATCTGGCTGCCCATCGCCGGGTCTGGTCCGCCACCCACCAGCAGTTCGTCCCTGCCGTTGCCGTCCAGATCGACGCCGGAGCAGACCCGGGCGCCGTAAGCGGCTTCACCGGCGGGCCAGGCAAAGAAGTTCACAGTAGCCATGGCCACGGGCTCGCCACCGTCCACGTCCCAGCCCCGGATGTGGCTGCCGAACTGCGAGGAGGGGCCCGGCGCGGTGATGATCTCGTCGATACCATCTCCGTCCAGGTCGCCGGCGGCCACGTTGACGCCCCACTTGTTTGTGCCGTAGGCCATGAAGCTGACCCAGGAAAGGGGAGCAGCCGGACCACCGTCAACATCCCAGCCCCGGACGTGGGGCCCGAACACGGCCCCCGGCCCGGCCCCGGTGATAATCTCATCATAGCCATCGGCGTCGATATCACCACAGGCCACGTTCACACCCCATTTGAGCGTGCCGTAGGCGAAGAAGCTGACATCAGCGATCGCGGTCGCATCGCCGCCGTCCACATTCCAGGTCCGGACGTGAGGGCCGAAGACGGCGCCCGGCCCGGCGCCGGTGACGATCTCGTCGTACCCGTCACCGTCCAGGTCGCCGGCGGCCACGTTGACCCCGAACCTGTTTGTGCCATAGGCGAGGAAGTTGACCCCCGGTACCGGGGTACCGTCACCGGTGAACCCGCGAACGTGGGGGCCATAGATCTCGCCTGGGCCGGCGCCGGTGATGATTTCCACGCCTTCATCATCGGTGAGTTGCCCGGTGGCCACGTTGGCGCCCCAGGACGGCGCGCCGTATGCCGAAAATTCAGAGACGGGGTCAGCGTCGGTGTGAGGCGGGAAGACACGGACCAGCGGCGGGTTTGCCGGTGACGGGCCGAGTGTAGCGGCCAGACCGAGGATGCGGGCGGTGGGGGGGTAGTGGTAGCCCATGTCCACCTGGCCGCTGTCGGCAACGCTGTCGACACGGGTGGTCCGTTCGTCGAGGCAGACTGTTCCCTCTGCCGTCTGGTAGCAGATATCTCCCGCCGGGGCATTCCCGGTGTCGATGCAGGGGCTGTCGGCCGCCTGACCGGCCGCCGTGTGGCCCAGGTAGTGGTCCCCCAGCACGCCGCGGGTAAAGAGCGGGTCGGCGTCGATGTTCGTCGGGCCGCCGTATCCGCCTTCGATATCACTGTAGGTCACCGATGGGCTTCCGGTGATCTGGGCGCTGGTATTGCCGTAGATGATGGAGTTGGTGATGGTCAGTTGCCCCTGGGAGCCCTGTCTGTATACGCCGACCGTATTGCCCGCGATGGTGCAGTTCACCACGAGCACGTCCTGGTATTCGTGGAAGATGGCTCTACCGTTGTTTCCCACGAAGAAGTTGTTGGTGACCAACTTCGTGCCGCCACGGCGGCTGGGTGATCCAGCAGGGCGGGGGAGTGCAGATTGAGGCGCCGGCGGACGGTCCGGGGCCGTCATCGCGATTCCGAACGAGACGCAGCTTCCTCCACCGGAATTGCCGGTCATCACGTTCCCGGAGACCGTACCGTAACTGCCGGAGTATTCATCGGCGAACCAGATGGCACCGTAGTCGCCGCCGAAGTTGCCGGTAAAGGTGTTATCAACAATGTCGGCCGTGGCGCCGTAGGCCACGGTGATGCCGCCGCCGAATATGTAACCCTCGTTTTCCGAGATGGTGTTCCCGGTGATGAGTGCTGAGGATTCACTGGCACAATAAATAGCCGATCCAGTCAATTCACCGTAATTCCCGATAAAGCTGTTTGCGCTGACCAGGCCGTCCGCAAAGCAGCCCAACCCACCGCCGTGATGGGAGCTGTTGTTGGTGATGCTGTTGCCGGTGACGGTCTGTAGGCCGCCCTCGCAGTGGACGCCGCCGCCGAATCTCGGGCCGGTGTTTCCGATTATGGAATTGTCCCCGATCACCACAGTGCAGTCGTCACAGTTGATCCCGCCGCCATCGAGGCCGGCTTCGCAGCCGGTGATCAGATTGTGCCGGATTGCGGGGGACCCCATGGTGCAGAAGATGCCTCCCCCGGTATCCTCGGCGTAACAGTTCTCGATCCGGCTCCCTTCGATGACCGGCGAGGCCATGATGCAGTAGATCCCGCCCCCGTTATTTCCCGAGAGGCCGTTTCTAACGGTGACCCCGCGGAGGATTGAATCGGCCCCCTCGTCGTTGACGAAGAGAAACCCGCGGCCCTGACTCTGGCAGTCGATGATGCAGGTGGCGAACCCGTGCTCCGATTCCACGGTAATCGCCTTGCCGCCGAAATTGATGTCCCGGTTGCCCGGGCCGACGTAAACGCCGTTGGCCACCAGCACCGTGTCGCCGTCCGCGGCGGCATCGATGCCGGCCTGGATCGTTGGTTGGTCGGACGGGACGCGGATGGTGGCGGCGGTTGCCGGGACGGAGATCAGGAGAATCAGTGCGGCTACAGAGAATATTCTGGTGGACATGAGAATCCTCCTCTGGTGGACATGAGAATCCACACCTGGGAGACCGGTTGCGACTCAACGTAGTGTATTGTCCATGAAAAGACAAGAACTCCCTGATTCGGGCGGGGGGCATCACCCAGTTTCCCAGGTGTCCGCGGAACCCCTTCTGTACCGCCCGCGGTTGATTGGACAGACGTTTGATCATCAGGCCGCGGTCTCCAAACAGAAGTTTTTCCGCGCCTC
>JAQAZP010000111.1:0-11266 GCA_032127265.1 Acidobacteriota bacterium
GGGAGACAGTTATAATCTTATCTACATCCCTGAATCCCTGAATCATTTACAAAAGTCAAATATTCATATTTTCATGTACGTCCCCGAAACGCAACAACGCAAGTACGTCCCTGATTGGATGATTGGAACTACTGGATGTAGCCCAGCGATTTGAGGCGATCGACGGCGGCCTGGTCGAAATCGGAGTCCGCAGAGTCGTCCTGGCCCGGATCGGCGGCCATCCACCGCCGTAATTCGACCAGCATTGAAGCGGCCAGCTCGGGCTGTTCTTCGGCGAGGTTGGCCAGCTCCTGCGGGTCCTGGCGCAGGTCATAGAGCTCCAGCCGGTCGTCACCATCCGGCGCCGGGGTGAGGATCAGCTTCCAGCCGTCCCGCCGGATCATCCGCAGGCGGCCCCGCAGACCGGTTTCCGCCAGCATCTTTTCCTCGTCGGCGCCGGCCTCGGTGCCCCGCGGTCTCATGGCCTGCGGCGAGGCCTTGATCAGCAGCCGGTCGTTGAGCTGGGGATAGAAGCAGTATCCCGATTCACCAAAGACCGCCCGTTCCAGATCCTCTTCCAGCGCTGTCCCGTGGATCAGCGGCAGCAGGCTGCGGCCGCCGTAGCCCGAGGCCGGCAGCGGCACGGCGTCGCAGCCTGCCAGATCCAGCAGGGTGGGCATTACGTCCATCAGGGTGGTCTGACGTTCGACCCGTTTCCCCCCCTCCGCGCCGCCGGGCAGCCGGATGATCAGCGGGATGTGCATCGAGGGCTCGTAGAGAAAGTCGCCGTGGTCGAAGTAGAAATCGTGTTCCCCGAGGCTCTCCCCGTGGTCGGCGGTGAAGACGATGATGGTCTTGTCCGACTGGCCCGTCTGCTCCAGGGTGCGGAGCAGTTGGCCCACCATCTGGTCGGTGAAACCGATCTCCCCGTCGTAGAGGTCCTCGCCGCGCTGCCGGTCGCCCTCCGGCATGTTGCAACGGAAGATCATGTAGCCCTTGCTCACCAGGCCGTAGTGCATTGACATGCGGTAGGGGCCGGTGTACGCGTCACCGAACTTCATGTTCCAGGGGGGCGGCGGCGAATAGAACATGTGGGGATCGTAGTAGTGGATCCAGCAGAAGAACGGTTCGTCGCCAACCAGCTTGGGGAACAGGCGCAGCAGCTCCAGCCCCCGGCGGTTGAATTCGTCGCCCTCCTCGAAGTGCGCCTTGGTCCCCCGTTCGCCGGGAATGCTCAACGGGCTGACAAAGCGGTCATAGAGCGTGCGGATGAACGGCGCCCGGTCCCAGTCCATGGCCGGGGTGAAGTAGTAGTCGAAACCGCGGTGCAGCCCGCGGGTGGGGTGCACCAGGCCGTTGGCGTTCACGGCAAAGGTGTGATACCCGGCGTCGCGCAGCTTCTCGGCCAGCGTCGGAACCTCCAGGGGCAGGGCCTTGCGCAGGTTGTCGCGCAGGCCGTGGTCCTGGGGATAGAGGCCGGTAAGCAGGCTGGTCAGCGCGGGCACGGTGCGGGGCAGCGGACAGAGCGTCTGTTCGAAGAGGATCCCTTCCCCGGCCAGGCGGTCGATGTTCGGAGAGACCAGTCGGGGGTAGCGGTAGCAGCCGAGATGATCGGCACGCAGGGTGTCCACCGAGATGATCAGGATGTTGGGCCGATCCACCGCGGCTTCCCCGGCCCGCGACTCCCCCGGGACCAGGGCCTCCGGGTCGTACGGCCGGGGGGTGACCCCGGTGGCCCCGAGAACCGTCAGCAGCAGGAGCAGCAGCGCCACCGTGGCCGGCATGGCCGAACCGACCCTCTCGGGCACCCCGGTTCTCCAGAGCTGTGCCCGCCGGATCAGCCCGGCGGTGAGGGTCAGGAGCAGCGAGGCGGCCCCGCCCCAGATCAGCGCCGGCATGAACAGCGCGCTGGACGGGCCGTCCCACCGGGCGGTGCTGGTATACACCGCCCCCAGGGCCAGCAGCAGCGGCAACAGGGCCATCATGCGGTGGGTGCAGCCGCCCACCGGTCTGCTGGAGAGCGGCCGGAAAAGCAGCCAGTAGGCCAGAAAGGCCAGCACGGCGGACGCGGTGACCCAGCCCATGTTGAGCAGCAGATGACCGATGTCCGTCGGCAGGTCGAAAAGCACATTGCCGCCTTTCAGTTCACCGGGTGCGCCCAGCGGGACGCGAAAGAGGGTCAGGGCGGCGAAGAGGAACAGGGCGGCCTGCAGGGCGGCCAGGCGGAGGGGTTTCTGCCAGCGCCGGCAGTGCAGGACCCGGGGCAGGATGAGGATCGAAGCGCCGAAACCCAGTGCCGCTCCGGCCGCGGTGTAGTGGAGCAGGCTGGCCAGACCGAAGCGGCCCGGTCCCGGAGGCGGGTCGCCCCAGGCCAGTCTGAGCAAGGACTCCACGCACCAGAGAATGGCTGCCCCACCGGCCCAGAACAGTGTCCCTCCGGCCAGGTGGGACAATGGGGGAGGAGATGGATGCTCGTCCGCCACACCGCTGATCATCGGGGAACTCCTATTCTCTCAACAGTAACAACTGCGGGTCTTTTGACGGATTATACAGCACGGGAGTCAGGAGGCAACCGGCCGGTAGAGCGTGTCCCGCTGCACCGGCTGGAAACCGGCCTCGCTGATCAGGGTCCGCACTTCACCTTCGTCGGAAGTGTTGACGTAGTCGGCGGAACGGTGAACATTCTCCTCCAGCAGCACACCGCCGAAATCATCGGCGCCGAAATGCAGGGCCAGCTGGCCGATGGCTTTCCCCTCGGAGAACCAGGAGGCCTGGATGTGGGGCACGTTGTCCAGGTAGAGGCGGGCCGTGGCCAGCAGGCGCAGGTAGCGCAGCGATGCGGCGGCCCGGGGGATGACGCTCTGCAACTGGTTGTTGCCCGGCTTGCAGCTCCAGGGAATGAAGGCGGTGAAACCGCCGGTCTCGTCCTGCAGCGAGCGCAGCCGGTCCAGGTGCTCGATGATCTCTTCGTCGGTTTCCAGGTGGCCGAACATCATGGTGGCGGTGCTGCGGAAGCCCGCCAGGTGGGCCTGGCGCATCACTTCCAGCCACTGCTCGGGCGAGCACTTGTCCGGGCTGATCCGCCGGCGCACCCGGGTGCTGAGAATCTCCGCTCCGCCGCCTGGGATGGTTCGCTGACCGGCCTCGTACAGGCGGTCCAGCACCTCACGCAGCTCAAGACCGCTGCGTTCGGCCAGGGCGTGGATCTCGGGGGGGGAGAAGAAGTGGGGCGTGATGCCCGGGGCGGCTGCTTTCACCTCGCGGATCAGGGTGACGAAATACTCCAGCGGCAGGTCGGGGTTGATGCCGCCCTGGAGCAGCATGGTGGTGGCTCCGGCCGCGGCCGCGGTGACGGCCTTGGCCGCCACTTCCTCCGCGGTGAGGGTGTAGGCCTCCACCGATTCCGGGGTGCGGTAGAAGGCGCAGAAGCTGCAGCCCACGGTGCAGATATTGGTGTAGTTGGGATTGGTGTCGATGATGTAGGTGATCCGCGGTTCGGGGTGCAGGGTGAAACGGGCTTCCTGGGCCAGGGCGCCCAGACGCGGCAGGTCCGGTTCAGTCAGCAGGGCTAGGCCGGTTTCCCGGTCGATACGGCGGAGCGTCGCGGACGAGCTGTCAGGGCCGTTGGGCTTCATCGATACCTGCCTCTTCGTACATGGTCCTGAAGCGGTGGATGGCCGTTGTCTCCGCCTCGCCGAAACGGTAGTTGAACCCTCCGAGGTAGCGTGCCACCTCCTCCGGCGGCAGCCCCAGACGCCGGCCGTGACGCCCTGCCGCTCCCGGTCCCGCGGCCTCGTAGCGCTGGAGCGCCTGGTCCAGCCCCCGGGTCACGTCCTGCCGCAGCCGGAGCTCCAGTGAGCGGCGCACCGCCCAGCGGGCGAAGACAAATGGCAGCCCGGTCATCTCGTGCCACACCTCGGCCAGGTCCATGCGGAAGGGGAAGTGGCGGCCGAAATGATCGGCGTTGAGCAGGGCCCGGTCGCCGATGAGCAGCACGGCATCAAAGCGCGAGAGCATCCGCTGGCCCTGCCGGTCGGCGATCATCCGCTCCAGCACCGGGGTGCAGCCGAATTTCCGCTTGAGGATCAGGCGCATCAGGCAGACCGAGGTGGAAGTCTCCTCGGTGACCCCGATGTGGCGGCCGTCCAGAAACTGCGGGTCCCTCGCCGAGAGCAGGAAGACCGACCGCGCCTTGTTGCGCACCGCGATCCCGTAGTCCAGCGGTTCGAACGCGTCCTCGAGGTCGAAGAAGTCCATCAGCGAGAGCAGGCCGGCGTCCACCGCCCCCTCCCGGGCCAGCTGGCCCATGCGGCGCGGGGCCATGGGAATGATCCTGAACGAATCGAGATGCAGGTTCCAGTGGAACGGTTCGGAGTTGAGAAAGGGGATCATCCCCAGCACCGGTTCACTGGTCCGGATCCGCACCACGCGGTGGCGGCCGTCGCGTTCCACCGGCGTCCACCCGGCGGCGGTGATCAGCCGGTCCAGCCGTTTCGGTGAAAGCGAGGCCGGGGTGGCGGCCGCGGCGGCGTGGGCGATCTTCTCCCCGCCCAGGGTCCCCTCCATGTCGTTGGCGCCGAAGTGCTGGGCCGTGGCGGCGATGGTTTCGCCGGTCATCACCCAGTAGGCCTTGATGTTGGGGATATTGTCCAGGATCAGCCGCGAGGCGGCGATGGTTTTCAGGTCGTCGGTGGGCGGTGTACGCCGGGCAACGATCTCCGACCCCCCGGGTTGGAAGGGCAGGGGGATGAACGAGCGGAACCCTCGAGTCTCATCCTGGAGGGTGCGCAGCCGGATCAGGTGCTCCACCCGCTCCTCGGCGGTCTCCAGATGGCCGTAGAGCATGGTGGCGTTGCTCGGAATCCCCAACCCGTGGGCCGTGCGGTGCACCGCGAGCCACTGGTCGGCGCCCGGCTTCCCGGGGCAGAGGAGCTGGCGGACGCGGGGGGAGAATATCTCCGCCCCGCCCCCGGGCAGCATGTCCAGCCCGGCCTCACGCAGACGGGTGAGCACCTCGGCCTCACCAAGGCTGAACCGTCGGGCAAAGTGGATGATCTCCACCGCGGTCCAGGCCTTGATCGTGGCCCCGGGCAACCGTTCCCGGATCAGGGCCACCACTTCCAGGTAGTAGCCCCAGTCGCGGTCCGGGTGGAGCCCGCCCACCACGTGGACCTCGCTGATGTCCCGGGGGAGCATCCGGGCGATCTCTTCCGGCTCGAAGTCGTAGGCCCGGGGGTCGTCGGCGTCCACCGAGAAGCGGCAGAAACCGCAGCGCAGCAGGCAGACGTTGGAGGGGTTGACCACCTGGTTGCGAACATAGGTCACCGCGTCGCCGTGGAGCCGCCGGCGGACCGTGCGGGCCATCCAGCCCAGGCCGGGCAGGTCGTTGGTTTTGAAGAGGGACAGCCCCTCCGCGGCATTGAGCCGGCCGCCGCCGTCGATCCTGGACCATATCTCGGCCAGGGCGGGATCGCGGAAGGGAATGGGATCTGTGGGGCTGGCGCTGCCGCTCATCCTTGGAAGTTCTCCCAGTAGCGGTTCCAGTTCTGGTCCACGGTGCGCACCACGTCGGGGTGCATCTCCAGTGCCGGCGGATAGCCCGGCTTCCAGGTGGCGTCGATAGCCATCGGTCCGGAGTAGCGGGGTGCGATACCCTGCCACTCGCGGCCGGCAAAAAGCAGGTCACGGGCGCCGTCGAAGCGGGTGAAAATCCCCCAGAGCAGCGTTTCAAGGCTGCGGATGTTCACGTCCTCGCTCACCGCGGCGATCATGGCCACCCCGGTCAGGGCCGGGTGCTCCAGCAGCCGGGCCAGCACCTGCCGCCCGTCCCCGCGGACGGTGACCGCCAGCAGCGACTCCTCCCAGAGAAAGGCATCGCTGATGCCGGGGACGCCGGCCGCCAGCCCCTGCACCACGTCGGGCGATAGCGATGGCCGGGGGGCCTGGGGTTCGTCGGGACGCGGCGTGGCGTCGATCACCACCTTGCTGCCGAGGTTCATTTTCGGGCCGGTGAAGTCGAGGGTGTCCAGCGGGACGCCGGGGAGCAGGATGAAGTCGCCGCCCGGGTCGAAGTTGGCCCGGATCTGCCGCAGCACCGCCGGGAAATCGCGCGGGTCCACGTCGCCGGAGACCAGGATCACCACCTTGGTCAGCGACAGCTGGCCCTCGCCCATCAGTGAGAGGGCGGTCTTCACCGCTTCCCGGCCGTAGCGCTCGGCCACCGAGACCACCAGCAGGTTGTGAAACCCGGCTTCGTAGTAAGCCCAGACCGAGCGGACCTCGGGGTGGATCAGCTTGAGCAGCGGGGAGAGCACCAGCTGCAGGGCATCGCCGATGCAGCGGTCCTCCTTGGGCGGCTTGCCCACCACCGAGGCGTGGAACACCGGCCGTCGCCGGCTGGTGATGCAGTTGACCCGGAAGACCGGGAACGGCGCCTCCTTGGAGTAGTGGCCGAAGTGGTCGCCGAAGGGCCCTTCCAGCCGGCGCTGGCCGGCCGGCACCACACCTTCGAGGACGAACTCGGCCCCGGCCGGGACCAGCATCTCCAGGGTTTTTGCCCGGGTCATTTTCGTGGACGATCCGCGCAGGAAGCCGGCGAAGAAGAGCTCGTCGATCCCCTCGGGCAACGGGGCGGCCGCGGCGAGGCAGAGGGCCGGGTCGCCGCCCACCACCACCGCGGTTTCCAGGTTGCAGGCCATCTCCTCGGCCTGGTGGTAGTGAAAGCCGCCACCCTTCTGGATTTGCCAATGCATCCCGGTTTCGGTGGGGGAATGGACCTGCATCCGGTAGAGGCCGGTGTTCCGCCGGCCGGTGAGCGGGTCACGGGTCAGCACCAGGGGGAAGGTGAAGAAACGGCCGGCGAAGTTCCCCCCGGCGCCGGGGACCCGGGGCTCGAGAGCGCCGAGGGTCTCGCGGCTGGGCAGCCCTTCCCACATGTCCAGGTGCAGAAATTCGGGAATGCCGTCCCCGGGCCAGCAGCGCAGGATCGGCAGGCGGGTCAGATCGGGCCGGTCCAGCACCACCTGCTGCGAGGCGGCCCGTCTGCGGCGGGCCACCCGGGCCGAAACTAAGCGGCCCCAGAGCGGGCGGCTCTTGCCCAGGCCGGAGAGGCTGGGCGGGTTGAGCTGCTCCACGGTGTCCAGAAGCTGCCGGCCCAGCTTTTCCGGATCGGCGCCCAGGGCCAGCTCCACCCGGCGCCGCGTGCCGAAGACATTCACCGCCAGCGGGTAGTCGGAGCCCTTGACCCGTTCAAAGAGCAGCGCCGGCCGCTCCTCGCGCATGGCCCGTTCGGCGATTTCGGTGATCTCGAACTCCGGGTCCACCTCGCGGGTGACCCGGGCCAGTTCGCGGTGCTGTTCAAGGTGGGTCAGGAAGTCGCCCAGGGAAGTAAACCCGCTCACGACAGCTCCTCGCTCTTCCAGCCCGGCCCGGCGTCATCCGGGCAGCCGATAACCCGGAACACCTTGTCCACGTACGCCCGCACCAGGTCGTCGGCGCTCTTCGGCGATCCGTAGAAGGGAGGTGAGACCGGCATGATCACCACGCCCAGGCGACTGAGCTTGAGTGCACTCTCCAGCGAGATGGCGGAGAGCGGCGTTTCGCGGAGACAGAGTACCAGCCGCCGCTGCTCTTTCAGCGCCACTGCGGCGGTGCGGGTGATCAGCGTATCGGCAATCCCGGCGGCGATCTTGGCCAGGGTGGAGATGGTGCAGGGGAGGATCACCATCACATCGAAGACGTTGGAGCCGGAGGCCGGCGGAGAGTCAATACGGTCGTCGAAGAAACAGGCCTTGCTCAGCCTGCGCACCTCCTCCACGCCCTCGGTTTCCTCGGCCAGCAGCCGTTCACCCCAGCTGCTGACCAGGGTGCAGACGTCGGCCGAACTGCGGCGCAGGAAATCCATGGCGTAGGGCGCGCCGGAGGCGCCGGTGATCCCGAGAATAATCTTCATCAGATCAGTACCCCCGCCAGCACCAGCGCCAGGACAACGAAACCGAGCAGGGCGTTGATGCGGAAAAAAGCCACGGCCACATTGCCGGCCATCCGGTGCTCGAGGTAGAGCAGCAGGCCGGCCAGAACGAGAAAGGGGAGTGCGGCCAGTCTGTTCAGCCCCGCCCAGGCCAGGGCGGCCAGGCAACCGAAGGCGGCGATGTGCAGCAGGCCGGAAACCTGGACGGCCCGCCGGTCACCCAGCGCCGCCGGGATCGAGTGCAACCCTTCACGGCGGTCCGACGCCGTATCCTGGGTGGCATAGATGATATCGAATCCGGCGACCCAGAAAAAGGTGAAAAGGAAAAGCAGCAGGATCGGCTGCATATCCCGGAATTCCAGGGTCACCGCGAACCAGCCGGCGGCCGGACCGAGGGCCAGGGCCAGCCCCACCCCGAAATGAGCCAGCGGCGTGAAGCGCTTCATGCAGGGGTAGATGACGAAGACCGCCAGCGGGGCAGGCGAGAGCGCGAGACAGATCGGTGCAATGGCCCAGGACGCGGCGAGGTAGACCATGGTGCCGGCGCAGAAGACGCCCCAGGCCTGGGCCGGGGACAGCCGGCCGCTGGGCAGTTCGCGAATCGCTGTGCGCGGGTTGCGGGCGTCGATTTTGCGGTCGATGATCCGGTTCAGGGCAAAGGCCGCGGTCCGGGCGCCGGTGGCCGCCACGAGGATCAGCAGCAGGATCCGCAGGGCGGGGAACTGGTCGGGACTGCCCAGGGCCACACCGCTGTAGATCACCGGCAGTGAAAACAGGGTGTGTTCGATCTTGATGAAATTCAGATAGGTCCGCACCGCTGCCGCTGCCTCCTCCCGGGCTCCGGCCGCGAAAACCGACGCGGGGAGCGGTTGGCCGTCCCGATGGAAGCAGACATCATAGCAAAAAGAGGAGGCAGGCAAAATGCACCGGCAACGTGGTCACCCAGTTTCTTTGTCTTCGGGCGGGAGGCCGTCGATGGCCCGGCGCACGGCGAGCCCCAGGTCGCTGGCCACCACCGGCTTGAGCAGGCAGGTGTGGATACCCACCGCCTGGGCCTGGGCCTCGGCGATCCCGGTGCTGAATCCGGTAATCAGAATCACCGGCAGATCGGGTCTGACCTCCCTGATTTTCCGCGCCAGCTCGGTGCCGGTGAGGTTGGGCATGGTCTGGTCGGTGATCACCAGGTCGAAGCTCCGGGGCGTCTGGTGGAAGGCAGCCAGGGCCTCGGTGCTGTTGGTGTGACCCGAGACCTGGTAGCCCAGGTCGCGGAGATGCTTGGCGCCCAGCCGGACCAGCAGCTCCTCGTCGTCCACGAAGAGGATCCGTTCCGTGCCCCTGGGCGGCTGGACTTCCTCGATCTTCTCCTCGCCGATACCCAGGCCGATGCGCGGCAAGTAGACATGAAAAATTGTGCCCGCGCCCGGTTTGCTATACGCGGTGATGGTGCCGCCGAGGTTTTTGGCGATGCCGTGGACCACCGAAAGCCCCATCCCCGACCCCTCTCCCCCCTTCTTGGTGGTGAAGAAGGGATCGAAGATCCGGTCGCGGGTCTCCTGGTCCATGCCGTGCCCGTTGTCCCTCACGCTCAGGCGAAGATACCGCCCGGGCTGGAGGTCGGCGGGCTTTGCCGGCTCTTCCTCACCCAGCAGCTGCTCCATCAGCGACACCTCCAGGACCCCGTCGCGGCCGCGCATGGCGTGTTCGGCGTTGGTGCAGAGGTTCATCAGCACCTGGTGGATCTGGATCGGGTCGGCCATCACCATACCCGAGGAGTTGGCGATGTTGAGACGGATGTCCACGGTGCTGGGGAACGAGGCCCGCAGCAGTTTGAGCACTTCCCTGACGATCAGCTGCACCCGCACCGGCTTGACCTCGGTGTCGGTCCGCCGGCTGAAGGTCAGAATCTGCTTGACCAGGTCACGGGCCCGGTTGCTGGCGGTGAGCACGTGGGTCAGATTCTCGGCAATCGGGTCGGTTTCTTCGAGGCTGTCCAGGGAGATCTTTGTAAAACCGAGGATGGCGGCCAGCATGTTGTTGAAGTCGTGGGCAATCCCACCGGCCAGGGTGCCGATGGCCTCCATCTTCTGTGCCTGGCGCAGCTGGCCCTCCAACTGCCGTTCGTGGGTGATGTCGCGGCTCACCGAGACGTAGCCGGTGAGTCTCCCCTCGGGGTTGGTGATCGGTGAAATGGTCATCTCCACCAGGATGGTGGTCTCGAAACTGGTGGCTTCCTCCACGATGCCGCTCCAGGCGTCTCCGCCGGCCAGCTGGCTCCAGATCTTTTCCTGGAACGCCGGGTCACCCCTTTCGGCGCGGAACTCTTTCAGGCTGCGGCCCAGCATCTGGTCCCGGCCGTGGCCGGTGCTGCGCACGAACGCCGGGTTGACGTAGATCACCAGCCCCTCGGCGTCGGTGATCACGATGTTGCCCGCCGCCTGCTCCACCGCGGTGGCCAGCAGTTTCACCTCCTCCTCGGCCCGCTTGCGCTCGGTGATATCGATGCCGGTGGCGATCAGCCCCTCTTCACCGGTGTCGGTCAGGGTGAGCGGCGAAGTGGTCCAGGCGATGGTCCGCTGCTCCCCGCCGGCCAATATCCAGTTGGCTTCGGCCGGCAGTTTTACGCCGGCCGTGACAGAACCAGGTTCGGCATTGCCTGCCCCCGGGGTGCAGGGCAGCTGGTGAAGCTGCTTCCCCAGCATCTCTCCTTCCGGCAGACCGGCCAGTTCTTCGCAGGAGCGATTAAAGCGTACCAGCCGGCCGTCTTTATCAAAGACCATGATCAGCGCCTGGGTGGTCTTGAGCATCGAGTTGACAAAGTCCCGTTCAGAGCGCAGTCGCTGGGAGCTGGTGACAAAGATCAGCAGGAAGGCGGAGACCAGCACCAGGATCACCATGGTGACGATGATGCAGAGCCAGAAATAGTCTAGCGTCGCTTCCGGCACAGGAACCCCCCAGCAAAGAGCAGGTTGGTGAAGACGTTGATCGTCGAGTGGATAAAGTAGATTTTCTCGAACTCAGCCATATTGTCCGCCATCATTTCCTGGCCCAGGGTGAACAGGGTCAGTGTTCCTGCATGATAGATCAAGGCGGCGCAAGCGACCCAAAGCCTGGAATCGCGTCGCAGGGGGCCGTGCGGTTCGACCATGATCCGGTGGAAAGTGAGGGCGGCCGCGCCGACGATGGCCACGCTGGCGATCGACCGGCTTATGCTGTCCAGGTCGCTGAACGATTCGAACAGGATCTTGTTCAGAATCAGGACGGCGTAGAAGACGGGGATCGACCAGCGAAGAGCCTGCTGCAGCGATGGCCGTTCCTGCC